>JAGVOC010000106.1 GCA_020052975.1 Desulfobacterales bacterium | reverse complement strand
GAGCGTCAAGGCGGGCTAATCTCGGCATGTGATCCTGCTAACATAAAAGCTGTTGCCTGTCAAGTTAATTACTTATTTATGGACGTCCCGGATATGCCCCCTGAACCGTATAAGCGACCGATAATACCAACGTACAAGCCACATGATTCTAGTTCTTGTAAGCAAGTGTCTAAGGGTGGATTTTGTTGCGCTGAGAAATGCTCCATTCCCCTGAAATGGTAACCACTTTTTTCAAGTGCAAGCCTAAGAATTTCTCTGTGGTTTGAAAGATCTCTGTATGTTGAACTTACAAAAACATCCAATTTCAAACCTCAATGTTGTTTGTTTGAAGTAACTTTCTGATACATAACGCAAAGTTTACTGGGAGCGTCAGCGATCCGGTGGAACGGCTGTTGTAGCCAGCTCTTATCTTCCTACACTCCGGTGATTGGAAGGACACCTATATACCTTGAACAGTTTGCCCCATTCGGTATATGTTTCACCAGTAAAGTATACGCTGGCTCCACATGTTGGGCATTTCGGGCCAGAAGAGAAATCATTTCCACTGGAAGGGGGTGTGTAGGACGGTGCCTTGATCCACCATGCGTGCCCTGAAGGGCATTTGTACAGATAGAACAGTTTCCCCCAGTCAGTCTTAGTTTCTCCAGTGAAGTACATTGAACCGCCGCACGATGAGCAGTTTTCTCCTGCCATTGCAATGCCAGAAAAGATGACCAAACTCAAGAGGATCAACCCTATGACATATTTTTTCATCGCACCATCTCCTTTCTCTGCGAACAATAAGTATACAGTCTGTATAAGACGACATAAAGTCCGTCAACTGGACTACATACACCACGCACTTCTTTGTTCAGGCCGAGAAACTTATTAAATAAAACACAAGGCTTTTCATTTATCAAAGTTTATAGATTTGCAAAGACCCATCACAAGATGAAGATTGCCTAACCCCCATCTTCTTCTATTCCATCAGCGTGGCACGATCAGATTGAAAAGTTTGTCGGCCTTTTCAGGATCGAGACGTCGCAGTTTCTGGACGACATCCAGAGCGGCTGATCGATTGTCAGAAAGTAAGTAAGTGATCCCGAGGTTGTACCAGGCGTTGGCATCCTCCGGATTGATAAGCAGAGCCTGGCGATAGGCATTGATTTCGTCGTTGTAGCGCTTAAGTTTGCCGTAGGCGACCCCGAGGTTGTACCAAGCACTGGCATACTCCGGATTGATACGCAGGGCCTGACGAAAAGCCTCAATGGCATCATCATAGCGCTTGAGTTCGCCGTAAGCGATTCCGAGGTTGTCCCAAGCATCTGTATTCTCCGGATTTATGCGCAGGGTCTGGCGGAAGGCCTCTATGGCGTCGTTGTAGCGGTTGAGTTTGTTGTAGACGACCCCGAGGTTGTACCAAGCACTGGCATACTCCGGATCGATGCGCAGAGCCTTACGATAGGCCTCAATGGCGTCGTTGTAGTGGTTGAGTTTTCCATAAGCGAAACCGAGGTTGTACCAAGCACCGGCATACTCCGGATTGATACGCAGGGCCTGACGAAAAGCCTCAATGGCATCATCATAGCGCTTGAGTTTGCCGTAAGCGCCCCCGAGGTTGTTCCAGGCTTTGGCATGCTCCGGATCGATGCGCAGGGCCTGACGATAGGCTTCTATGGCGTCGTCGTAGCGGTTGAGATCGTCATAAATTTTTCCGAGGTTGTACCAGGCGCTGGCATCTTCCGGATCGATGCGCAGGGCCTGACGATAGGCTTCTATGGCGTCGTCGTAGCGGTTGAGTTTTCCATAAGCGACCCCGAGGCTGTACCAGGCTTCGGCATTTTTCGGTTCGCTTTTAGTCCACTTCCGGCACCAATCAAGCATTCCCTGCCAGTCCTTCAAATCTTCGAGGGTTATAACGCGCTTCAACCATTCGGTCTGGCTACGACCATTGGCGACCTGTTTACGACCCGGCTTAACCTCGTTTATCCATTCTATGGGCATGGCGAAGTTCAGGTTCTGCCCTCCTTCTATGTAAAGGGTGATCAGGCCTACCAGCCGGCCTTCCCCATCGAATAGACCTCCGCCACTCGAACCTGGGGAGACAGCCGCCGTGGTCTGAATAAATGGTGGCGGTCCACCCCGGAGTTGTGCAACGATGCCGTCGGAAATGGAAAGTTCCAGTCCCTGTGGTGCTCCCACAGCATAAACCGGGACCCCAACCTTAAGGCTCGTCGCCTTGCCGAGCTCCGCTGGTTTCCCTATAATACCCTTGGCATCAAGGATACAGATGTCTTTGTCTTGATCTTCCGCATACAGGGTGGCGTCAATAATCTGTTTTCCCCGGCACACCTTGTAGGAAGCGCCTCCTTTCACAACATGAGAGTTGGTGGCTATCTTGCCGGGGGAAATAAGCACCCCGCTCCCGAAGCCTTTGAGCATGCCCTTGCTGTCAAAGGTCTTCACCACAACAATGGCATCCTTTACTTTGTCAAAAACCTGATCGGGTGTGAGGGCATTAACCTGTACGGGTAGGATTGTGAGGAATAGCATAGCGACGATCATCTTCAAAACCGATGGCATCTTCATCATTGTCCCCTTTTCTATCCGTCTAAATGTATTCCGTCAAATCATTTCCAATCGGAACCATTATCAAAACTGGATTCTCAAATTTATCGTACCCATACCATAATTATAGAAGGGATGTCATTAATGATTATTGGTTGGAATATTTCGTTTTCTTTAAGGTTCTTTAAGGAAAGAACAAAAAAATAGAGGAGAAACAAGAATAATTCGGAACTGCACAAGGGGTGGTAGGATGCCTAACGCGAAACCACAGGCACCTGCTGTTCGGCGTCCTTTGCAGTGTGAGGTTATCGTTTTTATAAATATTATTCGATTTGCTATTTCTCCAGGCTAATATGCTATCGTAGTAAACATAAGACCATATTCCATACTGATTATTAAATCTTTCATGCTTTTAACGTGGGCAGATCCGCAAATCAAAAGTGTCGGCCAACTGTTAAGATATAGAATATTTGCAAGCCAATATCTCTCTCTGATTGGGTCCGATAGATTTTTATGCAAAAGTTCTCTCTTTGAAAATTTTAATTCATTTGTTGGTTCACGCAGATAATACTGATCAATATAAATACATAAATCTGCAAGGTGTTCTGGCGTTAAATCAGTATAACGGTATTTAATTGGTAGACTTTTTGCAACTTCAGAAACTACTGTTTTCTTAACTTCATGATTTGAAAGACCTTCATCGCTCATTTCTTCAACTATACACATAACTTTTTTTTGAATGCAAATTTCTGTGATTAGCGTTTTGAATTCTTGAATTTCCAACTCCGAATATTCTTTGGTTCCACACTGTAATTCATGTTCTGTGCCAAGAATTATTATACTATTGTTGTTGTTCATAATCCCCACAATAACGTTTGCGTCAGCCGCGCCCGCTCGCGGGCGTCGGCTGCACGCAGAGGTGTACGCCCGGCACGGGCGTGAATTTATGGGGTGAAAGACCCCTGTGTACGAATCCTGTTAATGATTAATTTCATTAGCATAAACACTAGCCGAAGG
>JAGVOC010000324.1 GCA_020052975.1 Desulfobacterales bacterium | reverse complement strand
TCTTGCTCCTGCTTCGGCAAAACCTCCGGATTCAATCATGACTCCCGGAATCTTTCTTTGAACACACTCCCGGATTACATCCGGCACGAGTCTGGCCGGGACAAATACGATGGCAAGATCAACGGGGTCAGGCACATCCGTTACCGACCGATAACATTGCAGACCTTCTATCTCCGTATAAGACGGATTGACCGGATAAATCTTTCCTTTGTATCCCTTTAACAGGTTTTTAAGTATGGAATTTCCTCCTTTATATGGATTGGAGCTTGCTCCAATCAGCGCAATTCCCTTAGGCTTGAAAAAAAATTCCATAAATATCCCTTTCCGTGCTCTTAGTGACCTGAGTTGTGAAAATCGGACTTTTTACGAAGCTGTCAACTTTGTCAAGCTAAAACGAGCAACCGTTCGCTTTTTCTTGACAACCTTTGCTTATCTCTCATATCTTGATTCTTAAAAAATATCATCAACTTTTTCCCGGAGATTCTATATGCTTATTTACGCCGTAGCAGATATCCATGGCCGGAAAAAAAGGATATCTTCAATACATGATATCATTTCAAGCAACAAGCCCGATGTGCTTGTTCTTGCAGGTGATATAAATTCATTGTTTAACCCTTCAAATATCATGTCTTATTTCAGCAATACCCATCTGCCGGTCCTTGTGGTTCGCGGCAACACAGATTCAAAAAAAATTGCGAATCTTTCTCCCGTTTCCTCAAATATTTCTTTTTTGCACTTTTCAGAAATTGCTATTAACGGATTCTCTTTTACAGGCGTCAGCGGAACAATCCCGGTGCCATTTTCCTCCCGTATTCAATTTCGTGAAAAGCAGACAACTAAAAAGCTTGAACCGCTGGTGAGAAAAGATACGATCCTGATAGCCCATCCGCCTCCTTTTGGAACACTTGATAAGGTTATCGGCAAGTTTCATGCGGGATGCAAAAGCCTTCGGGAAATAGTTTCAAGGCGCCAGCCACAACTGCTTATTTGCGGTCATATCCATGAAATGCCGGGAAGCGCTTTTTTGGGAAAGACGCTTGTGGTAAACTGCAGTATAGGAATGAAAGGAAAAGGAGCTCTGATTGAGCTAAATACTGACAGACCGCCCATCGTTGAGATGTTGTAAAATGATTCTAAGCGCAAGCCGCAGAACCGACATTCCGGCATTTTACAGCAAATGGTTTATGAACAGGGTCCGGGCGGGTTTCTGCACAGTTCCAAATCCATTCAACCCGAATCAGATTTCAAATATTTCACTTGAGCCTGAAAATGTTGATCTTTTTGTGTTCTGGACACGGAACCCCAAACCGCTTATTCCGCATTTAAAAGAACTTAACACACGGGGTTACAGCTATTATTTTTTGTATACCCTCATGGATAATCCACGGATTCTCGATCCGAAGTCTCCCTCTCTTGAAATATCGCTCGACACATTCCGGAAATTATCCGATCTTATTGGCCCTAAAAAGATTATCTGGCGTTATGATCCGATAGTATTAAGCAATCTTACAGGCATTGAATTCCATAAACAAAAATTTGAGTCTATTGCAGACGTGTTGCGCGGTTATACTTTTCAATGCATTATAAGTTTCGTGGATATTTACAGAAAGATAGAAGGAAGAATCAAAGGGCTGAATGATGCCGGTTTTTTTCTTAACGAATGTAATGATTCGAATTTACCCGATCTTTTAAGCTCCCTGGTCAATATTGCAGGGAATAACGGCATTGAGATAAGAAGCTGCGCTTCAAAAAAAGATCTTACCGGCTTCGGTATCCCTGCCGGAAAATGCATAGATGATATTTACATTGCAAAAATTTTCGGGAAAAACCTTGATTTAAAAAAAGACCCTTCCCAGAGGAAGAACTGCAATTGTGTTTCAAGCAAGGATATAGGAATGTATGACTCCTGCATTTACGGGTGCATCTATTGCTATGCAACAACCGGATTTGACAGGGCAAAAATAAATTTTCAGAAACATGACCCTGATTCGTCCTCGCTTCTTGGATGATGCCGATATAAAGGAAGGCAAGATGAAGCCTGTTAAAATACCGATTGAAGATTTTATCGATCTGCATACCTTCAGACCGGAAGAAGTCTCCGGTCTTCTTTCCGAATATTTTTCAGAATGTCAGAAAAATGGGATTCTCAAGGTGCGGATAATACACGGTAAAGGCCGGGGAATTCTTAAAAAAGGCGTCATGGAAATATTGAAAAAGAGCCTCTTAGTCGAATCATTCAAAGATGCCCCGATGGAAGCAGGAGGCTGGGGCGCCACCATAGTTGAACTGAAAAAGATATGAAATATATAGCCCAGCACTTCTACTCGAACTCGACGCGCCCTATTAAGCCGAGATCTTCTAGTATCTGCTTTAGGTCTGCTTCAAATCTTCTATCAATTTGCCCGTCGATGGGCACTGATAACTCAATCCCGATTAAGGTCTTTCCCGTTCCGCATTTTTCCCTATCGAATAGATGAAATCCTTTTTCCCTTCATCCAGGTTGCTCCTGAAATAAGCTTCCGATAATCTTACATCGAGTTTGCGTTTGGGAGATACAGTTACCGGATATACTGAGAAGCATCTCGGCCGATATCGCACGATCTGACATGCCAAGAAATGGCAATGTCCGAATCGCTGCAGAATCAAAGGTACACAACGTAAACTTTTCTTCCCGCAAAAGAATGGCAAGAGACTCGATTTCGCCGGTGTGTATGACCTCTCGCTTCAATGGAGGAAGTTGTTTTAGAACACCTTTAATTTCTTCGATAACCGCAATGGATTCGACTACGCGGCCGGTGTCTATGAATTGCTCACGGAAGTTTACCGGAATTTTTTCACCGCTCCTGCTATAATAGTGTTTAACCTCACCGATGACGGATGAGGCAACATGCAGCTCATGCTGGGCCGCCAGTTTGTCGAATACATCAATCTCAAGAAGTTTGATCACAACATCCGCATCAAGGAGCCACAATTTCAAGCGATTCACCCTCCATCTCGGTCAATCCCCGATATTCCAGCAATTTGTCAATATCCGCGCGATCTATTCCGAGAATCTCCGCAAACTTGCCACGGGAAATCAGCCCTTTTCTGAGACACTTAACCGAGAGAAGGATAAAGCGCTCCGATACGGGAGCTTCGCCCGAAAAATTTTTTCTTAGGCGACGATCGATCATCGCCAATTCATCGTTTTTCGACAACTCATTTGCCTTCTCCCAGGACATAAGCCGCAAGTTTGCCATGCGGTAGAGAAGGGCCGAAGTGGAAACACCAAATTCACGGGCTACATCGACGATATCGGAATAGGGAAGTTTTTGTTCTATGACCCTTTTGGCCAGTTCTTGCCGGATTTCGGCTTCCGGCAGAAGGAGAGAGGATGCAAAACGCTCTGCCTTCTTTTCAATCTCCGTAAAAAACTGTTCATTGATTTCCATTTCCTTGGGGCTGAATGTATCCCATGTTATAATATGAAACAATTCATGAGCGAGGGTAAAATTAATCCGCCATGGCGCCTCTTCATTATTTACTATAATGGCGGCTCCGAATTCCGGGTGAACTGTCGACGCCGCCGAGCCGAAATCCGAAAGTTCAACAAAAAGAATTTTTATCTGGAGAATCTGTTCCATTGCTTTCTGGAGTGAAAAGGCAGGTCTGCTCCCCAAATTCAACATGTTACTAATTTTTGAGGCAAGGCTGTCAACTTGAATGTTCGTGCGGATATCTGCCGGCTTTACGGTAATCAGCCGTGAATTAATATCGCTATCAATCCCCAGCAGGCGTTCGATAAGATGATACTGTTCAAACCGATTCTTTATGTAAGCTTCGATTTCTTTTTTTCTTTCTCCGACTGGCGCTTTTCGCCAGAGAAGATACACCGCCGACAGAGGTTGATCATCACCCATGAGAAGCGAGTTGAGATTACAGAAATAGGTTCTGGCGAATAGAGCCAATTCACTTGCCTTGACTTCACGCTCTCCCTTTTCGATGTTACTTAATGTCTGATAGTTTGCAAAACCGAGTCTCAATGCCGCTTCGCCAAGCGTCAATCCTGCTGACTCGCGGGCTTTCCTCAGACGATCTGCCAAATCAATAGTCGGCATATCTTTCCCTCCGTTTGAGTTTGCTATATATAATATGTTTATCTCATTATGTCAATGAGATAATTATTTCTTATATGCAGCTCCCGCAAAAGCCATTTTCATGCATAACATATTGAATATAATAATGATGTTGTGTTATATTTGAAAGGTGAGGCCAAAACTTAATTTTCGCAATCGTTCGGGCTAACTATCGAGGATATATTTTAAGTTCATATTCCAAGGATTACTTGTTCATCAATGTCTTGCGACAGATAGCCGGAAAAGCTCAGCAATAGAAGGCTTGCCAGCGTTACGTCTCGCGCATTCAGGTCGCGGCGGACACCGGCGGGGTTGCCCGCATGACGGATGCCCGGATAGTCCGAACAGAAACCATAGAGTTTTGTTAACGCCGCTTGAACCGCAGAATGAGGCCAATCTTTGATTTCTTTGCATAGATCACCAAGCGATCCTGATTTACCGCAAGTTGTGCCTGCCAATCCCTCCACATACTTGCTGGCGTTTCCGATGCAAGTTTTGAGATCGGTGGGATCTTGGGTCCGGGCATAACGGTCGAAAGCCTTTTCAAAGTCGGTTAGCAATCCGGCGAGATGGCCGTTGCCGATGTTTAACCGATGAAGCTCGGCGTAAAGGTTTGTGAAGGAACCGGGCAAGAGGAAACGCAGGATAAATGGGTCGTCCAGGCGATAGCGCAGATTGTATTTATGGAGGATATCCCGGAGCAGTCGCCGGTAAAAATCTTCATAACCGGTGATCTCATAGTCGGCAATGACGTTTCTCACTTCTTCGAGGAAATGCACTATGGCCGACTCGCTGGTGAAGTCGGTCCCTTTGAGGGCGAGGAAGCGTTGCCGCGCCTTATCGGTATTGTTGCGGGCTTCCTCTAATTCGGTACCTGCTGGATGCGGTGAGAGATAATAGTCTGCTGATTCGAAGAGATCACCAAACAGTCCAGATGGTGCGACAGCGTCTTTTGCCGAATAGTCGGCAAGTGGCTCCCACAAATCTGCCGTGAAGTAATCCCATGCCTGTCGTAGGGTACCGCTCATAGCTCCCCCCAAATGGCCCGGTGCAGGAGGGAATTAAATAGGTCATCAAGCCGTCTTTGACTGGCTGATTGTGCAACCTCCAGTCTGCGAATCTCAGCAATACTTTCAGCGAAGCGCTTCTGCAATGGTTGAGGAGGATTAATAGCAGGAATTTGCTCTAGTGCTGATTTATTGATAATTCGAGTCATCACCCCAGTGGCGTTAGCCTGTATCACCGGTTTTAACTCACGAACGAGTGAACACAAGAACGCGCTTTCAACTCCTTTATTGGGCACAATAGCATTGATCTGCTGATTGATGGCCACCTTGCGATCTGTAATTGCGGATTCTCCGATACGACTGAGAGTGCCTGCAATGCAATTAACAAGTACACTTCCTTCTGGGACGATGCGAGCCCTACGCGCTCCAATCTTCGATAGGCCTTCTGCTGAACGCCCAACCACACCACGAATGCCATCGATGTTGTCAGTCTTTATCCACTCAATGTAATCACCATAGAAGTCTGATTCGCTACGCGGAGGTGTATTACCCGTTACGACGCGCCCAAGACTGCCTAATGTGACCGTTTTCCAATTACCACTATTGGAAGAGGGGGTACCAAACATCTTATGGAATAGCGCAGGTGTTACAGAAACCATACGCTCGTCTACTTGAGTATGAAGAGAGCGCAATGCTTCCGCCTTATTGAGAAGCTGCCCAATGCGCTTTTGCTCAGAGAGAGGCGGAACTGGGATTCTTATGTGAGGCACGGCCGAAGATGCATGTAATATTGTAACTCCATTTGTGTACCGTTTAATAGTCTCTTGCACATCATGCGACATAAGCGAATATCGAAGCCATTCCTGAGAAATATCGCTCGTATTTATAGAATCTATTTTACGAATCCCCGAACTAATTGCACCTTCATGGCCAGTGCTCACGTAACCGGGAGTCCCATCAAGGGCAATTAAGAGATCATTTTTGGAGACCATAACGAGTTGCTGTGAATCAGTAAATACCGGCTTTTCTGATTTACCTGTGATATCTCCCACTCGAATGAATCGAATTCCTTTTGTTGCATCGGTGTAGCTTTCACTACCAGGCTCGGTGCCACGTACCAAACGTGCAATATCTTGTAGTAGTACTTTAGGCCACGTACTCATTTTCTTTGCACCTTCTCAAGCAACACCTTTATCCGCTGTGTAATTTCCATCTCCAACTTAATCACATCCGCCAAGATCTTGGCAGGCTCTTCATGTATAGAAGCATCGAGTCGAATGGGTTTATAACGCCCCGGCATAAGCTGCCAGCCGTTGTCACGGATTTTCTCCACCGGTACGCGGAAGCTGTTGAGGCCTTCCTCGCGCTCCGGCCACTTGGCGAGGATGTCGGGAATGTCGTTGGACTCGATAGGCGCCCGTTTGTCGTCAAGAGAAAGTCCATCAGCGGTGAGTTCATAGAACCAGACCGACTCGGTCGACCTGCCCTTCTGAAAAATGAAGATGGCTGTACCAACGCCGGAATAAGGTTTAAAGACTCCTGATGGCAGGGCAATAATGGCCTGGAGATCGCAGGTGGTGAGGAGCAGTTCACGTACCTTGCGGGCGGCTTTCCCGGAACCGAAAAGGACACCGTTGGGAACAATAACCCCTGCGCGGCCGGTGTCGGTCAGATGGTCGAGAAACCAGTAAACTACCACCGACCTTGTCGGTGGCTTTCTTAAGACGGCAACTTCTGACAATGTCATTCGCTGCCGTCTCTCCAGATTCGAAACTGTTCTTCTC
>JAGVOC010000030.1 GCA_020052975.1 Desulfobacterales bacterium | reverse complement strand
GTAAAAAGTCATTCTGCTGTGTTGCACTTCATCTTTCGTCATTGCAGCGTACCAGTAAGTACGCTTCATTCCTCAAGATTCGTGCGCCTTGCATAATGATCTTTTTACTTTGCCGTCTGAATTTCGACTATTTACAAGTCCATCATTATTGTTCTTTTTCTTTGTTTGCCGCCTCAATAATCTTTTCTGCAAGTTGAGCAGGCACTTCATCATAATGCGAAAATTCCATGGTGTAAATGCCCCGACCGCCTGTCATTGACCTTAGATCCGGCTCATATGTCAGAAATTCAGACATCGGAACATTTGCCAAAATTACTTGATTTTTACCGGCAGTGTCCATTCCAAGAACTCTGCCCCGCCTGCTGTTAAGGTTTCCCATTATATCGCCCATGTATTCATCAGGGGTTGTAATTGAGACTTTCATTACCGGCTCAAGAAGTACGGGTTTTGCTTCCTGAACAGCTTTTTTAAAGGCAATCGATCCGGCAACCTTAAAAGCCATTTCAGATGAATCAACAGCATGAAAAGACCCGTCATCAAGAGTTACTCTGAAATCGACACACGTAAATCCCGCAAGAACGCCTTTCTGGCTTGATTCAATAATGCCTTTTTCAACAGCGGGAATATATTGCCTTGGAATAGAGCCCCCGACAATAGCATCAACAAATTCAAATCCGCTTCCTCTTGGCAAAGGCTCCATTTGGATCCAGCAATCACCAAACTGGCCATGTCCGCCGGACTGCTTTTTATGCCTTCCCTGAACTCTGACTTTTTTCTTAATTGTTTCCCTGTACGGGACCTTGGGAGTGTTAAGCTGAGCATCGACATTGAATTTTCTTTTTACCTTCTCAACAACAACCTCGATATGAACCTGGCCTCTTCCTGACAGGAGTATTTCCTTGGTTTCCGCATTTCTTTCGATTTTCAAAGCGCTGTCTTCTTCCAGCAGCTTTGAAAGGGAAATGTATATTTTATCTTCCTCACCTTTGACTTTTGATCCTACCGCAAAGGATATTAGTGTAGGCAGTGGTTTTATGCTTTCAAATTTAATTTTGTTGTTTTCGTCACATAGCGTATCACCGGTGGAGGTATCCTTAAGCTTCGCAACAGCAACAATTTCTCCGGCGCCTGCTTCAGTAATGGGTTTTTGTTCCTTACCGGCTATCATGAGAAGCTGATTATAGCGCTCTCTTGATTCTTTGTTCGCATTGTAAAAATTGCCGCTCTCTCCAAGTGAACCTGAAACAATTTTCATTATTGAGAGGCGCCCGGCATATGGATCGGCAACTGTTTTAAACACGAAGGCAGAAAAGGGAGCATCAGGATCAGGGGTTCGTTCGATTGTTTCGCCATTATTCGGGTTAACACCTTTTTTGGGTTTTCTTTCGCCTGGAGAAGGCATGCAATTTATGATCAAGTCAAATAAAAGATCAATACATATATCTTTAACTGCCGAACCACAAATAACGGGGACAAATGTTCTGGATATTGTGCCTTTTCTTAAAGCCGATTTTATTTCATCATCGGAAAGAGTTTCTCCCTCAAGATATCTTTCAATAAGATTGTCATCAGCTTCAGCAACGTTTTCAATAAGGGCTTCTCTTTCCTTTTTAGCCAATTCAAGCATCTCTTCCGGGATATCGCCTGTTGTGACTTTACCGTCAGGAGCGTAAACATGAGCCTTCATGGTGATAAGATCCACGACCCCCCTGAAATTGTTTTCAGATCCCAATGGCAATTGAATTATAATTGGTTTGGGCTCAAAAATACTTGCTGCTTCTTTTAATGTGCGAGCAAAATCAGAGCGCTCCCTGTCTAATTTATTAATGAATATGGCGCACGGAAGGTCAAATTCCTTTGCATAGTCCCATGCCAACTCGGTTTGAACTTTTATGCCGTCAACTGCATCAATTACAACTACAGCTCCATCGGCGCCTTGCATAGAGTTTATTGTATCAGTAAAAAAATTCTGATCCCCCGGCGTATCAATAAGTGAAATAACATGCTTTTTCCAGTTCAGTTGGTGGAAGCCGCTGCTGATGCTTATTAACCGTTTTAATTCTTCCGGTTCAAAATCCATGGCAGTATTTCCATCTTCAACTCGCCCAAGACGCTTAATGGCACCGGTTTTAAACAGCATTATTTCAGACAGAGACGTTTTTCCGGAACTCCCGTGACCGACAAAAGCAATATTTCTTAATTTATTTAACCTTTCACTCATTTAAGCTCCTCTCTGTTAGACCTTTGCATAACACCCTCTTCAAAGGTCTCCCTATAAAGTATTTTAATCGGATGTACTGAATATTATGAATTTTTTACGCATATAGTTTTGTGTAAACAAAATCAAGCTGAAAATCCAAATATTGAAGGCGACTACATGAATCTTTAAGTTCTCAATTCCTATACATCAGGGAATTTCATATAAATTAAAAATTCCTTGTTGCCTTTCGGGCCGGTAACAGGAGAAGAGATAACACCTTCTATTTTTAAACCTGTTTCGATAAAAAAAGCTGATAAATTCTTTATCACTTCATCATGCATGGGAGATTCCCTTACAACCCCACCTTTACCGACTTTACCTTTTCCAACCTCAAACTGTGGTTTAATAAGGGCAATAATGGATCCATTTGCTTTCATAAACTTGAGTACGGCCGGAACAACTATTTTCAGGGAAATAAAGGAAACATCAATTGTAACAATATCGATGGGCCGGGAAACAGCTTCATAAGGCAAATACCTTATATTGGTGCGCTCAATAGTAACAACCCTGGGATCTTTTCTGAGGTTCCACGCCATTTGCCCGTAACCGACATCAACTGCGATAACTTGCTTTGCTCCATGTTTAAGCAGGCAATCAGTAAAACCGCCCGTTGAAGCTCCAACATCCAGGCAAACTGATCCATTGATGTCAATATTAAACAACGTTAAAGCTGATTCAAGTTTAATTCCACCTCTGCTGACAAAGGGTATGTCTTTTCCCTTAAGAGCGATGGCATCATCTTCAGAAACCGGTACGCCGGGCTTGTCCTGAATTCTGTCGTTTACGGTAACCTTACCTGCCATTATAAGGCTTTTTGCTCTTTCTCTGCTTTGCACCAGCCCGCATTCAACGAGTTTGATATCGAGCCGTTTTTTCTTTTCTGACATCAGGATACCATATGGTTGAGAGAAAAGAGTTAAGAATCTATATCTCCGGTTTTTGACGAATATCCCATGATCTTTAATGCTGAATTAACAATCGCATTGGAATCTATTTTATATTTGGTTCTGAGCAGGTCCTGCGGGCCATGTTCTACAAAAAGATCGGGTATCCCAAGACGTTCAATTTTAAAACCGGAAATACCTTCATCATTCAAACACTCAAGAACTGCGCTTCCGAATCCTCCC
>JAGVOC010000149.1 GCA_020052975.1 Desulfobacterales bacterium | reverse complement strand
GTAAAAAGTCATTCTGCTGTGTTGCGCTTCATCTTTCGTCATTGCAGCGTACCAAAAAGTACGCTTCATTCCTCAAGATTCGCGCGCCTTGCATAATGAACTTTTTACTTTGCCGTCTGAATTTCGACTATTGCCCATTCTCCGACTTCGGACAGATTCCCCTTTTTTGTCATTCCCGCACTTGTAAAACATTTGTAATACCTGATTATAGCTTTGCAATTACGCCCATTTTCCTATAGACGCATAATCTCTTTTCCAAAGAAGCTTTGAACCGAAACAACGGGCGCATTCCCTGCCGAAGGTCCGCCGCGGCGGACTTGCGGCGGGGGAGCTTCAAAGAATTTTATACGGAGACCTTTTAAGAACATCCAATTTTGCTCAAGTTCAAGGAAGGCGATATTTAAGGCTTAGGTTTATGGTTACTGGTTCCTGGTTAAAAGAAAAAACCAGAAACTACAAACAAGAGACCAGAAATCAAATCTTTAAATAAATCGGGCAAAATGGGGTGTTATGCAAAGGTCGAATACAAGGAGTATAAAAAAATTGCAGCATACTATATTTGATACGCCTGTAATAAAAACTCTTATGAGATGGCTTTCTCTGATTATCCTCAAAATAATGGGGTGGCGCATTGAGGGCCGGTTCCCGGATATTCCGAGATTTGTTTTGATCGCAGCTCCCCATACTTCCAATTGGGATTTTCCAATAACAATATTCATAGCCTTTGCTTTTAAAGCCAAGATTTACTGGATGGGAAAAGAGGCTATATTCCGCCAGCCTTTTAAAAATTTCTTCAGATGGCTGGGAGGAATTCCTGTCGACCGTTCCAAATCAAATAATATAGTTGAACAGATGATTCAGAAATTTTCCAAAAGTGAAAAACTGGTTTTGACAATTCCGCCTTCCGGAACCCGGAAAAAAGTCATGAAATGGAAAACCGGATTTTATTATATATCACAGGGGGCCAAGGTTCCGATTGTTCTGGGATTTCTTGACTATAAAAGAAAAGTCGGTGGGATTGGGCCTGTTTACTTTCCAACCGGGGATATCGAGGCGGATATGAGAGAAATCAGAGCATACTATGCCGATATGCGCGGTAAGAATAGTGTAATAGAATCTGTTTTCATAAATCCGGCGCGTATAGAAAAGACAGAAGAATTGATTACTCCGTAAACGCTCCTCCTCCATCTCGGTTTAATTCCGGGAAAACTGAAATCCGGCTTTTTATTCGCCGAACTCCGAACAGCACCTTTTCGTTCCTCATCGGAGCATGAACGCAGGTCAGGATTCCGACTTCCGGCTCCTTGCTCCTGACTCCCGGCTGCTTTCCTATAAAAGATACCGGTTGACAGTCATGTTTCGTCTATAATAAAAAGCCTTTTCCGCATCGAGAAACTCGGCCTTTTTACGGAAGTAAATTTTATAATGACATGAGAATATGGAAAGGAGTGATGAAATGAATATTGATGATGTCAGGCAGGTATTAATTATCGGAGCCGGAAACATGGGGCAACAGATCGGCTTTCAGTGTGCCGTGAGCGGATACGATGTGATATTTTATGATGTGGGGCAGGGTGCGCTTGAAAAGGCAAAGGACAGAATAGGCAAGTTGGCCAAAACATATATGACTGCCGGGCGGTTGACTGAAGAAAGCGCCCATGCTTCGCTGAAAAGAGTTAAAATGGAATACGATGCAGAAAAAGCAGGCAGAAATTCAGACTTTGTCAGTGAATCAGTGCCTGAAGATCCGGTTCTGAAAGGCCGTGTTTTTGCTCAGTTTAATAAAATCTGCCCGGTTCATACGGTTTTTACTACAAATACATCGTCACTGATACCCTCTATGTTTGCTGAAGCGACAGGCCGGCCCGAAAAATTTGCAGCCTTTCATTTTCACGACGTCCGCGTAACCAGTATTGTCGATATCATGCCTCATCCGGGCACTTCAGAAGAAACCGTCGGGCTGATAAAAGCCTTTGCCGAACGGATAGGTCAGGTGCCCATCATGCTTAAAAAGGAAAATTTCGGATATGTATTCAATGCCATGCTCATGGAATTGTTTAAATCGGCTCAAACTCTTGCCGCGAATAATGTGGCAACGGCAGAAGAGATCGACCGTGCCTGGATGGGAGTTATGCATACCGTTGCGGGGCCATTCGGGATAATGGACAGTATCGGCCTTGATACTGCTTGGAAGGTCACCGATTACTGGGCCAATAAGACCAAAGATCCGCAGTCCCTTGCCAATGCGGCATTTCTGAAGCAGTATGTGGACGAGGGGCATCTGGGTGTGAAAAGCGGAAAGGGATTTTACACCTACCCTGAGCCCGCATTCGGGAAGCCGGGATTTATAGAAGGGAGAAAGCCTTTGTAACACTCTGAAACTGCTTTGTAATTACACTCCTTTCCGCCTTTCAGAAGGGCAAAGCGTATATTCTATGGAAAACAAGAATCAGTATATTGATTACCAGTTGCTTCATAAGCCAGGCATAAGCAAACAAGTATTGATGCCGGAACACTTTTTTGTTATATTATGGGCATTGCCGGAAAGCCTCACACCAGTTATTCCGGAGCTGAGTATCAGTAAATTACCATGGAAAAGACAAGGGCACACTTGCTTTAAAAACCGGAAAAAAGGCTTTAGCATATGGAAAGAACGGAAGAGGATAAAAGTAAAATATTTGCGGTTGGGGATATCCACGGCTGCTATGAAAAACTTGTAAGCCTGATCGACAGGCTTCCGTTTGACCGGCACTCCGATATGCTCATCTTTATAGGCGACTACATTAACCGCGGGCCTCAATCAAGAGAAGTCATAGATTATCTTCTTAAACTTGAGCAGCAGTGTGAAAATGTGCTTTTTCTTAAGGGTAACCACGAGCATGCCCTTTTGCAGTATGCCCAAACCAAAGATCAGGAGTACCTTTGGCTCTTACGCTCAATGGACGTTGAACCGACCCTGAAAAGCTACTCAAGCGCCGATTTTAAAACACTGTCCGACCTAAGTTTTTTGCCGACCGGTCATCGCGATTTCATAAACGGACTGCTTCCATACTATAGAACAGGGGAGTATCTTTTCATTCATGCAGGTGTGATTCCCGGCGAGGATCCGGAGGGATGCTCGCTCGACCGGCTGCTGACGGTGCGGGACCCCTTTTTAGAGTGTGAACCGGAACAGGGCCTTACGGTTGTGTTTGGGCATACTCCATTTGAAATGCCCTTTGTTGCTCCCGGCAGAATCGGAATCGACACAGGGGCAGCTCATGGAAACATGCTGACCGCGGTTATGCTTCCTGATCTCACCTTTTTTCATGCCTGAATTATTTTGCCCTCATTCTGTTCCGGATGAATGCCTTCGAGACTGTAATTTCCGCTAAGAAAGGCCCGAGTCAGAAGCTGCGGTGATTCGTCGTTATGCATCATTGCATCCATGAGGCGGCTGAAACCAAGGAGCCGTCCCAGCATTACAAGCCTTTTTTCCACGGAGTTTTGTGTCATTTCCATGATCGTTCCGGTTACAAGGTCTCCCCTGCGATCCGTGAAAAAATCGTGAACTTCCAGCACTTCGGCTATGAACCTGGCGCGCCGCTCTCTTTGAACCTGAGTTGTTCCGCCTCCCTTGAACCGGAACCGGATATAATTGTCTTTCGGATTCCGGCCGCACACAGTGTCAATCATTGTAAAATGAAATTCCAAACGGGCGTTCAGATTAAGGTAGTCTCTGGCGATCAGCGCATAGTTGCAGTTTCCGACCGGACGGAGGCTGCGCCCGTCCGTGAGGCTTCTGCCGAATAATCCTGAAATAGACTGGGCTGGCGGCGGAACATTCCATCTAAGTCCGGGAGTGGAGGCTCCTTCCCACAATGCAAGCAAAGGGGTGGATAGAATCTCTTCCGGATTAATCTTCATATTATGTCTGCCCGGTGAAAGTCCGCCGCCCATATCAATGATCAGAAAATGAAAATTTATTTCTCCATCCAGCCTGTGAATGAAATTTCCGGCCTCTTCCATGACCATGTCTCCTGCATTGAACATTGTCATGACGGCCATCTCATGGACATAGCGGATAAGGTCATGAAGCGACCGGCATTCCCATATGGAAAAAGCAGGCCCATAGGCGTCGGTCAGGTTCAGGCGGACAAGAAAGTCCCGCAATTGTTGTAATTGAGATGGATCGGAAAGAACCTCTTCTTCGGATATTTCCAGGGACTGACTTAATCTTTTTGTCTCCTGCAGGCCGTGCAGGGCCTCCTGGGGCACCTTCAATATTGTGCTCCGGTCGGCGTCAAGAACAATCCACTGATCATTCTGAAGGATATGGGTAGCCTTCTCTGTGCGGGTTAGCATGGGAATTCCGTATTCTCTGGCTAAATTGGAAAGATGATCGGCAGGGTTACCTTTATCGACAACAATGCCGCTGAAATAATGCATACTGCGGGCAGCCTCTACAAGGCTTTGGTGAAGAACGGCTATTACAGGTCCCGATTCAAGTCCTTCAAGATCTTTCGATGAATGAATTATTTTTGCTTTTCCGATGCTCCTCCCTGAAGAGGATGTGACTCCTCCATGGAAAAGAATTTCGCCCTGTGGAGTTTCCGGAGCTCCGGATACCTTCGGGCTAAGCCTGAAAGGTCGGGATTGCAGGATGTAAATCATTCCTTCTTCGGTCAGAGCCCATTCGATGTCCTGCGGTTTCCCTGTGAAGCTTTCAATAATGAGGCCCAAGTCCGCTAAACCATGGATTTCTTCCCGGGAAAGCAAAGGCTTAAATCTTTCTGCAGCCGGAACTTCGACCCTGTGTATCCCCCCTCCGGAAAAGCATACTTCTTTGTATGCTTTCTCAACGATTTCAGCCGGAATTTCGGTTTCTTTTGCCGAACGCAACGGATGATAAAGGTCCGCAGGAACTTCACCGCCGACAGCCAGACTCCCAAGTCCGGCAACCGCGCTTACAAGCATTCGTTCACTTTCCCGAACAGCAGGATCGACCGTAAAAAGAACTCCGGCAGTTCTGGCTTTTACAATGATCTGGCATAAAGCAGCCATATCAAAATCGGTCAAAGGGAGGCCGGCGTGTGATCTGTAAATAATGCTCCTTGCGTTAAAATTGCTTGCCAAAACCTCTTTGAAAGCCTCAACCAGACCCTCAAAGGAGGTAACATTCAGAACGGTTTTGAACTGCCCGGCGAAGGAATGTGCAGTCTGGTCTTCGACACCGGCGCTGCTTCGGACAGAGATGGATTCCTGTTGAGGTCCTACCAGTCTGACATACGCGCTCCTGAAGGCTTTCTCCAGTTCGATTGTCAATTTTCCGAAAAGTATCATTTCACGGATTTCCCTGACAATCTCCTCAAGATCTCCGAGAAAACGTTCATCGGCCTCGAGCTTTCGGAGGCGCTGGCGGACAGGCTTTTCAAGTTCATTTGCCCGAAGAAACTCCTGGCATGCCCAAACTGTGATGACGAAACCATTTGGAACCGGTATGGAGATTCTTCTTAAATCGGACAGGGAGCCGGCCTTGCCTCCAACCAATTTTTTCATATCCGGCGTGATTTCATCGAGAAACAGGCAATAAGGGCCTTCGCCTGATTTCCGGGATACTTCAGGAAGCGCTTCCCGGATAGATTCGCTGAGCCTTTTGTGCAATTCATAGAGCTGCAAATATTTATTGTCACTCAGGCGGTTCAGACCGTCAACAAGCTCGTAACTTATTCCAAGGAGCTCGTCAGTCTGATTTCCCAAATCCTGCCAAAACCGGTTTTTCCTTTTAAGTCTTAAATCGATTTCGTTCAGTATTTTCAGAGCCCGCTCGTTATTTATAAGGAGAATACGAAAAGTATGGTAACGAATTTTCAGGTCACGAATGATTTTCTCCGCCTTACGAAGCTTAATGGCCTGATATTTTCCCCAATATTTACTGATCAATCCCAACATATCAGACTCTATCCTTTGATTCTATCATGCATGACAGTATTCCTGGTTCTTTCAGTAAAAAGCCTTATAAACTCTTCAACATCATTTTCAGACTCCATTCTGATGTCGAGCTGGCGGGTGAAACCGGTCAATTCACCGAGACTGAGCAAGGCCGATTCCATATGTGCGCGGTCAGCTGTTTTGAGCTTGCCGATCACCAGATCCCCTTCAACGGTAACTTTAAAATCAATATTTTCCAGAATGGCAGCGATAAGTTCTGCCCTGCGCTCGCGCCTGTCGGCATAGGCAAATCCGCCGACAAAGCGAAAGTAAATGAAGTTCTTGTTCTGATTTTCGGAAAGATAGGCGTTAATGACGTTGAAATGGTAACCGAGACGCAGTGTCAGGTTGAGATAATTCTCTGCTACAATTGCCAGATTTTGCCCTGAATATTCCGGCTGGTTAGTGAAAGCGGCATAGGTTCTGTCCATGCCGGAGAAGATTTCCCGCAGGCCGATCGAGCTGGGACGCTGATCCCACATTTCTTCCATTGTAATGCCCCGCAGAAAGGCTTTAAACGGCAGGGAAGATATATTTCCTGTCTGCAGCACTTCTCTCTCTGAACCGGAGAGACCGTTTCCAATATCCAATACCCGGATATCAATGGGAATGTTGAGCGCCAGTCGCCGGGTTACGATCCCCTTAAGTTCCTTGTGTCTTGATTGAATATCTAACAGCTCTTCAACTGCCATTTCATGAGCAAAATGGATGATGTCATGGAAGGTTCGGCAATTGCCGGCTTTGAAATCGGAAGAATCGGGATCAGTCAGATTCAGTGGGGTAATCCAGCGAAGCAACTGACGCAGTGTGATATATTCAGGATCGGTAGGATAGAGCTCAACACCGGATGAACGGTATCGGACAAGAAGTTCGAGAACTCCCTGGTAGATTTTGCCGTCTCCGGCATCCATGGTGACCACCATTCCTTCTTTCAGCAGCTCCAGCGCATGACCGGCGCCCACAATGGCGGGGATGCGGATTTCTCTGGCTATCGTTGCCAGATGTCCGACAGGGGATCCGGTTTCAGTAATAAGCCCTGCAGCGCTGCGAAGCACCGGACTGAGATTCGGGCTTGCTTTGCGGGCAACTGCTATCGCACCTGGCGGAAATGAATCATGGTTGTAATCTTCCGTGACATGCACCACCCTGCCAGTAGCAACTCCCGTTTGTGCGGTTTCTCCTCCTTTCAGCAACAGGACGGCTTTCCCAATCTGCTCATTCAATTCATCTATGGAGATATCATCATGAAGAGGCGCGGAAAGAGGCTCAATTCCCATAATAATTATCCGGCCTGTTTCTTCCTCAGCCCAATGGACTATCTGGGGTTTTCCGAAGGTTCGCTCAACAGCCATTGCCGACTCGACTATGGATATGAGATTCTCTTTGCGGATCAGAGAAGATCCCCGGCGCAGGCCCCCGGGCAAAACCGACAGGCTCCGTTTGCGGTCAGGCAGTATTTTGCCTGCCGCTTTTGGCCGTATAATCGATTCAACAGGGTCAAACGGATAAAATCTTTGCACCAGGAAAGATTCAGCACGTTTTCCGGCATCATTACCTTCAGAAAGAGTATCTTCCGCGGCGATGGTAATCCTTGCCATCTGCCTAGATACATGCACCGGATCAAGTGTGCAGACTATCCCGGAAATTCTGGTGCGGATCATTGCGCGAACGGCCACGGCAATTGATATATCTTTTTCCTCTTCTTCCTCTGAATGGTTTTCAGTTACTTTTGCCATGCAATCGGCTATGCTCTGCCTGTATGCTTCCTGAATAAGGTCTGGAGAAACATTATAAATACTTGCGAAATGATCCGGCCCCTCTTTTCCGACAGTTCCGGCTGTGACCGCCAGCAAAGCATTCCTCCCGATTTTTTCCGATAAACTCCGGGTTTCATCCGATATAGCCTGCTTCAGTTCCTCCCGAATCCCGGCGCTCTTTAAAATGGCTCTTATCTGATTCTGTTTGGCAGGCGACCATGGCCCTGGCGCAACCTGTCTGATTTTGTTAAGGAGATCATTATCGTGCATGAACATACCGACACCTGTCGTAGTGACTGCGAAGCCGTCCGGCGCGTTGAGACCCATATGATGACCCAATTCAGCAAGACCTGTGCTAAGGAGTCCGACAAGAGGTTGCATTTCCATGCGGATTGCCGAATAGGGCAGTGTAAGCCTGTCGGCATACGGGCCCAGTCCCCCGGCTAAAATATCTTCCAGGTAGCCCTTTACAGTCTGGAAATTGTCGAAGAGATCTGAAAACTTGTTTTCCGTCATAGCATTGAGGCTGTAAACAACCTGGTAAACCAAAGGGCTCACTTCGCTTACAGAGCTCTCCAGAAAGGCTTTATCGAAGATGTACTCACCTCCCAGCATGCGTTCGATCACAACCATTTTTTCGAGAATTTTTGTATTCATGTCGAGGATCATCTGGAATTTCGAAAATAAAGACCTGATCATCTCAGAACTTTCCGATGTCCGGCGGAACTTATGTCTGAATATGGATAGAGATCTTATCATATATGGCTATATTGGATTTTCAAAGCGTTCATTTTTCAATTGTGTTACCATTTCGAGTATATCACTTAGTTTGAATGGCTTTGCTACAAACTTAAAGACTCCTTTCTGAAATGATTCTTTTGACGCCTCCAGAGTGGCAAACCCTGTTATGACTATGATCTCTGTGCGCGGTGATCGTCTTTTAACTTCAGTCAAAAATTCCATACCGCTCATTCCTTCCATTTTCAGGTCCGTGATGACAATGTCGAAATTTTTTTCGAGTGTTCTTGCCATAGCATTTGCGCTGTCCGTATATGTCTCAACCTCGTAACCGGCCTTTAAAAATGCGGGTTTCAGGCGTTTGCATACTATGGGTTCATCATCCAGAATAAGGATCTGCAATTTTTTTAAATTGCTGTCGCTATTGGTCATGTTGTTCACAACCCACCTCCATTGTTCCCTTGATTTTATTTATAAAATCTTCTACGCAGAAAGCAAGATTGCTTTCGCTGCTCATTTGAACATCCAGTTGCCTGGTATATCCGATAAGCCCGCCCAGCAATTTCATCTTCCCTATCATCCTTGATTTTGCAGCCTTTTTTATTCTTCCTACTACCAGGTCACCATGAGACTCAACCCGGAAATCGAATCTTTCAAGGATTGTTCCGATGAACTTAACCCGCATTGAACGGCGGGAGAAATCGGTCACTCCTCCGAAAAAACGAAAGGAGATACGGTTTTCCTCCGGGTGATCACCGATGAAAGCGTCAATAACTGTAAAATGATAACCAAGCCTTAAGTTCAGATTCATATATTCTCCTGAGATCAGGGCGAGGTTCATGCCTGTGTGATCCGGTCCGGAGAGAGAATAACTGAATGTTTTGGTAAGGCTTGACATGAAGCTTCCCATATCTACGGACAAAGGTTTTGTGCTCCACATTCCTGACTCATGAAGCCCCTGCAGGAGAGCTCTCATGGGAACGGAATTGACTTCTTTTTCTTGAATCCTGCTTCCAATTCCCGGCTTTATCTTTTCATCTATTTCAGCGAGGAAGATTCCAAGCGGAATATCGGTCTCCAGACGACGGACAGGGACATTACGCCGGTGTTTATATGTCTTGCTCAGATCAATAACTTTCTGGACAGCTTTTTCGTGAACATAGCGCAAAATGTCGTGGTAAGAGCGGCATCCTGAAGGAGTAAAATTTCTGCCGTGGGGATCAATGAGGTTCAGGGGACTGACATGCTTTAAAAGCCGCCGGAGCAAAAGATACTCCTCCGACTCTTCAAAAAGATCCTCTTCTATTAGTTCGTAGTGTTGCAACCCCTTTACAACACCGCAATAAACAACATTGTAAGCGGCATCGATGGTTATTTCATCTCCCGTTTTCAATTCCTTTACAGCAATTCCGCAATTGACGATTGTCGGTACGCGGAATTCGCGCGCCATGGTTGCCATGTGTCCGGTGGGCGAACCTATGCCGGTAAGTATCCCCTTTGTTTTCCGGATCACGCGGGAGAAGCGGGGCGAGGTTTGTGAGCTGACAAGAATGGCTCCGGCCGGAAACCTATCGAGGTCTTCATCGTTACGGACGACATAGACTTTGCCTGTTGCTATGCCGCCCTGGACAACCATCCCTTTTCCGGAGAACAGTACTTTTGCATTTCGTATAGCACTCTCAACGGGTAACATCGTATCTGAATCGCTGTTGCGAACGTTTAGAAGATTTGTCCGCAATATAAAAAGATTCTCCTCCCTGTTAAAACACCAGGTGATCTCAAGCGGGCGTTTGTAGTATCTTTCGATCAGAATGGCGGTTTCGGCCAGACTTTTGATCTGAGAAGGCTTCAGACTGGGAGCTCTGCATGTATAGTGAGGAATATTCATCCATGCGGTTCCTCCTGAACTCCGAAGAGTAAGCATCCGGTCTTTTCTGGTTACATTCATGGACAAGACATGGTGCGGCGGATCGCGGGAAACCATATAATGATCGAGAGTTCCTATTACGTCTTTAAGGCTCCCTCCCAGACCAAATGTGGCGCCAACCATCATGGTCTCTTTTTCGGGATATTCCGGATCCAATGTACGTATGAATCCGCTTATCCCTGAATCTACCATGGAATAAAAGCTTGCCGATACGGCGAAATCTTTCTCCGGATAATGTTTTAACCCCGGAGAGCAAAAAAGGTCTGCTATGATCTCCTTATATGCGTTTAAGATTTCCTTCTGAGGAATATTAAGAAATGTCTTGAATCGCGGATTAAAGGCAACAGATCCTTTTCCCCTTATCCGTTCGCAGCCCCGTACGGCATATGAGACCAGATCACGCCCTGACTTCCTGTTTATATTCTCTGTTGCAGCCGATATGTCCCAGACGATCGGCTCTGGAAATTCTCCGTTAAGGATTATAACCCTTAGATCTTTAAACGCTTTTTCTGCCGGTTTTCCTCCGCCCTTTTCCAACAGGCTGAAGCATTCTTTTGCACGTGGAATCAGGCCATTATACTCCATAAAATCGAAAAAAACCCTTGTGGTAACGAAGAATCCATCAGGCACAGGTAATTTTAAGATATTTTGTATTTCACCCATCATGATGTTTTCATTTCCCAACTCACTCAACGCGTGATTCGACTCCGTCAAAAGCTCCTCCGGGAAACGGGTGAAAGGGATTTCAGAAACCGAACGGTTTCCGGATATCTCCTCCCGGATGCGATCATGGATCCGCTCAAAGGAATTAAGAAGTTCCATGTTTTTATGCTGCTCCAGACCGCCCAGGTCGGAAATATGCTGCCGTAAAAGATTGTTAAGCTCTTCGGTTACAGTATGAATGTACTGCCGGTCAAAAACATACTCTCCGCTCAGTTTGTCGCCCATGTCTGCCATGAGTTCCAGAATCCTGATGTTTCTATCAAGTATGCACCTGAACTTTTTGAAAAGCATGCTGAATAAAACAGCCGGGTTTTTCTTTCTCCAAAAAGAAAGCTTATCCATATGAAGTCCGGCAGCCGATTCCATTACGACAATATTCCTTTAGTGTGACCCTTCTTTAGCGCCCTGAAAAACATATCCTACCACCAACCCGCCTGCTATGGCAATAATTGTAGCAAGGATTCCATACATGAGACTATGGTCAAAGGCCAGATTAGCGAGGAAAGCAGGGATGCCGGTGAGTCCGGCTTCAACAGGCTTCTCTGCGTGGCCGATTATTTGTCCATTCCTCACCAAGTATACATTGACCATATAGTCGCTTGGTGAAAGACGGGAGGGAATGTTAATTTTCATAATAAAGGATTTATAGCCCTGAACCGGGGCGGTATAGGTAATATTTCCGGTTTGTTCCTGATAAAGCTCCTCATGTTTTTTAAGTTTAAAAAGTTCTGCGATGGAGATTTGCGGGTCGGATTTTTCCGATTCAACAGTAATTAACTTGCTTAAACCGGCAAGGCCTATATTTTTTACGTTTGAATTTTCGTCTTTCTCTGGTCCGGTCATATCTTCAACTCTTTTTTGACTGGAAACAAGAAAGACGCTGGGAACGTTATTGTAGGTCAACGAATCCAGATTCATCCATAATAAGCCGATGGCTTTACCTTTCTCCTTTAGATGTAATACATTACGATCACCGGTAAATACTGCAACAGCTTCGCAGTCATCGGGGATTTTTCCTGAAATTATGATATCTGTGCCGTTATAAAAAGTACCGATGCTTATCGATTTTGGCTTAATACTTATTTCAAACGGCTCCTGGGCCCAAATGGGAGTAAGCATCAGCAGGTATAACATTCCTGTTATGAACATTATGGTTCGTTTCTTCATCCTAGTGCCCTCCCATATAGGCCACCAGAACATCGGGCCTGACCAAAAGTCCATAAAGCATTTTGACCATTACTATAAGAACCAGAGAAGCCAGCAATATTTTAAGCTGGTCCCCTTTTAATTTCTTGCTGAGTTTTGCTCCTAACTGGGCTCCGATAGCCGATCCCAGAAGAAGCAGAAGAGCCAGAATGAAATCTACAGTGTGATTTTTCCATGCCTGCATGATTGTAACGTTTACGCAGGTAAAAAGAATCTGAAAAAGACTTGTACCCACAACAACGTGCATGGGCATGCGCAGCATATAAACCATCACAGGAACCATGATAAATCCGCCGCCCACACCCATTATAGCCGCCAGGATTCCCACGATTACACCGAGCACCAGAGGCATCAGTATCGACAACCGAATGCCGGACCTTTTGAATTCAGTCTGCCACGGAAGGCTCCCGATGAATCTTGCATATCCGGACTCCTTTTTCGGTCTTGACTGTTCAATCTGCTTCGATTTCTTCATCGACTGCAGACTTTCAACGAACATATAGCTGCCTATGATCCCAAGCATCAATACATATGTAATATTTATCAGAAAATCTGCATTCCCCAGTTTTCGCAGGATCTGAATAATCTGAACCCCGCCCGTTCCTCCTATCACACCCCCTATGAGGAGGATCGTTCCCATTTTAAAATCTACATTGCCCAGACGAAAATGGGCCAGGGTCGCTGAAGTCGATGCTCCGACGATCTGATTTGAATCCGAAGCGGCAGCCACGGTCGGCGGAATGCCCATCATGATCAGCAACGGAGTCATCAGAAAACCGCCCCCTACGCCGAATATTCCGGACAAAAGCCCGACTATGCCTCCCAATCCGAATATAACAAAAATGTTCACAGCATTGCCTGCTATGGGTAGGTATATATACATGTTTCAATCACCTTTCTGCTTCGCTATTGTTTTTTAATAAGATTTCTTTGGTGAAACCATTTCCACCCTGCATGAAATACGATACAGAATCTCCTGAATGGGGCCTAATCCTTTTTCAGGATTTTCAGAGCTCTTTGTTTCCCAACTGCCCGGCTCCACTACCAAAATGCTTATTTTGTTGTGCTCTACAAAACGGATCACCTCCTCTTCAAATTCTCCTTCCGTCACGAAGTATTCAATTCTGATTGAATCGGCTCTTGCTGCTTGAATTATATTTTCCAGCCTTCGTCCGGCTGATGTTTTCATATCCTCCCCAACTGCCCCGGTCTCTTTCACATCCTGAGAAAAAACCTTGAGGACAAAAACCCTCGCATTGATTCTTTTTGCAAGAGAAACCGCTCTGCCCAGGGCTTCCCACGAGTAATGCTGATTATTCATAATGACAAGAATTCGTTCCATCCATCTTCCTTTTTACCGATGACTAATCAGATAATTGCAATAGGGGGGCCATATTCGATATATATTTATAACATTCTGTTATACTTATAATAAATATATGAATTATCTGATTTGAATAAACGAGGCATGTTCCAATCTGAAAAAAATAGATCGATTTTATGTTTTGTTTGTGCCATATTGAAACATATTATATACGAGAGTCGATTTTACTAACCTTCATGTCCGGGACGGACACAACGAAGCATGAGAATACAGGATCCAGGAGTCAGGAGCCGGAATAACCATGGTATTGTTTTTCTTCTGTATTCTGACTCCTGTATTCTCATATAAATGGTATGAATCGTAGAGGGGAACCTTAATGCTGCAAACAATCAGATCAAAACTCATTTTTGCTTCCTGCATAACCCTTTTTTCGATATGTGCGTTGACCGGACTCAACCTTTGGAGTCTTTCATATGTTAACAGGCTTATGATCTTAAGTGAAAGCTTTGGCGATCTGACAAACAACATCCTTGAGATGCGCAGGTTCGAAAAGAATGTCTTTCTTTACTATGACCTTGAAAGTCTTAGGGAAGTCATTGTTTACCTTGAAAGAACCGACAAATTGGTCGGCGAACTGTCCGAAGACATCATCAGAATAATCGGAATGAAGAGATATTCGGAATTCAGGAACAACCTGACCGGTTATCACGAAAACATGAAACATTTTAAGTCAAGCATTGGGGCATTGGCTGAGATCAATCAAGATCAGATGCGTTTACAGGGTAAAGCAATGGTAGATTTTGCAAATGAGCTGGTCAATATAAAGCGAACGAAAATACATAAAACAATCTATGGCATCTCCATGCTCCCATTTGCATTTCTCGGCACCTTTGTTTTACTTATGGTTCTTGTTATAACTCTTGTTTCCAAACGACTGATCAGCCCCCTTAGCGCGCTTCAGAGGAAAACGATGCAGGTAGGGAGCGGGGATTTCACGCCGATTTCTTTCAAGGACAGTCATAACGACGAGATCTCAGGACTTATCAGGGCATTCAACCTTATGGCCACGGAACTGGAAACAAATCAGGAAAACCTTTTACAGGCCAGAAAAATGGCTGCTCTGGGTACATTTACTGCCGGGATCGCCCATGAGCTGAACAACCCCATAAACAATATCAGTTTAACTGCAGAGGCTTTCCTGAGTGAGTATTCCGGAAAGCTCGATATCGAAGCGGACGAGATGCTTCAGGACATTATTACCCAGGTAGAGAGAGCAAATGATATTGTAAGAAATCTGCTCGACTTCTCCCGCACGCAGGAGTCTTCATTTTCGGAGTTAAATATTGCAGAAGTAATTCGTAGCACCATCAAGCTTATCAAGAATCAGATCAAGCTTTCCGGAATAAAACTGGACATCCGGATTTCTCCGGATTTACCGGCAATAAAAGGAAATATGAGAAGCCTGCAGCAGGTTTTTTTAAATCTTCTGATCAATGCTCACCATGCTATGCCGGATGGCGGGAGTATTTACATAAAAGCATATTCGGACCCTGCGGACTTTGTCCGGATCGATATCTCGGATACGGGGCCGGGAATACCGCCTGAATCAATGGAACACATTTTCGAACCGTTTTATACGACAAAAGGCATTGGGAAAGGGCTCGGTCTCGGTCTTTCCGTGACTTATTCCCTAATAAAAACCCATGGAGGATATATTGTGGTGGATAGTGAACTCGACCGTGGAACAACTTTTTCCGTTTTTATCCCTGCAATAATCAATGACGGGAATTAGCGAAATGGATAGACGAATAGCTATTGTTGATGATGAGATTACGGTTTGCCGCAGGCTATCCCAGGCGCTGACTAAAGACGGATTTGAAGTGGAGACTTTTACCTCCGGAGGTCCTTTTATGGAACGTATGGAAGCTTCTCCTTTTGGAATTGTTTTTACAGACCTCATGCTTCCTGATGCAAACGGGATGGCGCTTTTGTCCAAAATCAAGAAGATCAATGAATACACGGAAGTGATTATTATTACAGGATACAGTTCCATTGACAGTGCTATCGAAGCAATTAAGGAGGGCGCATACCATTATGCGCCCAAGCCCCTTAAGTTGAGCGAAATAAGGTTGCTGGCAAGGGGCGCGTTTGAGAAGCTCAACATTCGTCTTGAAAATAAGAGGCTCAGAGAAGCCCTGAAAGGTGAAGGCAAATTCAAAAGCATTGTGGGATCCAGTCCGGCTATTCATCAAGTCTTTTCAATGATTCAGAAAGTGGCTCCGTTGAATTGTAATATTCTGCTTCAGGGTGCCAGCGGTACCGGCAAGGAGCTTGCAGCAAGAGAAATCCACCAGATGAGTCCCAGGAAGGAGTGCCCCTTTGTATCTTTCAACTGCGGAGGATTTACGGATGAACTGATAAACAGCGAACTTTTCGGATATGAAAAAGGGGCTTTTACCGGAGCGACAGCAACACGTGTCGGCCTTCTTGAATCGGCCTCAGGAGGAACCGTTTTCCTTGACGAAATCGGCGAAATGCCTTTAGCTATGCAGGTAAAGATCCTGCATGTGATACAGGAAAAACGGATCATACGGGTCGGAGGTGTCCGGCCTATCGACCTTGACATCCGGATTATTGCTGCCGGCAATAAGGATCTCAAACGCGAGGTCGGTCTGGGAAATTTCAGAGAGGATCTCTTTTTCAGGTTAAATGTTGTGACGATTCACCTGCCTCATCTGGCCGAACGCCGGGACGATATACCGTTGCTGGTCAAGTATTTCATAGAAAAATACAGCCTCGCTTTTCATAAGCCTGTAACAGGCATTCAACCGAATGCGCTTGATATTCTTCTAAATTACACCTTCCCCGGAAATGTCCGCGAACTGGAAAATATTATTGAACGGGCTGTGGCTCTCACAGATGATGATCAAATCAGGATCCGTGACCTGCCGAGTGATTTGCAGCAACTTGAGTTCGATTCCATAGAAAGTGGAAAACTCATGTCACTGGATGAACTCGAAAAAAGTTTCATCGGTAAGGTTCTGGAACGATCTGATTACAACAAGGGCCTTACGTCAAGGATATTAAATATCCCGCGTACTACTCTGTGGAGAAAAATGAAGAAGTACGGACTCGGATAAAAAGTATTAAACTGGGCACCTGAGCTTGATTATTAATACTGAGTTTGTATAATCATTTGATCGTTCCGGTTATTTATGCTTTGGCCTTGACTCACGCACTTCTTTTTTATACTCTCTACACATGTAAGTTAACAATAGACGATCCTGACCGTTTACCGGCCGTATTGACCGGCGCGAGAAAGGCTGGGGATCGGAGAAAGGATTATGTCAAAATCTGCTAATTCCGTGACGAGGTATTCGGCAATTGCCGACACTGCCTATATTTTCGGAAGCAGTGCGGTATTTCTGCTGTTGTTCACCGTCAGCCGTACATTGCTTTTAGTGCGCAACAGCGGCCTGATCGCGGATATTCCGGTATCCGCTCTGCTGATCTCCTACACGGTCGGATTTCGTTTCGATCTGCTCGTGATCGGTTACACGATGACGCCGCTTTTAGCCGGCATGTTTTTTCCGGCCGGATTGAGCCACCGCAGGTGGTGGAACCTCTGGCTGGGTCTCGCCTTGGTACTGTTCAGTTTTCTTGCCGTGATGGAACCGGATTTTTATCGTGAATTTCATACACGTTTAAACAGCCTGGTGTTTCAGTATTTGAAGGAAGATCCGAAAACGGTTATAAGCATGCTATGGCGCGGATTCCCGGTGCTCCGTTTTCTCCTCTTGTGCGGTGTGATGGCCGTTTCCTCGATTGCGGCCCTGCGCCTGGTTGACCGCAGGACCCGAAAGCCGGATACCCGTTATCGTTACAGATCGCGTTTATTGATTGCAATAGTTCTGATACTTCTGGGTTTTGTTTCCATTCGCGGCACCTTGCGCTTCGGCTCGCCGCTTCGCTGGGGGGATGCGTTTCACAGTTCTCACCTGTTTGCCAATCATCTGGCGCTTAACGGAGCATTCACGCTGGCCAAAGCAGCGGAGCAATACATAGGTAACCCCAGGGAAAATTCATGGCTTAATAAAATGGATGAGAAGGAAGCCCTTGATCTGGTGCACAGAAAGTGGCTTTTGCCGCAGGAATCGCTGACAGCTCCTGAAAAATACCCCTTGCTTCGCCGTTTCGATCCATTGACTTCCGCTCCGGCTTCTCCGTACAGAAATGTCGTGTTGATCCTGATGGAAAGTTTGAGCGCGCAGCGCATCGGCGTGTTCGGCAACACATTAAACGTCACTCCTTCTTTTGATGAACTTTCGGGAGAAGGCCTGCTGTTCGATCATATTTTTTCAAACGGAACGCACACGCATCAGGGCATGTTCGCAACCCTGGGCTGTTTCCCCAATCTGCCGAATTATGAATATCTGATGAACCAGCCGGAAGGCTCGTATCGTTTTTCAGGACTTCCCAAGGTGCTATCCGGCCGCAATTACGATAATGTGTTTGTGTATAACGGCGATTTTGCCTGGGACAATCAGATCGGATTTTTCAGAGCGCAGGGCGTAAGCAGATTCATCGGACGTAACGATTTCGTGAACCCGCGTTTATTGGATCCCACATGGGGCGTTACCGATGAAGACATGTTCGATCGCGCCTTTGACGAAATCGTTAAACTGGAAAAGAGCGACCGTCCCTATTACGCCATATTGCAGACACTGTCCAATCACGTCCCTTATTCCTTCCCGGCTCCGATGCCGGTTGAAAAGGTGATGGTGAACGGCGCGGAGGAGGGGCATCTCACCGCCATGCGCTACTCAGATTATGCGCTGGGGCAGTTTTTCAGAAAGATCAAAAACCGGGGCGGTTTTGACGACACTCTTTTCGTGATAACCGGTGACCACGGTTTCGGCGGAGGCGCGCTGGTTACAGATATGGATTTATTCCGGTTTCATGTGCCTTTGCTTTTTATCGGAAAGGATATCCAGACCCGGTTCGGCAAAACCAATGCAACCGTCGGCTCACAGGTTGATATCGTGCCCACCGTTATGGGAATGCTGGGCGGGAGCTATGTGCACCACTGCTGGGGAAGGGATTTGCTGGCGCTCCCGGAAGGTGATCCAGGTCGCGCGGTGATCAAACCTTCGGGGAATGAACAGATGGTGGCATTCATAGAGGGCGAAACAATTATAATCAAGGCGCCAAACACCGGACCCAAATTATTCCGGTACAAGACTCGCCCCGTATTGTCTGCCGAACCGATTGATGATCCCAATAAGCTGCAGCAAATGCAGAAGGAGCTGAATGCTTATCTGCAAACGGCAACGCATGCGCTGCTGGAAAATCACACCGGGCACAACGATGAGATGCGTAAAAAATAAGACAGGGCCGATTCAGCCCCTGCTCTTAACGGTGTTATAGTAGGCAGGGAGCGCCAGTTGCTGCGTTCGCTCCAGCTCTAACCAGACGCCGGCGATGAGTATTCCAAGCGATGCCAACATCACGATCGTTCTCGGTAAACGTCCAGCCATTTTTGTTCTCCCTATGTAAGGAAAGCTCTATTGCGCCAGCGAGCAATATCCGGCCCTGCGGGTCTGCCTCGGTTTCAGGCTGTTTGTCCTGTCGCTTTTCATGCTGAGGTCGTATCCCCGCGCCGAGGCAGAGAAACCGTTACCCGGGTCCAAGCCCCTTGTCGGCTCTCAAACTTAACCACTCCACCGTGAAGCTCGACGATTCGTTTCACGATAGTCAGGCCCAGTCCGGAGCCGCCGTTCGGGATGGACCTGGACTTTTCGACCCGGTAGAATTGATCAAACACCCTGGGGATTTCAACCTCGGCAACGCCGGAGCCCGTGTTGGCGACGGTTACCGTCAGTTCGGCAGCGGACTGGTCGCCCGTCAGTTCAATCCGTCCACCATCAACGTTGTACCTGACGGCATTATCCAGAATATTTGAAAAGGCGCGGTGCAGTTTTTCCCCATCTCCCAGAGTAAAAAGCCGCATGGAAAGGCGGATGTCCATTTTGATGTTTTGAGCATCCGCTAAAAATTTATATTCCTCTGCCAAGGATGATAACAGCTCGGTTATTTGAACCGGCTTTGGATCGATGCAGGTCAGTGTTTCCAGGGATGACAGGTTCAACAGATCTTTTACCAAGCGCTCCATGCGCAATACTTGATTGTTTAATCGCAGAAGGTTATTCCTCACAAAGGGCGGTAAATTTTTCCCGTCACAGGTACAAATATCGTCTACAGCCAGTCGCATGGTGGTGAGCGGCGTTTTCAATTCATGAGATGTATCGAAGAGAAAATCCCTCTGCCTCACAAAAGAATATTGCAGCCGGTCCAGCATCCGGTTGATGGTCCTCGCGAGCTCGCTGAATTCATCCTTTCCTTCTCCAGGGGGTATCCGCCGGCCAAGATTCTTTTCACTGATATCTTGAGCCAAATCTTTCATTCGACCAATCGGCTGCAAGATCTTACCGGCCACGAAACGGCTGATGGCAATCAACGCCAAGGAGGAAAAAACAAGCCCGGCCACAATGCCGAAAATCAGTTCCCATATTTCGTCTTCCAAGCTATCCATGGTCCGGGCAATCTGTACAACGAACGACCGGCCGTCCAACTTAATCGAAATGGTCCTGACCCGAAAGGTTAATTTCCGGCTTCTGTCCTGATCCGGTTTGATTTGTTTGCTTGGAATGATGGCGCTCACAATAGCGCTGGAACCAGGATTTACCGGAGGAAGCTTTGCCGATTTTGCCAGGTCGGACTGGTAGAGCATCTTATTGGTGCCTTGCTCATAAATCTCGATCCAATAAGCATACATTGCTTGATCAACAGTTTCGAGAGATGCTGATTCCGATGTGCTTTGTCTTTTAAGGATCATGGAAGTTGTTCTGTATGCCTCCTCTTTCAGTACGGTATCCAGAAGTTCGAAGGGTTGCTCCAACAATTCATAAAACACAACAACGGAAAACAATAAGCTGGTAACCAAGCCGGCCCCGACAATAAAGAGCGTGATCCTTGTCTTGACGGTCATTGTTCCGCGTCTCCGATGATATACCCTACGCCGCGGATGGTTCGGATTATTTTACCATGTCCGGAATCACCGATTTTTTGACGAAGATTCTTGATATGAACATCCATGAAATTGGACATGCTGAAGGGATCGAAATCGTCACCCCATACATGTTCGGCCAGGCTGAAACGCGACACGGCCCTGTTTTTATTGTGCAGGAGAAACTCAAGGATGGAAAACTCTCTGGGGGTCAGCTCGACCTGTTTTCCGCCCCTGGTCACCTTGCGGCTTACCGTGTCAAGCTCAAGGTCCTGAACCTGTATGGCGGATTCACACTGGCCTCCGGATCTCCTGAGCAAAGCACGCACGCGAGCCAACAACTCATCCGAGGAAAACGGTTTGGCCAGGTAGTCATCCGCACCAAGGTCGAGGCCCTTTACCTTATCTGTCATATCTCCTTTTGCGGTAAGCATGAGTACCGGAGCATCGATCCCGGCCTTTCGCATCTCTTCCAAAGCGGTCAACCCGTCGATTTTCGGCATCATGATATCGAGAACGATCGCATCGAAAGGAGTTCCGAACAATTTGTCCAACGCCTGTTCCCCATCCGTTGCAGTCTCTACGATGTAACGCTGCCTTGTCAGAATTTGCTGTAATTGTTCCAGTAGTGAGCAATCATCATCTACGATCAAAATTCTCATAACCGCACGCCCCAAAAATTGTTTTTGCTCCCATTTCCCTACATATAGAAAAAGGGGATAACCGCAATCAGCGGATCATTAAAATTCATCTGTAAGTTACTTTATAGCACAAACGATTGCGATAGTCATGATATAAGAAAATGAAATAACATCAAAAAACCGGCATACAACCATTTTCAATACTTCCAGAGCACATATCCAGAAGGTCCGCTCTGATCCTGAAAAACAGGCTTGGGAAGCTTATCCAACCATCGAATAATATTCTTAACTCTGGCGACCAGCACTGTTTTGCCCCGGTTTTCATTTATAAGATCGGCAGCGGATTGCATGTCAAGCAATCTCCCGTCTGCATCTTTAAAACCCAATCCGTAATCAAATTCGCCGGTTCCTCCAAGCAAGTAAACATCACTGCGTTTTAGATACCAGCAGACAGCCCCGACCGAGTTTTCATCGGAAATGATAATATTTTCGTCAGTGATGTCTTTCTTCTGTTGTTCCAGTAAAACACCCGGCGCTTTTGCCTCAATGGTCAAGTCAGGGATGGTATAGTGAACAACAAAGAAAAGGAGAAGCGGCGCTATACCGAAAAGGAGGGCTTTGTCTTTTACATTACCGCTCCGGAAGGACCAAAAGCACAGCAGAACAGAAAAAAAGAAGCCATTTATCAGCATCATAACTTTCCAGGGCTGGCTATACGGGCTGAACCCATTGAAGCCGAAGAATTGAACATACAAAAATGCAATAAGGATCAGACCGAAAAATACGGCGCATACAGCAGTCCCTCCTTGAAATAATCTATTCTGCGCATTTTTCTTGAGCGCGTACAAAAGCCCGAAGGCCATGAGAATGGCAAAAGGGGGAAAGCAGGGAAGAATATAGGTGAGCAATTTGCCGCTCGACAACGAGAAAAACAGAAAGGGCAGTGCCAGCCAGCAAATGCAAAATCTTAGCACCCTGCCTTGCGCTCCCTGTTCAAACAGTTGTGCCTTTATACCCTGCGCAACCGCAGGGGCCACAAATATCCAGGGGATAAACATGCCCGGTGCGGTCAATAAGAAAAACCAGAAAGACTCTTTATGTTGGGCATTGTCGGACATAAATCGGCGGATATGTTCATTCCAGAAAAAAAACCGCCAGAAATCTGGTTCTCTTAAGTGGATTGCTATACTCCATGGAAGTGCCACCAGAATGGCCGTAAGAACCGGCAGCCAGCTCATGCGAAACACGTCTGAATACCGGCGCTGCCAGACCAGATAGGGAACCAGAGCCAAAACCGGCACGGCAAATGCAAGAAACCCCTTGGTCAGAAAAGCAAGGCCGCAGGACAGACCGGCAAGCACCAGAAACCCTTTTTCCATTGCAGAGCCCGGACGCTTTTCAGATGCGAAATAGAAAGCAGTAATGGACGCAGTCAGGAAAAACGAAAACAGGCTGTCCAGCACAGCAGTGTTGCCCACCCCGAACACCTCAAAACAGGATAGAAAGATGAGAACGGCCGGTATAGCAGGCAAACCGTCATCTTCATCCTCACGACGCGACACACGGCTGACCAATACGTATATCAACAGGGCCGACAGCCCGACAGCCAGAGCGGACGGCAGGCGGACGGCAAAATTGTTTTCGCCGAATAGCAGAAGTGAACCGGCATGCACCCAATAACCAAGCGCCGGTTTTTCGAAATACCTAACGCCGTTGAGGTGGGGAACAACCCAGTCGCCGCCGTCGATCATCTCGCGGGGAATCTCGGCATAGCGCGTTTCGTCCGGGACAACGAGGTCACGGGCCCCAAGGGGCAGGATGTAGGAAAGCAAAAAGAACGACAGCAGCAGGACGGCATATCCTGTTTTGGCGTTCATCAATTTCTGTATGTTCAATTTATTAACCATCTCAAAATGTCCCCGC
>JAGVOC010000042.1 GCA_020052975.1 Desulfobacterales bacterium | reverse complement strand
ATGGCAGCAGGGCCTGTATGATCACATATAACACCGATCTTTATTAAGTTGTCTGACACACCCCTCACTTCTTTTGCCTGGCTGCTGTTGGCATTAGTAAAAAAGACACTTGCCAAGAATACAATTACTAGAAACAAACCGTTTTTCACCTTCATTATCAATCCCCTTTCTGCTAAAAATTTACCCGGTAGGGCACTTCCCTCTGTGGGCTATCTTCAATTTTCATATCTAAACAATAATCCATAAAAAAGTCAAGCAAATAGGAGACACACATAGTTAGTTCGCCCTAAAAAATGTGGGGGATTTGGGGACGACCTTAAATTCGTAAATAACTTTATTGAGCAGTGTAGATATTTAATTATTTAAGGTCGTCCCCCTTCCCCCTTAACATTTAGTTGAGCGGTTTATCCGCTCCAATGACTGGTTAGATATTTCGTTCTTTGACAATTGAATGAAAGAGGCACGGTCAAGATGGGAGGAGAACTCTTAAAATAGGTTATATAGCGAAAGAAAAATGACCATCAAAGCTGATTGTAAATATTCCTTTTGTCAATACATCTCTTCCTAATAATATTTGGAATGGACAATTTGTTTCACAATTAAACTCTAAAATTGAAATACTATTAATTACTAATCCTGTTGTACCTCCAAGTGGAGCAGTGCCAAAGGGTAGGAAAAGATCAGCAAGATAATTGTCCATATCAACCGTATGTGTAGCAGACACCATTGGAGACTTCCCTATCGCTATTAAACCAGCTGTTTGGGCTGCTTGTTTAGATATGCATGTTTTGGAAGCTCCAGTATCAACGAGAGCCACAAAGGTTGGGATTTTGAGGTCTTTAGTTGCTGGTGTTATTTTGCCTGACTTTGCAACTGCTATGTTGATAAAAATTCCCTGTATAGGATCAAATCTTCCGCTAAGACATGGCATAAGAAAAAAACCCCAAGTTTATTGGTACATTGATGACTTCCTGTATAGAAAAGGATTCATCTTCTTTATATATTTTTTTTCCTGCTGTATAAGCATCAGCCATAGTATCAAAAAATGCCACAACCTCGCCATCATGCATTAGTGCCAATTTGCCAGGATGGCTTTTAATAAGATCGGGCAACTTTTCTTGAAAAGCTTTATAGTTTTTTTCTATTTGTTCTTGGGTTGGCTCGGCCATTAAAATCCCTCCTTTCAATAATTTATTAAGTATATATATGATATTCCTTGCTGTCAGGAAGTCAAGAAAAAAGAATGAGCCTAAAAGGTAAAAATCCTATCTATTAAATATAATGCGGCGCTGAGCGGTGCCCGAAGGGCATCCGTTCCTGTGCCTGGTTCTCCCGGAGCGAAGTGGAGGGCAGGCACAACCGCTCAGCGCCGCATTCTCCCTGAGCGGAGCGAGGGGAGAACGCTAAGTTCAGCGGCCTCAGTCCGCTGCAACGACTTGGTTGGACGGCGATTAGACCGTATCCTTCCGATATATTTTCATGCTGGTTCTCTCGTTTTTTCGGTTCTCTCGGTTCTCTCAGTCAGAACGGTGGGCAAAGCGGGGATGAAATTATTGGGAACATGCAGATCATCTCCCCGCTTTGCCCACCCTACCGGGCTGAATTTTGTTTTTGGACTCGTTTTTATTTCTTTTGTCCAAGTTTTTTCAATGAATTTACGAGCCTCTTAAACGAGTCTTCATATGAATGGCTAAAATCAAGATACATTTTTCCTGCCAGTTGAGGCGAAAATTTCATGATTGCATTATGATCAACATCCAGCACAATTGGCAGCACAAACACACGATTTGACTCAGCTTCACGGAAAAGAGCTGAATCAAGTTCTCTCTGCGGCCATTGTTTATTAAAGAATGCCTGGGAAAACACTACAAGGGCATAATCAGTTGACTTTATACCTTCATCTATTCTTGCCACTAAAGAGTCACCAACTTTAATTGTCCATTCATCAAACCATACAGATATTCCATGAGACTGAAGATCATAAGCAAGCTTTCTAACGAATGGTTTATCCTCCCCGGCATGGATAATCATCAATGAAAGCTCTTTTGGTTTTGGTTGCGGCTTTTCTTTAGACAAAGAAAGAACCTTTTTGTTGTATTCATCTCTATATTCCCCAGCCGGGGCCGTTAAATCGAAAAGGTATGACAGAAATTCGTAAACCTGTTGATGACTTCCATTACTATTTTCATACTCGATGATCCGAATCCTCTTATCCAGGAGCATTCGGCGCTTTTCCAATGAAGAAAATCGTCCTTTTGGCATTAGAGCATAATGAGACTCATTAGTTCTTGAGAAAATTGAAGCTAATCGATCAAGCATATTATCAATATCTGGGTCTTCTAAGCCAAAACCAAGGAAAAGGACTGTGTTAACTGTAAAAGCTGTTTCTAAAAATGACCTATAACCGGGTCTTCGAAACAATAAATCCTGATAGTCATGGCTGCTAAGAACTATCGTATCAGGACGATTAATATCTCCATGAAGTTTAAAAACAAAAGGGCCTTTAGCCCGTAAAGGGTTTTGTACTTTCTCGAGGTCTTCTTGTGTTAAGACAGGAGGAATTCGGCCACCAGTCTTTAAGGTATAAGCACCTTCAACAAGCATGTCGTAATTAGTAGTTAGAATACCTTTAAAAGGAATGGAGACCAGTTTCTCATGCAGATGATTTGGTCTAACATTATCATCCAGGAATATTTGCCTCAGAATGCGTGATTTTGTTGGATCAGCTATTCTTTCCTCTAATTCTTGAGCAGCCATAATAAGCTTACCAGAGGATATTGCACCCTCTATTTCTGCTTCAAGTCCAGAGAAAGGAACGTTTTCCAAACGAGCTAAATCTAGGATCTGTCTAAGCAATCCTGGCCAGTCAGGTAATCTTTCACCAGTACTTCGCTCAACAGCCATTGAGAAACCGGCCCCAACAAAAGCTAAGGATTTACCTTCGGCAACAGATTGTACTAACTGATTTGGCATTTCACCATTAAAGGGCATATTTATTCTCCAGATTGTCTAATGCGGCGCTGAGCGGTGCCCGAAGGGCATCCGTTCCTGTGCCTGGTTCTCCCGAAGCGAAGCGGAGGGCAGGCACAGGAACGGAT
>JAGVOC010000043.1 GCA_020052975.1 Desulfobacterales bacterium | reverse complement strand
CTTATTGAAGCGTTTGTTATGAAACATCCTCCGCTTAATAAAAAAATAAAGGTGCTGTTTGATCATCCGGGGGAAGAATTCATTCTGGTTTTAAAAGGGGCCATTGAACTGGTCTATGGGGAAGAAATTATCCGTCTTGAGACAGGGGATGCCATCCACTTTGATCCATCCATACCGCATCGAGCGCAAAACGTCGGCAATATTGAGGCCGAATGCATTGTGGTGGTCGCCGGAGAAAAAAGCTATTCGAAGTCAAGATAAAACTACCTGACCGGAATAGGATAAAGCTTCATCTCTTCCCTGTTTTTTGTGGTCATAATTCAATTGACACACAATATTGGACGCTTCTGGGGTCGGGCCAAGCTAAGTATTTGATTCCAAAAAATTAACATTCCAAAAGCAGGTGTTTTCTGACCCTATATCACAATTTTTGACCCCAAAATTGGCTTTATAAAAAATATCCCGCACCGCAATTAATTGAACCGCAATAGCGAGCGCAATCACCGTAGCTTGCGGCGGGGAGCATCGATATAGCCCCAAAATAAGGGGATATTTATAGCATATTTTATATCATATCAATAAGTTGACTTGGCCCGACCCCATCTCCTTTCAGAACACTAGTCCAGATCCAACTTCACTTTACACTGATTACATTTTACAACGCCCCGGAAAACTCTGTTGCCACATTCAGGACAAATATAGCGAGCTTCTTCATCTTGAATCCATTTTTCAGTACCGACCTCTCTCCAATACGGAATAGCACGTAAAATAACCTTTTTCCCAACAGCCATCGGAAATTTTTCAATATGCTGACAGGGAAATTCATCGCATTCGTGACATCCGGTGTAACCTTTTTCTTTAGTGCAAACCCGAATCTCACACTGCTTGCAATGCATAAATCGATCATCAGATAAGCACCCGTTGCATCGTATATCTTCTGCTGAAATATTTTCGCTGTTAGGAAGAGTGCCTTTGCCGGAAACTCCTCCCTTGTAAAGCCCCGCCAACCTCTCCTTAAATTTTTGATTATTATCACGATTTGCTATATAAACGGCACAGACTCCGCAGTAAAGTCCACAAGGAGAAATAAAATCCGGATTTATATTCATAATTCCAATCCCTTTTGATTTATCATTTTCTTACATTACAATAGCATACAAAGTGTCCGTTTTGACACCTTCGTAAAAAGTCATAAAATGACTTTTTCCTTGGCGGGAAAGGGCTTTTCCTCTCCCGCCGCTTGAAGTAAATTCAAGCGGTTCCACCCTCACCCCAGGCCGGGGCTTACTCGCCCTCGGACTGTTGATGGACATTTTACAAATCCATCAGTTTTCATCAACCTGTTAATCTGTCTCGACTAACTCCTTACAACTCCCACAGCGCTTGGCGCCGCGAAAGAGCTGGTCACTGCAATGAGGGCATCTGTAGCGATTTTCCTCTTCTTCCACCCACTTTTCAGTACCCAACTTTTTTCTGGCAGGGACAGAGCGGAGTATTACTTTTTTACCAACAGGAACAGGAAAATCATCAATTAATTTACAAGGAAACTCTTTACATTGATGGCAGCCTTCATATTTTTTCTCCATGACGCACGATCGAATACCGCATGTCTGGCAGTATACAAATTTTTCGTTTGACAAACAGCCGTTGCAGGCTATTTGTTCAGGAGTAACACCATAAGCATTGGCTAATTTATCTTTGAGTTTTTGATTATTGTCGCGACTTGCCATATAAACTCCGCAAACGCCGCAATACAGACCGCAAGGTGCTAATAATTCTGTGTTCATTTTGCTGTTTCCTTCCTCTAAAATCCATTTATTGAGATTATGTTATTGAAGCAATTTAAATCTGCCTGAATCAACTAATTGAATAAGGCTCTTTTTACCCTTAAAAAGGTCGATCTAGCCACAAAATAAGGGGATATTTATAGCATATTTTATATTATATCAATAAATTGTCTTGGCCCGACCCCATCTCACACTTTAGAATATAGACAGTTGGAATTGCAAAGTGTGACTGAAAAATTAATAATTTAAAATTAGGCGCTCAAAACCCTGGTTCCTTTGGAAGTTGTGCGCCATGCCACACCGCAACGATCCAAACGATATCTTCTTTGGTTTTATAAAAAAAACGGTATGGCGATATGATCACCTCCCGGTAGGGAAGCTCTGGGAACTCCGGTATGATTCTGCCGGATTCCGGTAAGTCCTCAAGCCTTCGTAAAACTCTTTCGGTTCGATCTCGAAAACCGGCTGCCGCTGATGGTTTATCCCGCCGAATATATGCGAGTGCAGACAGAAACTGGTTTCTGGCAGAAGGCGTAAAACGAATTTTCACGACGGCTCCTGGGATAGGAGTAAATCGGCTTCAGCAAGAACAGTATCCAGATCATAACCCTCGCCTGTTTCTATTTCCCTGTCTCCCTTAGCCAAAAGATGCAGGAGCTCTTTATCGTGTTCAGATTTCTCATACGCCTCGACACCGATTAAAACGGCAGCCGCTCGCCCTCTCTGGGTAATGATAATAGGGTTCTTATTATCTCGTAATTGTTTCAGGACCTTGGCAGCGTCCTGCCTCAAATCGCTTATCGGAAGGATATTCATAAGCTTTCCCATTGCGTACCTCCTGTTGTATTTTTACACGTACCATCAAATGAGGTATAAAGCAAGCGATCGATATGGCGTGAGGAAATTTTGATGAACTCTTACAAAGTCGAAAATCGGATAGTGTTCAAAAAAAGGCATAAAATCGTGGGTTTCCCCCCTCCCTTCCTATCATTATATATTCGATGATTGTATAATTTAACTGATATTTGCAATTTTATAAAAAACTGATTGACAGGTCTGAAATTTTGTATATATTAGTTCGAAAATTATCGAATTGTAGAAGTATCAAATTGAACTTAATAAGGTTTTGTATTTATGGATTCGGCAAAGCTGTCAAAAATCATGAAAGCGCTTTCAAACCAGACGCGCCTGGAACTGTACCTTCAAATCGCAAAACAGAGCGAAGCCAATTTTGAAACAGGGTGTGAATGTTTTATCACAGACATTGTCGGATCTTTAAGCATCGGCGCCCCGACCATTTCCCACCAT
>JAGVOC010000350.1 GCA_020052975.1 Desulfobacterales bacterium | reverse complement strand
TTGGTGGGACTTCTAAAGGATGAGATTGTTAAGGACAAAAATGTAGAGGTGATTACCCAAGACGTTTTACTCTTCGACTTCCCTGAAGTTGCAAAATTGTATGGAGGCAAATTAAAGGTTTTAGGCAATATACCCTATAGTATCTCTGCCCCTTTGCTTTTTAAGTTATTGGAATATAAGAACTCTTTGTCTATGGCAATTTTAATGTTTCAAAATGAGGTTGCAGACAGGATAGTTGCCAATCCAGGGACAAAGGATTATGGAGTGCTGTCGGTCTTCTCTCAAATAAGTGCTGCGGTTTCTAAGGAGCTGTTAATTCCCAGATACTCTTTTTATCCTCAGCCCAAAGTGGATTCTGCTGTGGTAAGGTTTGTTTTCTCTGATTTTTTCATTAAAGGAATTAAGGATGAACGGATTTTCAAAAGCGTGGTAAGGGCGTCTTTTGCCCAAAGGAGGAAGACCCTAAAAAACACCCTAAAGAATACTCTGAATCTTGGTATGCTTTTTAGCGACGTGCTAAATGCAGTAAAGGCATGCGGGATTGACCCGGAGCGGAGGGGGGAGACCCTTAGTTTGAAGGAGTTTAAGTATTTGGCTAACTGTCTTACAGAGTTGCGAAGCCATTAGCCTCTATATTGATTTCTCTTACATATATCCAAAATATCCTTTAGGGTTAGCCCTGTGAACAAAACAATACCCTGCCACCAAGAGTGCGCCACGACCTGTGGTGTGCAGGAGAAATAAGGAGATAATAACCGTGGGTTATTCATCAATTCGTGACAATCACTCTCATGGGGCTGTTGGAGATTTCTTAAAACAAGCCATTAGCAACAACTCTGACGTTTCGATAGTATCTGCATACTTCACCATATACGCCTATCATCATCTGAAAAGCAATCTTGACGCTATCAATCATTTACGGTTTTTATTTGGTGAACCTACATTCATAAAAGCTCTTGATCCTGAAAGAATAAACACCCGTGATTTTAAAATCGAGGACGACAAAATTGTTATTCCGATTGGAAGCCGTCTTACTCAAAAAATAACCGCCAAAGAATGCTCAGAATGGATAAAAAGCAAAGCCGAAATCCGTTCGATGGTTAAGCCTAATTTTCTACACGGAAAAATGTACCATATTCGGCAGGAAAGCGGGATTGAAAAAGCAATAGCCGGTAGTTCAAATTTTACTGTCAATGGACTTGGACTTGGCGGAAGTAAAAATATTGAATTGAATATTATTATAGACAGCGACAGGGACAGACAGGAACTCAAGGAATGGTTTGATACAATTTGGAACGACCAAACAGGTCTTGTGGAAGATGTCAAGGAACAGGTATTAAAGTACCTCGAACAATTGTATATCGAAAACGAGCCAGAGTTTATTTACTTCAAAACGCTTTATCATATCTTTGAAAACTATCTGGATGAACAAAAAAGAGGTGGTCTTCTTAATGAACGCACCGGCTTTTTTGACAGCGAAATATGGGATATACTTTATGACTTTCAAAAGGATGGCGTAAAGGGAGCAATCAATAAAATTCTAAAGCATAACGGATGCATTATTGCCGACAGCGTCGGTCTTGGAAAGACTTATGAAGCTCTTGCTGTTATAAAGTATTTTGAGCTACTGAACAACCGGGTCCTTGTCGTGTGTCCAAAAAAACTCACCGGTAACTGGACCATCTATCAAGCAAGCCAGAATCATGTGCTTAATCCTTTTAAAAAAGACCGGTTTAATTATACGGTACTCTATCACACAGACATGGCGCGGGAAACCGGCTGCTCCGGGGCAAATGCAATCAACCTTGAAAACTTTAACTGGGGCGCTTACGACCTTGTAGTTATTGACGAGTCCCATAATTTCAAGGGGAACCCTATAGAAAAAAAGAAGAATGACGGCAACATGAAAATGAACCGAGCAAAATGGCTTATGGAAAAAGTCATTAAGTCCGGGGCAAAAACCAAAGTCCTGATGCTGTCCGCTACTCCTGTCAACAACAGCCTGCGTGATTTGCGCAATCAGATTGCTTTCATAACCGAAGGAGAAGATGATGCTCTTTTTGAATCCTGTAAAATAAAAGACATCGGTCTCACCCTTAAAAATGCTCAGACTCAATTTACCACATGGGCTGACCCCCAAAAAAACCCTAAAAGGAACATGAAACAACTTTTGGAGAGGCTCGATTCAGCGTTTTTCAAGTTGCTAGATGAGCTGACCATTGCCCGATCAAGGAAGCATATAAAGAATTTCTATAAAATCGAATTCATGGGCAAGTTCCCGGAAAGAAACAAGCCGTATTCTGTGTATCCAGAAATTGATCTCCATAACCGTTTTCCTTCTTACGACAGATTGAACAAACAAATTCTTGAATACAAGCTGTCCGTTTTTAATCCTTCGGCGTATGTGAAGCCCGACAAACAAAAAAAATATGAAGATCGTGCTGCCACAGAAGTTCTGGCATTCAAACAGACCGACCGTGAAAACTTTCTGATTGGCATGATGAAAATCAATTATCTTAAACGACTGGAAAGCTCCATTGAATCCTTTGAAATATCAATGGACCGAACCATCCAGAAAATAGAAAATCTGGAGAACAAAATCAACGAGTTTCTAAAATTAAAAAACAAGTCACAGGAAGAAACTCTGGAAAGCCTTGAGCCGGACGAAGATGAGCTGGAAGAGAATGCGGATGACCTGGAACAATGGCAGGTCGGTAAAAAACTTAAATTTGATCTGGCTGATCTGGAACTTGAAAAATGGCTTAATGACCTCAGGAAAGACAAGGAAGCGCTTGGCGACTTGTATCATAATGCCCTTGCCGTAACACCCGAAAGAGATGCCAAACTCGCAGAATTAAAAAAACTCATAGCTGAAAAAATAAAGAAACCTTTTAATAGAGAGAATAAAAAAGCCATAGTTTTTACAGCTTTCGCTGACACCGCACAATACCTCTACTCAAATCTTAAAGAATGGTGCCGTCAGGAACTCAAACTCCACTGCTCCCTCGTATGCGGCAACTATACCCAGACAAGCCTTGGTAAAAATGACTACGACAGCATCCTTCTCAATTTCTCGCCGGTCTCCAAGAATCGTGCCAAAATGACCTCGGTTTCACAAAGCGAAGAGATTGACCTGCTCATTGCCACAGACTGTATCAGTGAAGGTCAGAACCTGCAGGATGGCGATTACCTCATTAACTACGATATTCACTGGAACCCTGTAAGGATTATTCAGCGATTCGGGCGTATTGACCGACTTGGGAGTAAGAACGAGAGCATACAACTGGTTAATTTCTGGCCTACAAAGGATCTTGATAATTACATCAATCTCAAGGAGCGGGTTGAAGCCCGCATGGCTCTTGTAGATGTTACAGCTACGGGCGAGGATAACATATTAAACACGGAACAGATTGAAGAGCTCATTACAGACGATCTCAAATACCGTAATCAGCAGCTCAAAAAACTTAAGGAAGAAGTTCTTGACCTTGAGGACATGGATGAAACCGTGTCCCTGACCGATTTTACACTGGACGATTTCCGCATCGAGCTCCTGAATTTTCTGGAGAGCAACCGAAAAAGGCTTCATGAAGCCCCGTTTGGCTTGTACTCGGTCGTGCCTTCGCCGTCAGGCGAACATGCCGGTCTTAGCGATTCCAGACAATTTTCCGAAAGTGAAAAGGAGATTATTAAACCCGGTGTGGTTTTCTGTCTCAAACAGAAGGGCGACAGCGAAGGAAACGAGGAAATTAATCCGCTGAATCCCTATTTTCTTGTATATATCCGCAATGATGGAACTATACGCTTCAACTACACCCATGCCAAGCAGATACTTGAAATATACCGCTTGATGTGTCAGGGCAGAAAAGCGCATTATGAAAAACTGTGTGAACTTTTCAATGATGAAACCAACAATGGCGAAAAGATAGTCGCTTATACAGAACTCTTGAAAAAAGCAGTATATGAAATCATTCGTATTTTTAAGAAACGGAGTAATCTGCGGCTGACCTCTGACAGAGGAGCGCTAATTATTCCGACAGCAAAGCAGCTCAATGAAATGGAAAACTTTGAACTTGTAACATGGCTGATCGTGAGGTGAAAAAAATATGAAAAAAAATAGAACTATAATTGTTAAAGGTAGCAAGATTACGATTATTCAGGATAACAATAATGATTTTATTTCGTTAACTGATATGTTGAAAGCCAAAGATGGTGATTTTTTTATATCCGATTGGCTTAGAAACAGAAATACTGTTGAGTTTCTTGGTGTTTGGGAAAGCGTTTATAATCCCAATTTTAATTACGGCGAATTCGCCATAATTAAAAGTCAGGCAGGGCTGAATAACTATAAAATAAGTGTTAAGGAATGGGTAGAGAAAACCAATGCCATTGGCTTAAAAGCTACAGCAGGGAGATATGGAGGAACTTATGCTCACAAAGACATAGCTTTTGAATTCGGCATGTGGATTAGTGCAGAGTTCAAAATCTACCTTATAAAAGAATTCCAACGATTAAAAGATGATGAAAATAACCGCCTGAAATTAGAATGGAATTTTCAACGCACACTTGCTAAAGTCAATTACCGCATTCATACCGACGCTATCAAAGAAAAAATCATTCCACCGGAACTAACTAAACAACAGATAAACTTTGTTTTTGCTTCGGAAGCAGATATGCTCAATATGGCATTATTCGGAAAAACCGCGAAAGAATGGAGGGACGAAAACCCTGATGCGGATGGAAATATACGCGACTATGCAGCAATTGAACAATTGGTAGTCCTTTCAAATCTCGAAAGTATTAATTCTGTATTGATTCATCAATGCTTGGCACAAAGTGAACGGCTTATGCAGCTTAATAAAATTGCAATTACCCAGATGAAATCGTTGCTTGAAAATTCAAATATAAAGAAATTGAAGTAAGATGATGATTAAAGAAGAACTGAAGCTGCAAATCCAATTCGACATCAAGGCTTTTGCCGCCGGAGATATGACTCAAAAATCGCAGGCGCTCTTTTCAACGCTCGGCTACAATACAGACCGTCAAAACCCTTTCAGCGAAAAGACATACCGCTTTTTCAAGGAATCTTTTCTTCGTGGCGATACCCGTTTCAATAAAGAAAAAGCCATGGTCTCGGAATGGAGCTATGTTGACCTCCTTTTCCAGCTTTCCGGAGAAGAGATAACAAAACAGACAAGCCTGTTTGATGTGAAAAAGGTTGTCACATCGGGCGATTCCAAGGTTGTAATGGAATCCTATCTCTTCTTTGCAATCGGACTTTCCGGTTCCCGCTATACCCGCACAACCCTGAGCCTGATCACCCGCGAAATAAACAAGATATTTCCCATGCCGGTAATGGTGCTTTTCAAATACGGGCAATCGCTCACACTGGCTGTTATCAACCGCAGACTGCATAAACGCGATGAGCGCAAAGATGTGCTTGAAAAGGTAACGCTCATCAAAGACATCAATATAGAAAACCCGCACAGAGCGCATATTGAAATCCTGTTTGACCTTTCGTTTTCCGAACTCCTGAAGAAACACAAGTTCACTAACTTTGTCGACCTGCATAACGCGTGGCAGAAGACGCTAAGCCTTTCTGTATTAAATGAAAAATTTTATAAAGACCTGCAAGGCTGGTTCTATTACGCTGCCCAAAATATTAAATTGCCCTTCAAACCGGAATACATCAATGAGAAAGAAAATATTAAAAACTTTTTAGTGAGGTTGCTCGCCAGAACCATGTTCTGCTGGTTTGTAA
>JAGVOC010000344.1 GCA_020052975.1 Desulfobacterales bacterium | reverse complement strand
TGTTGCAGACGAAAATGATGAAGTTTCCGGAGAAAATCAAAGACTCCTGATAGGGGCAACGACCCTTAAACTCAGCGAAATAGTCGATAAAATACACTCCCTTAACGGTCTTTGTATTGCTTCGCATGTTGACAGGCCCGTATTCGGAATCATAAGTCAGCTCGGATTCATACCCCCTGACCTTCCCCTTGACGGAGTCGAGATCTCGTGGCGGATGGAGCCTTCTCAGGCGATAAAACAGATGCCGGATATAAAAAGGTTCCCGTTTATCATATCCTCGGATGCCCATTTCCCGGATGACATCGGCAAAGCCGTAACAAAATTTTTCATTTCCGAACCCACAATAAAAGAGATGCGCCTGGCCTTGACCGGAAAATATGACAGATATGTAGAGGTATAATTTGCGGGAAATAGCATTACATGTATTGGATATAGCCGAAAACGGGATAACTGCGGGTTCGGACCTCATTCAAATTCTTATCGATGAGAATCGAATTGAAAATCTGTTAAAAGTTGTAATAAAGGATTATGGAAAAGGAATGTCTCCCGAAATGCTTCGAACCGTCACGGACCCTTTTGTAACAACAAGAACTACAAGACGGATTGGCCTGGGGCTGTCGCTCTGGAAGGAGGCTGCAAAAAGATGTGGCGGAGATTTTTCGATTGAATCTGAGCCCGGAAAGGGAACTGTCGTCACCGCCACATTCAGATACGATCATATAGACCGCGCTCCTATCGGAGATATTGCCGCGACAATAACAATGTTAATAGCCGGAAATCGTGATATTGACTTTGTCTATGATCATGTTATTGATGGAAACAGATTTACAATTGACACGCGGAAATTAAGGGAAGAGCTTGAAGAATCTCTGACCGATCCTGCTCTGTTGTTTCACCTGAAGGAACAGATAGAGGAGGAATTGAAAAAACTTGCAGGCAATGAATAATATATTGAAGGAGAGTAAAAAATGGCAAAAATCTCCATTGAAGACCTCAAAAGAATCAAGGAAAAAACCTCGAAAGAGACATCATTAAGACACGGCGCCACCACCATAAAAATTACCGTTCACATGGGAACATGCGGAATAGCTGCAGGAGCTCGAGATGTCATGAATACTCTTATGGAAGAGATGGCTCAGGCTGACCGCCAGGATATAAGAGTCGTCGCTTCGGGATGTATGGGCATGTGCAGCAGCGAGCCGAATGTGACCGTGGAAACGGAAGGGGAAAAACCGGTGGTGTACCAGAAAATGGATTCAAACAGGATGCGGCAGGTATTCAAGCGTCATGTCCTTCTCGGAGAAGTCCAGTCGGATTTCGCCCTCGCCCGAATATGACGGCTTCGTAAAAAGTCATTCTGCTGTGTTGCGCTTCATTTTTCGTCATTGCAGCGTACCAATATGTACGCTTCATTCCTCAAGATTCGCGCGCCTTGCATAATGAGCTTTTTACTTTGCCGTATGAATTTTTGATTAATTACGTGTTTATCAGAATATAAGTTTGACATATGAAACCTCTCCGCCCAATATGGCAGGACGATGACCCGGATACGGTCAAAATCATAGATCAGAGATTTCTCCCCCATCAATTCATCATAGTTGATCTAAAAAACGTTGATGATGTTATATATGCCATAAAAGAGATGTGCGTAAGGGGAGCGCCCCTTCTAGGGGTAACCGCCGCATACGGCATTTATCTCGCCGCGCTTGGCCTTGCAAAAAACTCAGCCGGAGATGATTTCATAATCAGTGAATTCGGAAGGCTTAAAGCCGCAAGACCGACAGCCGTAAATCTTGCATGGGCGGCAGAGAGGGTTCTTAAAAAGGTTCTTTCCGCAGCTGGCATTAAAAATAAAATTGTAGCAGCCCGGAATGAAGCAAGTAAGATAGCGGAGGAAGAGGTCGATAATTGCAGGAGCATCGGCCTTCATGGTCTTAATATTATTGAAGAAATTAGCAGGCGCAAAGCGGGCAAAACGGTAAACATTTTAACCCACTGCAACGCCGGATGGCTTGCATGCATAGAATACGGAACTGCAACCGCACCGATTTACGCAGCTCACGAAAAAGGTCTCGACATCCACGTCTGGGTTGACGAGACAAGGCCCCTTAATCAAGGCGCAAGGCTTACGGCATGGGAACTGGGTCAGCATGGTGTGAAACACACGGTAATAACCGATAATGCCGGCGGGCACCTGATGCAGCACGGCATGGTCGATCTGGTGATAGTCGGCACCGACAGAACGACTTCAACCGGGGATGTCGCAAACAAAATAGGAACTTATCTGAAAGCTCTTTCCGCAAAAGACAATGATATTCCATTCTATGTTGCCCTTCCGTCCAGCACTTTCGACTGGAATCTATCGGACGGAGTAAAGGAAATACCGATCGAGACGCGCAATCCGGACGAAGTGAGATACGTCCAGGGACTGGATAAAGACGTCATCCGAAGCGTTCTTATTCCCCCTGCCGACAGCCCTGCCGCAAACTTTGCATTCGATGTCACCCCTGCAAGGCTTGTCACAGGTTACATAACCGAACGGGGAATCTGCAACGCCGCAGGCATACGGAAGCTTTTTCCTGAAAAGATATAAAAAAACACCTCTATCTTCAAATCATCATCTCAATAATCTACATGGTGTCCATCCGTAAACAAATTTCAGGCACAGGTGAGTTTTTAAACCGGAAATCAGTTAGTAAAGTCCGGTATAAACGGCAATAAAAAACGGAATCTTTGCCGCAGGTAAAATCTTGTTTTATTTTTTTTAGTGTGGTAGAAGCGCTTAAATTTTCCAAGGAGAGCATATGTTAAAACGTTTTTTACCAAAGGAAACCGTCTTTTTTGATTATTTTGAGCAGCAGATTGCCCTGACCATTGTCGGCACCAAAGAATTTTTAGAGCTTGTAACCAAGGCCGACAAAATTCGTGAACGTGTAGAAAGAATTAAAGAAATAGAGCATCAATCTGATACGGTTACCCACCAGTGCTACAGCGCTTTGCGTAAAACTTTTATCACTCCGTTTGACCGCACCGAAATAAATGCCCTTATAAAGAAACTTGACGATATCATGGACGCCGTTGATTCGGCTGCAGAGCGCATTTTGCTCTACGAAGTAACCGAGTTTCTCCCCGAGATGCGAGAGCTTGCGCTTATAGTGGTAAATGCCTCGATTGAACTCGAACAGGCTTTGAAAATTCTTAGAAAATCTAAAAAGCGGCAGGGCGTGCTTGATAAGTGCCGAATTATCCATAAGCTCGAAAATGACGGCGATGAGATGCTGCGCACCGCAATCGGGCGGTTGTTCAAGGAGGAAAAAGATCCTATTCAGCTTATAAAGTATAAAGAAATACTGGAAGATCTCGAATCCGCCACGGATTATGCCGAAGAAGTCGCCAACCTGATTGAAGGTGTTATACTCGAGGAAGATTAGAGATGGAATCTGTCTGGTATCTGGTTATCTTTACCGTTATCGTCGCTCTCGCCTTTGATGTTATAAACGGATTTCATGATGCGGCAAATTCGATTGCAACTGTTGTTTCAACACGTGTGCTTTCGCCCAGGCTGGCAGTCATATGGGCAGCTTTTTTCAATTTCATCGCCATGTTTTTTTTTGCGCCCAAGGTAGCGGACACCATTTCAAAAATCATCCATATTAATCCCCATGATCCGGCTTATGTATATGTGGTGCTTTCCGGTCTGATCGGCGCCATTTTCTGGGATTTGCTCACGTGGTGGTGGGGCCTCCCGACCAGCTCTTCACATGCTCTTATAGGCGGTTTCGCGGGCGCCGGAATCACCTATGCCGGCTTTTCCGCTCCCAGATGGGAAATATTATTCAAAACAATATTATTCATACCGATAGCTCCCTTCATGGGATTGCTGCTGGGTTTCATTTTCATGCTCACTGTCTTCTGGATTTTCCGGAAATGGAGGCCAAAACAGGTTGACAAAATATTCCGCAAGGGACAGCTTTTCTCGGCAGCTCTTTATTCTCTGGGACACGGCGGTAATGATGCCCAGAAGACGATGGGAATTATCATAGCTCTGCTCGTTGCTTCAGGCGCAATGGAAAGTACCGTCACGCTCTCGCTAACCGATTTTTCCACTTTATGGATCATATTATCCTGCCATCTCGCTATGGCCATAGGCACGGCCTTCGGAGGCTGGCGGATTGTTAAAACAATGGGCATGAAAATCACCAAGCTGAAACCCGTAGGCGGCTTTTGTGCCGAAGCCGCAGGCGCCTTTACTCTCTTTTTTGCAACCCATGCCGGCATTCCGGTTTCAACCACCCACACTATTGCAGGATCAATAGTCGGGGTGGGCGCAACTACAAAGCTTTCAGGCATAAAATGGGGCATTGCAGCGCGCATTGTCTGGGCGTGGATAATAACGATTCCGGCCTCCGCCCTTGTAGCCTCTTTGTGCATGTATGGAATACAGCTTTTTCATCCTCATTTTTAAAACCAACACCGCTTTTTCGTCAGAACCCCCGTTTATCTGCATTTCAGGCAGGGCATCAGAAAATAAATAAAAAGGTGGGGTCGACCCCCTGTCGCCAATCAACAAATTCCAGGATAATTCCAAGAAAATTGACATTAAACCCTGATTCTGATAGCATTTCTAATAATTTAGCCGCATCCACAGAAATAATAATGTTTAAGTCATAGATATAATCTTATGATAATTAAAGAGCGGCTGATCTGCTACATTGGACGAATATGTATGATTGAGGGTTAGGGAAATGAACAATGATGGACGCAATGGTGACAGTCGGAGCAAGTTACATGACGATCATGTGCTATGGACCGTAATTGGTTTCTGTCTTGTTACACCAGTCGCCCTTGTAACCATCTGGCAGTTCACTGGTAAGTACTATCCGCCGATGCTCCACTCCATTCTTCTGGGAATAGCCGTCGCCGCGCTAACGTATCGATATCTGGGTGGCTCTCATGGATCGATCTTCTCTGTCGGAGTCCTTAAGCTTGCCGGCTCAGCCGCACTGCTGATTGGTACCGCATACCTTGCCAACATAGGCTTGGAGAAGCAAATGGATATAGGTAACAGCGTGCAGAAGCTACGAGAAGCTGAAACCAAGATTGTTTCTCTGGTTGCTGATAATAGTAATCTCAAAGAAACTTTGGAAACAACAAAGCGTGACATCGAAATTAACCTTGCCGATATCGAAAAGTTAACCCCCGATAGTGTGCTGGGATCTCAGTTAGCCGCAATGGCGAAAAAGTGCTTGGGCCCGTTTTCGGACATTGCAAGGGATCTGGATGTCCGCGTATCCGTAGCAGGCTACGTCAGTAAGCCGGGAACCTTTTACGCCTGCGACGATTTGAAACTCCGTGGGGAGTCCGTTCGCTTTTTGCGGGTCTGCGATGACCAATCGCTGCAACAGTCGCTGTCGGTAACTGGAGTGCAAGGTGGACGTATTGCGAAGGGACACTGCAACAAGAGCGACCGGGGTTTCGATCTTCAGATCGGCTGTGTGGACGGGCAGAAGCTCTTTCCGGACCATATAAGCGGTTGCGACGAGAATAGAGCGGTTAAGTGGAAACTGCCTGCAGGACCTCGCATCTTTTCTGTGAGTGCCGAAGTCCTGGCTGAAGGGTATGGGAAACCAAATTGATTTGAGACCTTTGAAGAACATCCAATTTTGTCCAAGTACAAGGAAGGCGATAATTTTAACCACAGGAATACATTGAGTATTTCGAGGATTGAAATTTGAGC
>JAGVOC010000022.1 GCA_020052975.1 Desulfobacterales bacterium | reverse complement strand
TGCACTTCATCTTTCGTCATTGCAGCGTACCAATAAGTACGCTTCATTCCTCAAGATTCGTGCGCCTTGCATAATGAGCTTTTTACTTTGCCGTCTGAAAATCGACTTTTTACGAAGCCGCCATGATTAACCGTTCCTTTTTATGCACGACAGGAGAAAAATATGAATCTGGCTGTCCTTATTGAAAGAATAAAAAAACATCCAAATTATGATAATGTGGGTATGATATTATGTCACAACGGAGTAGTCAGAGGGACCTCCCGAAACGGTCGTAAAGTATCGGGGCTTAAAATTGCGGTTGATCATTCAAAGCTGAAACAGATTGTTGAAGAAAACAAAACAAAGCCCGGGATTATTGAAATTCTTGTTGAGATTGCAGAAGATAAAGATCTTCTTGTAGGAGAAGATGTAATGTTTCTGGTTGTTGCCGGCGATATCCGTGATAACGTGATAAAATCATTAAATGATACTCTGAATGCAATTAAGACTTCAGTAACACGGAAGACAGAGTATTTTACAGACTAAATAGTTTCCATCCGGAAATGGCCCTTTTGGGCGATCTCTGTGTCAATCTGCGGGATTGCTTGTGCGACATACTCTGTGTATGTCTCCGCGCAATCCCTTGATTTCCTTGAGCTTGCCCAAAATTGCCGATTTCCGAATTGGAAACGCAACTGTGTCCTAAATATGTTTCCGGATGGACACAAATAATATGATATGAAATTGAAAGGAGCCTGATAATGCCCTCTTTTACACATATTGATGAAAAGGGAAGTGTGCGGATGGTTGATGTGACGGAAAAAGAATCAACAAAGAGAACAGCCATTGCACAGGGTGTTGTAATCATGGACCCAGCTACTTTCCGTAAGATTAAAAGTCAGAAGGTAAAAAAAGGGAATGTTCTTGAAACAGCCAGAATTGCAGGAATAATGGCTGCAAAAAAGACATCGGATCTGATACCAATGTGCCATCCTTTAAATCTCACCCATGTATCTGTTGATTTTTATCCGGATGAAAGCTCAAGCAGCATAAGAATCGAATCTTCCGTCAAGATCTTCAGCCAGACAGGAGTTGAGATGGAGGCTTTAACCGCTGTTTCAGTTGCTGCTTTAACCATATATGATATGTGCAAGTCATATGACAGAGAAATGACCATTTCAGATATATTTCTTATTGAAAAGCAGGGTGGTAAGAGCGGAAAATATATCAGAACAAAATAAGTGATATTTAACAGCCATGCATGTCAAACAATATGTTTTAATAATCTTTTTGTTTTTGGTGGCACTGTTATGCGGATGTGCCCCGATAATTCATAGACCGCCGGAAGAGACCGCTGTGTTTGAAAAATTACCGGTTTCTGAATACCCTGAATTTGTTGATGATATGGATTATGACAATTTGGAACATGGCATACGGCAGAGTCTCTCATATCTTAAGAAAAGACCAAAAAATATGACATTTAAATTCGGGCAGGATGTATATGAAACATCTCATATGGTCGATTCTTTGGTTAAATTCCTTGAGTTTACAGAAAAAAAGCCTTCCGCTTATGAATTGAGAAGATTTATAGATGAAAATTATTATGTCTATAAATCAACCGGAAGCAATGGAAACGGAGAGGTTCTTTTCACAGGATATTATGAGCCCTTTTTGGAAGGAAGCCTTTTAAAGAGCGACACATATAAATATCCTGTCTATGGAACCCCGCCGGATCTTATTTCAATAGACCTTTCATTATTTTCTCCAAAATATGCGGGAGAAAAAATAACAGGAAGATATACGGGGCGGACGGTTGTTCCTTATTATGAACGAAAGGAAATTGAAACAGGAGGAATGCTTGAAGGTAAGGCTCCTGTTCTTGCGTGGGTGAAAGACCCGATAGATCTTTTTTTTCTTCAGTATCAGGGATCAGGGAAAATTCTTCTCGAAAATGGTGAGACGATAAATATTCATTATCATGCTGAAAACGGGCGCCCAGTTAAAATGATTGGTACCCTTCTGATTCAGAAAGAAATCATTCCGCAGTCCGAAATGTCCATGCAAAGGATCCGGGCATATTTAAATTCCAATCCAGAAGATGTTCAGGAGATTTTGAATTACAATCCAAGCTATGTTTTTTTTAAAACGGAAGAAGACGGGCCGATGGGATACCTGGGTGTAAAACTGACACCGGGAAGATCTGTAGCTTTAGACAGACGCATATTCCCTTTAGCCGGTCTTGTATATATTGAAACCGTAAAGCCTCAGGTGAGTGGAAGCGGAGAAATCACCGGATGGATAAAAAACAACAAATTTGTTTTAAATCAGGATACGGGAGGCGCTATCCGCGGTCCCGGCCGTGCCGATATTTTCTGGGGAAACGGAAAATATGCCGAAATAACCGCCGGGAACATGAAGCATAAGGGGAGTTTTTATTTTCTGATTCTAAAACCTGGTCCGGATTAAGATTAAGCATCAGGGAATGCCTGTCCCTCTATTTTATTCTGTCTTGACTATTTGCCGTAAAGTCGGTACTGGAAAAAGCTCTGTGATTATAAGAGAATTAGCAAACACCTTTGTTGGGGAGAAAAAAATATGCTTGGCATAGGAATGCCGGAACTGATTGTCATAGCTGTTATAGCACTTATTGTTATTGGTCCCGAAAAACTTCCGGGCCTTGCAAAAACCTTCGGGCGCATGTTTGGAGAATTAAAAAAGGCTACTAATGAATTCAAGGATACGATGGAAGTCGAATCCAAAATGGCGGATGTTAAAAAGGCTTTTGACGGTATCAATGAAAAAGAGATTATTGATAAGGCAGAAACAGTGAACGAACAGAATAATCTTGAGACTCTTTCCGAACCTCCCGGCGATAATATTGATGATAAGTGTGATGAACAAAATAATGTAGAAAAAGAAGCTTCAAAAGGATCCGCTAAAGATGAAAGAGGATGATAAAATTCCTTTCACCGCCCATCTGGAAGAACTCAGAAAACGCCTTATAATCTGCTTTGTTGCAATCGGAGTTGGATTTTTACTGGCTTACGGGTTTAAGGAAAAATTATTCGAAATTCTGACACTTCCTCTTATCCGGGAAATGCGACCCGGAGATAAACTTATTTTTACAGGCCTTACAGAGGCTTTTTTTACATATATGAAGATCTCTTTTCTTGCAGGTATAATTCTCGCCTCGCCGGTCATTATATACCAGTTCTGGTCTTTTGTGGGTCCCGGGCTTTATCAGAAGGAAAGACGGTATTTTGTTCCGATAGTTTTATTATCCGCATTTTTTTTCGTTGGAGGGTCTCTTTTCTGCTTTTTTGTTGTCTTCCCGTTTGCTTTCAAATTTTTTCTCAGTTTTGCAACAGATGTTATACAGCCGCTTCCGTCTATGAAAGAGTATTTAAGTTTTGTTTCTGTAACGATTCTCGCTTTCGGGCTTGTTTTTGAACTTCCTCTAGTTATTGTTTTTCTTGCAAGACTTGGTATTGTTACGGTCGATTTTTTGAGAAAAAACAGGAAGTATGCGATTCTTTTAATATTTGTTGCTGCTGCTATTCTGACTCCGGGGCCGGATGTTGTGTCTCAGGTACTTATGGCGTTTCCCCTTATGTTTCTCTATGAAATAAGCATTATCGGCGCCATATTTTTCGGTAAAAAGAAAGAGAAAAAGATGGGCGAATGAGCCTGAAAAAACAAATTGACAGACTTTTCAGGTATTGATAAAAACAGACTAAAAATCAGAATCGGTAAAGGTAAAGGTATTTGTTTGCTGAAGTTAATTAAAGCTTGAAAGGGGGTAAACGGAATTTATGAAAACGAAGTCATTAATGCTGGTTATGTTGATTGTTGGAATTGCAACCCTTTTTCTTTCAGCATCTATTTTTGCTGGAACGACAGTCCCTGATGTAATAAAGATGGAAACAAAGGGATATGAAAAACACGAAAAAGGCGCAGTTACGTTTTCGCACAAGAAGCATTCCGAAGAGTACAAGGCTACTTGCGGGGATTGCCACCATGATGCAAAAGGCAAGCCTCTGGCAAACCTTAAACCAACCGACAAGGTTCAGAGCTGCATAGAGTGTCATAAGAAACCGGGCGAGAAGCCAAAAGGGAAAGATGCGCCGAAGCTTTCAAAGAAAGAGGCCCTCGAGTATCATGCCGAAGCTCTTCATGACAACTGCCAGGGCTGCCACAAGGAATTCAACAAGAAAAATAATTCAAAGGCAGCTCCTACGACCTGCGTAAAGTGTCATGCAAAGAAGTAAATGATTATTGTAAGTAAATTAGGTGTTTGGGGCCGGTTTTCCTTGAGAAGCCGGCCCCAAATTTTTGTTTTCTCGGTAAGAGAGTGCATTTCTTATCATGGCCTCTGCCCATACCGGTGTTCCCAGAGCGTGAATATGGGTATATGTGGCAAGAATATTCTTGAAAACAATCCCGTCTCTGTTATTGATGAGTCCTGATCCTCTTTTTAACCTGAATGCAAGGTCTTTCTCTTCCCCATCCCATTTAAGAACGCTTGAATAATGGAATTCGTGTCCACGAATTTCCGTTCCGGCTTTATAGTACGGATTATTTTCTTCCACCTCAACGATTGTGTAACCGTGGGCCTGAGGTTTTTTAGAAAATCCGAAGGCTATGGGAAGAAGACAGGCCATGGCATATGTTACTCCGTCAAAAAAAAGTTCTTTCCCAAGATACATCAATCCACCGCATTCCGCATATATCGGGAGTCCTTTTTCCGCCATGGCTTTTAATTCTTCTTTGTAAAAAGTGTTTTCAGAAAGTTCTTTCGCGTGAGTTTCGGGAAAGCCGCCGCCGATATATAGAGCGTCAATATCCGGAATTGTTTTATCCGACAGAGGGCTTGTATTAACCAGTTCCGCGCCAGCAGAAATAAGGGCATCAATATTATCCTGATAGTAAAACTGAAATGCGGAATCTCTCATAATGCCGATCCTCGGTTTTATTTTGAAAGCTGTTGCCGGACCGGTATCTTTCTTTTCCGATATCTCTTCCGCACGCCCTGCTGCCGGCAGGCCCGGTGCGTCGAAAGCTGTTTGTGTCAGTTTGTCAAGATCAATATATTTGACTGCCATTTCCGCTGCCGCAGCGATGGAGTCGGCCGCCCATTTATGTTCGGCTGTCGGTATAAGTCCCATATGCCTTTCGGGAAAACTTTGCCTGTTGAGTTTAGGTACGGAACCTAGTACAGATATCCCTGTGTGGTGTTCGATGCTTCTTTTTAATATACTTTCATGCCTTGCGCCGGCAACTCTGTTTAATATTACACCCTTTATATCAACATTTCTGTCAAAATGAATGCAGCCTAAAACAACTGCCGCCATAGTCCGGGTGCTCTTGGTGCAATCAATGCATAAAATTACAGGAGACCTGAGAAGTTTTGCAAGCTCCGCTGTGCTGGTAGTTCCTTCAAGATCTATTCCGTCATAGAGACCGCGGTTGCCTTCAATAACCGATAAATCAGTATCAAGAGAGTGAGAGTAAAATGAAGTCAGTACCCGATCAACAGGCGTTAGGAATGTATCCAGATTATAGCAGGGCCGGCCTGCAGCAAGAGCAAGCCAGCCCGCGTCTATATAATCAGGACCTTTTTTGAAAGGAGATACTTGTTTTCCGGCGACTTTAAAAGCAGCAATTATGCCGGTAGATATAATGGTTTTCCCTGCTCCACCCCTGATGGCCGATATAACGATTCTGGGAAAATCCATGTTGTCCTGCATCGTGGAAGAAATTTAATCTTCATCTTCCGCATGAGCCTGTTTGCCGACCCCTTTGAGACCGATCAGGGTGGTGCTTCCGCTTGACCAGTATTCAAGAATCTCTTCTTGCACCATTTTATTTACGAGATTTTTCACTTCTCTTGGTTTTTCATCCGGTGCCATTGCGTAGAAGTCTTTCAGATAAAACTTGGATTTGCCCTTCTTGCCTTGAAGAGTTTCTACTATCAATTTTTTTAAAGCTTCATTGTCCATTATTTGGCCTCATAATAAATTATAACCGGGGCAAAAAGTTGCCCCGGTTTGTTGTTTTAACTGCTAGAACTTAAACTGCGTTGTCTGGCGCCATGTAAAATAGGCCGGATCACGGAAATCATCGATTAGATGGTGAGTAAACGGAAGCTCGCATTTCTCAAAAAATCTTTCCCATCCGATTCTTTCAGCCCATTCGCCAAGACGTTCATATTTGTTTGCGTCCTTGGCATAAGCTTCTACCATCTTTTTAATTACAGCGGTTGTCTGGGGCCAGCGAGGTGTTTCGTTGGGTAAAAATGCAACAACAACTTTAGAAAATTTGGGAGTGCTTATCCGGTTTGAAACCTTGCCGCCCGCCATGATTACTATGCCGTCGCCGACAGCGTCTGCAAGAGGCATCGAGGGGCACATTGTGTAACAGTTGCCGCAGTACATGCATCTTTCATTGTTTACGGCGACGCTGTTTAATTTTACACCGTTAACCTCTATTTTTGCAGGTTTGATGGCTGCAGTAGGGCAAGCAGCTATTGCAAGTGGAATTTCGCACATCTTATCCAGATACTCATTGTCAATCATAGGCGGTTTGCGGTGATATCCGAGAATAGCGATATCGGAGCAATGAACAGCGCCGCACATGTTGAGACAGCAGGCAAGAGAAACGCGCAGATGGGCAGGCATTCTCATGTTTTTGAAATCATCAAACAGCACATCCATTGTGGCCTTTACCGGTCCTGAGGCATCCGTTGCCGGTGTATGACAATGAATCCAACCCTGGGTGTGCACTATATTGGTGATTCCGGCGCCTGTGCCACCGACCGGAAACTTGAAACTTCCGCCCGCGAATTTTCTGCTCTCAAGGTCTTTTTTCAAAGGAGCAACTTTATCCAGGCTGTCGACGAAAAACTCTATGTTGTTTCTGGTTGTAAACCTTAAAAATCCG
>JAGVOC010000259.1 GCA_020052975.1 Desulfobacterales bacterium | reverse complement strand
TGTATAATAGCTTACAGAATAAGATGCTTACAAGGTTCAGAACAGTCTCCTGAAAGAAAAATTCATGGTGAAATCAGGCGCTCCGGAGGTATTGGGGTCTTCGGTAAACGATAATTCTACGCGGTTCTTCCCTGAAGAATACCTTCCCCCAAAAGAGAGGAGCACCGCAGCCCTGTCTACTGAGGGGATGTCTGTTTCGGGGAATGGAGAGCCCTGAATAAATATTTGTCCTAAAATGCTGATATCTTTCCAGAAGGATGCTTCCACTGCAGCTCCTCCATAGAGGTAGTCCCTGAGGGTTACCCTTTCATATCCTCTCAGGTCGCCCGGAAATACTCTGCCGAAGTTCAGGTATGCGCTCAGTTTTTCCCCGAGATTCTTTTTCATCATGAGAGAAAGACCTGTATCCAGGCTGCCGTTTCCGAATCCGGCCTTCGCATCACCTGAAGGGAATTCTATGAACGCCTGGACGTTTACAGCCGGATCGGATTTCAGGATGGATTTTTTCACTGTGAGCCGGATGTCTCCGATTTGTATCCGTCCGTTTTTCCCCTTTATGATCAGAGCTTTTTCCCTTCGCACCTCGTAGAGGAATTCATTCTCAGGCCTCCTGCTTCTCCCGTAATCAGGAAAACCGAATGTATCATGATAGCGATTGAGAAAGCCGTCCATGAAACCGGAACTGAAACCGAGTATCGGCAACTCAATCCCGATTTCGAGGAAGTCGTGCAGGTTCTTTTTCGCCCGGAGATTGAGTTCGGTTATCTCCATATCAAGCCCCATCCCCCACTTTGCGGAATTGTCCACAAGATAGATGCTCGAGTGTGAAAGAACTGCGCTGAAGGACGTCTCGATTGCGGGCTTTTCCAAAAAAGGTGCATTGACCGGGAGAAAGAGAGGGAACTGATTCCGGACCTGCAAAGGCCCGTCAAATGCACATACTGAACCTGGAAGAAAGAAGAGAAGGCAAAACGAAAAGAATAGTTGCTTCATGGCAAGGGATACAGTAACAAAGGCAGGGTTTGAAGTCAATCGTGCATGCTTTCCGGTCGCTTTCATTTTTCTATTGTTTTTGTAATACTTTATGGAAGAGGCCTCGCAATATTCCGGAGAGATCCTGAACAATTAATTGTATCAGGCGAACTTGGCCGAAAGGATGGTATGGAGGAAAGAAGACGGCACAAGAGATTTTCGGTCGATGTATACTTTCAGATAACAGAACCATGAAGAAGAATCTAATCCCGAAAGGGAAAAACATAGAAATATCCCTTGAACTCCTCGAATTGTCCCTAATTATAAAGCATTCGGTACAGAAGGCAGTGAAGAAGAAATGATAGAAATGATATCTATTGTTGAATCCTTTGAAAAAACCATCATTTTCTTTGACGGACTTAAAAAGGAAGGATTTATTGCTGACTATGCCTTGATAGGCGGCCTAGCTCTTTCGGCATGGGTTGAACCCCGAACCACCAAGGACGTTGATCTTGTTGTTGTGGTTTCAAAAAACCAGACATGGCAGGATATCGCGTCTCTTATTAAAACAAGACTCCATAAAAAAGTTGTCCTCCAGAAGGGTAACAAGAGGACAACAATCTGGCGATTGACTCTGAAGTTCATCACAAGGGATTGAGGGGAAAGGATTTTGAAGATAAAAGGAAGAATTTCAAAGTGAGGGAAATCATGCAGACACTTGAAACAAGACTAGCAGAGAATTATGAGAAACTGATAAAAGGGATGGACAGAAGAGACTTTATGAAAAAAGGAATTCTTGCAACAATTGCTATCGGCATCGGATTAAAAGCAAAGAATTCACAGGGCGAAGAAAGCATACCAAGAAACCATGAAAACCTGTATGAAAATATTGCAAAGAGAATGGAACAGATGAATTCTGAAAAAAGATATGATGAAGTCATTGCATTAGGAGAACAATATGCAAATCAACAAGATAACAGAAGCGGATATTTTTTTAATGAGCTTGGAGCAGCATACAATGAAAAAAATAATTTAAATCGGGCAGAAGAACTATTTGAAAAAGCGATAGCTACTGGCTCTGAAAAAGATTCTTATTGGAACTTGGCAATTGTTCAATATAAAAAAAGAGATTACAAAAAAACAATCCACCTACTTGAAAAATATATCTCGTTGGGGGGAAAACGAAGTGAAGAAGCTAAAAAAAGGATTGAAATGATAAAGAAGAAAGTCCAATAAAAAATGAAAAGAACCCATTATGTTATCTTGATTTTATTTCTCACCTTGGTGCCAAGTCACCACGCAGCAACTACTAATGAGTTTCCTGATGAACTTCCCTCGGACATCTCTCCATCTGCAACATCCGACGATGGAGCAACACAATATCCTTCAAATTATAACACGGTTTCTCAATCAAATCCTTCATATTCTCCGCCAAATCCAGCAGTAATAAAAGGTGTGAAACTGCAAAATTATAAAGGTCTCTCTGTTGATGGAAATGAAATAAGTTTTGATTCTGTGAAACTTGCTGAATCTGAAAGCTTTGTTTTCAATGATGTAATCATCAGCAAATTGACTGCAAAAAACGGATTGTTATTAAAGGCAGAAACAGAATCAAAGATAGACAACAATATCCTCATCATTGAAAATCCTTTAGATCCATTGCAGATAGAGAAAATTAACTTTTATCTGTAAAACCCTCATAAAATTGCTAAAATATGCCTATGAAGAGAGCTGCCAGCACAATCGAAGAAGTCAAGAAAATCCTTAAAGAGCACAAGGCAGAGGTAAGCCGGAAATATAAGGTAAGCGAGATAGGGATCTTCGGGTCTTTTGTGCGCGGGGAGCAGAAAAAGAGAAGCGATATTGACATCCTCGTTGAATTTGATCAGAGAAATATTCCGGGCCTTCTCAAGTTCATAGAGATGGAACGGTATCTGGAGAAACTTCTCAGGAAAAAGGTTGACCTCGTCAGAAAAGGCGGCATACGTCCTCAACTTAAAAAAATCATACTGAAAGAGGTTGTCTACATATGAAGAGGGAATGGAAGCTCTTCATCCAGGATATTTATGACGCAATTCGGTATATAAAAGAGTTCGTCGGCAACATGAATCGCAAGGAGTTTCTTGCCGATGAGAAGACCAGAAGTGCTGTTGCATTCAAGATCGAAAATATCGGGGAAGCATCCAAGAATATACCAAAGGCAATAAGGACAAAATACAAAGAACTTCCCTGGACGGATATGGCAAGGATGAGGGATAAGATCACTCATTTCTATTTCGGGATTGATTATAAAATTGTATGGGCAGTAGTAAAAAAAGAGTTGCCTGCTATAGAACCTGTCATTACGAAAATACTAAGCGATCTGAAAGAATCTAAGAAAAAAAAGAAATGAGACCGAAAGTATAGACTGACTCGTCACATTTTCACCCCTTCCTTACCCTTGCACATTGCCCTCGTAAACTCAAGCAAAGTGCATCCCCTCTCCTGTCTTTGTCACGCACCTAAATTTCAAAAGATGTCTTCATATTCATCAGAAGTCAGAGACCGAATAGTTGCATGTAAATATTTATCGCTTTCCGGAGCAGTCTTCTCAATAAGCTCGATATTGGCATGATGGTAGATAGCAATCCAATCCTCTTTTTGTCGTATGGAGATATTTGGATTAAGGATATAATGACCGGTTCTTTTTCGTTTGAATAGTTTCTTGCAGTATGGGTTGGCGCTGTTCGTTTCATTTTTTGAAAGCAGAGCCGATATATACGCGCGTTTTTTCCTGTAATCGCGGATGACGCTATCGGGCAGTGACGCTGCTATTTCCGTCAGTTCGACGGCGGTGAAAGGGACATAGCGGTGAATCCGATTGTGCAAGGCAGCAAAGAAAATGTGGAACAGCAGAAACTCGCCCTGACGGCCATCAATTTTGATTAACCGGTCATCCGCATTTAAGCTTACACTTGAGGGCGCCAGCATCTCGTGCACTCCGGGGAATAACTCGGCGGCAAATCTTCTGTCCTGCATTATCCGTTGCAAAGCGCCCTGCCAAGCTGTCAGGCCGTAATTGTCGGTCAATTCGGTATCAGCGCCGGCCGAAAGTAATTCCTGAATAAGCGCTGTATTCCCTACGCTTGCTGCAAGCATCAAGGGCGTCTTATTGAAAACTGTGCGGTGGTCTGCGCCATAAAGCTCACACTGCCTGATAATGTCTTTATAGAATCTGCCTGCATATCCCTGTAAGTATCTTGTTGAGAGATTTGCCCTCTGCTGATCATACAGAGACCGGTTGAAGGATAGTCTGCCCTGTTGCAGAAAAAAAATCCGTTTTGCCTTGTCAAATCCTTTTAGACTGAGTCCCTCGATAAGACCTGGGTGGTCATAAAAAAGACTGTATTCAAATAACATCTTTTTGGGCTTTTGCGAAATCTCTTTGCTGTCACAGGCGCGGGCGAAAAGCTCAAGTACTCTTTCATGGGTGAGCACATCCCATGGCACGGGCTGCGTTTTCAGTATATCACGCCTGATCTCATCAGCCTGTTCCTGCCTGCCCTGAAGCTCCAGTCTGTGCGCCTCCGCCTGCCATTCCTCAAGGCTTGACTGCTTCACTTCGACGGTCACATTGTCCCGGGCGTTCTGTATTCCAAGCAGCCGGATGAGGGGGTGGCCGGTGTCGCTCTCTATCAGGTAAAGCCTCTGCACTGCCCGGGTAACTGCAACGTAAAGGGAATTAATGAAGAACTTATACACTTCCAGAGATTTATCGGTCTTGTCACGGCCCCTCATGTATTCAAGATTGCCATCCAAATCTTCCCGGCTAACCCCATTTATTATCTCCTCAAAACTATCGCGTTCATTGGAAATAAAATTCACCAAAATGACATTCTCGTACTCGAGGCCCTTTGCTTCCTTAATACTGAAGAGAAGAGGCGTATCGAAAACCTGACGCACGGAGTCTTTTTCCTCGTCGCGCATAACAAGCACTGCAAATTTAGTGGATCGACGTGTCTTCCGGCTCAGCTCCCGTTTCGCCGTATCTGTATCTTTCACGAAGATAATCTCGCCGGTTTGCTCCGATAAGCTGTTCATGAGATAGTTGCTTTCCCTGTCAATGGAACCGAAGCGCTTCTGTTTGATCCTGAGTATATTGTTCGACAGGTCGGTTACTGCCGCTGAATTGCGGAAATTACACTGCAGGATCCGCGTTATCTTTCTGCTTTCCATCGATTCAGCACTGTAGAACATGGACTTGAGATTGCTCCATGAGAAGAAATTGGGGTGTACAATCTGATTGGAATCACCGCACAGGATAAAGTGGTCGGGGTTTTTTAAACTCCTGAGAATGAGCTGAAGCTGAATGTTTGTTATATCCTGGACTTCATCGACCACGATGAAGTCGTATATCTGCCGGACATGTTTCAGGTAGCGGTGCGCCAGGATGTTGGGATCGTAATAGCTGTTTTCTTTAAGAAAAGAAAGATATTTTTCGAACAACGTGTAGACAAGTTCACGCTCATCGGCAAGATAAATGGACCGCCGGACGCCAAGAGTCAGATAATCCTCACGACTCAGCCACGGCGCGTCAACAACGGAGCCTGTGATAACTCCGCGGAACTCTTCGTACAAGCGATGAGTATCGGAAACACGCTGCTGTTTTGGAAACCGCCGGAGCCATTTGGACAAGATGCTGTAAGTGATTTCCCTGCCTTCGGGCACCCGCATCGTCTCAAGGAATTCCCTGAAGGACAGGAATGAAATCTCCTGGTCGTCGTTTTCGTAACGGTGAGCGTAATAGATATTTCTTGAGTTATCCGCAAGGTGCCGGGACAATGTCACATAAAGAACCTGCCCATGAACCTTTTTCATCTTTTCAAGGGTAAGAGCGGTTTTCCCGCTGCCGGCCGGGCCGATGATGATAATCGGCGCAGGATACTGATATGCTTCCTGCTGCTCCGGGGCGAAGGAGATTATCTTGTCAAGAAGATGAAATCGCGCGTTCGAAGGATTCATATAGATGAGAGACGGAAGACTTTCCTTTGCGATATTAAATTCTTCAAGTGGAGGTATCTTTTTTTCATCAACACGGACGCCTCTCAGAAACCTTGATTTATCATAGGCATGATTGAGCACAACCTCCAGTATCAGGGCATAACGCGCCCCTTTGAATGTCACAATCCTGAAAAGCAGGCGGTTCTTGTCGTCAAGCTTTGCCCTGTAAAGATCATGTTCTGCCAGTTTCTTGACCCCAGCGGAATGGAAATCATCTTTTTCGAGAAAGCCGATAATTTTTTGGTACTGACGATCGACCCGCGATGTGTCAAGATCGGCATATTCAACAATTTGCAAGGTGTTGACAAATCCTCCCTTATCTTTAATTTATGTGAGTGCCCCGATCCAAATCAGGGTGGTATTATGGTAACAAAAACTTTGGGGGATTGGAAACAGTCTCGAACCGGGGATGAACTATAAAGAAAAGGGTTGCATCTCTGCAACCCTTTTCTTTTGCTGGCGTCCCTTTATTGATGAATTTCGAACCTGGTTGATGCAAAAGGCAGCATATAAACATCTTAAATCAAACATGCTGTATCCTGTTCATTTCAGTTAAAATAGTGTATATTCAAGACTGAAAGGGGATTAAAGATGTCTACAGCCGTAAAGGAAAGAAAGGTCAGTGACATGACGGTTAAAGAGCTTAAGTCTCTAATCAGAGACACCTTACAGGAACTTATTGACCCTGATTATGGTCTGGAACTCCGGCCCGAAGTCGAGGAATCATTAAAAAAGTCATTAAAATCGAAAAAAAGAATTCCTGTTGAAAAAGTAGCTTCTGAATTAGGACTTAAGTGGTAAATTACAAGCTGGATTTCAGCGATGAAGGGAAGATCTCCTTTTCATCGCTTGATAAAGCTGTCGCCCAAAGGATTTTAAATAAACTCAAATGGCTTACTCAGAATATTGAGGCTATTTCGCCTCTACCTCTCAAATGGAAATATGAAGGACTGTTTAAGTTAAGAGTCGGTGATTGGCGGGTTATCTATGATATCAATCATGACCAAAAGATGATCACTGTTCACAAGGTAGGCCACAGAAAAGAGATTTATAAATAAGGAATTCAATTCCTTTGTTCACCTGACACGTATGATCTTGCTCAGATAAGCAATTTTCCTCTTATATGACTGCATTTCCTTCTCGTACTTTTTCCTCAGTTCAAGTTTTTTCAATATATCCTGTAATTCCTTTTTTACAATATGCTTGTTGAAGACTTTCTCACCTTCACGGTATTTTAGATAGTAGTAAGAATACACCTTATCTTTATACCGCTTCTTGCGTTCATTTATCATACCTTTCGGAAGATCGGAGACAGCTTTCTCAAGGCTGTCAAGCATCTCCTGACAGCGCTTTAATTCATCCCGAAGCATTCCACTGATGACTTTATCATTTTCCACCACTTTCATGCCTTTATTGTCTATTTTGTGGTGGAAAATTGCAAGACTCATCTTCATAAATATTACACCATGCCGTCTCTGATATTTCGTCTCGAAATATTTTCTATGAGATCGTTCACATAGAACTGTGTACTTTTGGTCTTCACTGATATTTTGCACTACATGCGATTTTTGAAATATGGTATTTCTCTATCAAGAATTGATGCGGGTTTACTGATTGCCTATCCTCATTTTTTACGAAATTTGAGCAGTAACTGCGGAAGATGGGTTAAAGCTCATTTAAACGCTAATCAGAGTTATTATGATGAGGGAATTCGTATTTTAGAACTGGCTAACAAGGCTTATTCTCTGTATTTGAGACAGAATCATCAGGAAAGGGCTAAATTGCTAAGAACAGTACTTTCGAACTGTTCTTTAAAAGACGGAAACCTATATCCTGTCTATAAAAAACCCTTTGACATGATTGCCAAAGGAATCGATTTTGAGAATTGGCGTCCCCAACGGGATTTGAACCCGTGTTACCGCCTTGAAAGGGCGATGTCCTAGGCCAGGCTAGACGATAGGGACGCATTTGGTGAGCCGCGT
>JAGVOC010000095.1 GCA_020052975.1 Desulfobacterales bacterium | reverse complement strand
TCATTATGCAAGGCGCACGAATCTTGAGGAATGAAGCGTACATGTTAGTACGCTGCAATGACGAAAGATGAAGTGCAACACAGCAGAATGACTTTTTACAAAGCCGTCATGTGTAGATGATATTATGCGGCAGGGGAGGATATTTCCAGGTTCTGGGTTTTGGAAGAATATATTGGGAATCCACTGTCTGCCAGTAGAGATCCGGTTTTAATTCCCTTAACTTTCCGTCGTCAGGCGGCCTTGCGGGATTAGTAAAAAAATATGTCACCTGAAAGATACAAATATTATCCTTCCTGTCCCTCGCTACAACATAATGTTTTTTGAAAGTAAGCGGTGACATATTATTTAAAGCTGCTATCCGTATTATTTCATCCTCGGTAAGCTTCATTAATATCGCCTTTGAAACACCCCGTTCCGAAATTCTTATCAGCGCCCTTGATCCGCTGCTTCCGGCATAAACAGTCGTAATGCAGGGAATCCTTTTCAGATACTGCGCAGCAACTATTGCGGCAGTTCTCCTGCCGCCCGCCATAACAGGCAGTCCGTAATATTCAAAATATTTCTTCTGGATATCTTCGGCATACTTGTCTCCCTTTTCATAAATATCCTTCGAAATATAACGGAGACTCCGCGCGAGATCTTCGGCTGCTTCCGCTACAGGCCAGTCTATGCGGACATGAAAATGGGTCAGAGCATACCTGTCATTAATTCTGCTTGCCGGATCTCTTTGGATAAGAAGGGAATAATCAACAGGGAGCAGTATTCGCATAAAATCAAAAAACCGGGCTGAATCAAGGAATTTCTGAGTCCTGTCAAACTTATTGGAAAGGGTAAGTGTCTTTGAACTTATAATATTGTCTTTCGTTGTTTTATTAATATCAAAAAATCTGATATATTTTTTATGATTGGCAGAGATAATATCTTCAACGAAAATAACAAGAAAGGTGTTCTGAGATTCATGTTCAATATCAGATATGCGTGCACGGGGCTTGAGTTCGCGTTTTTCAACGAATGGGTAGGCAGTATTTTTGCTTAAAAAGTTATTATAGGAATCAACCAGCGCATATTGAAGCATGAAATGGTCAAGCTCATCTCTTAAGAGTTCGTAATAAGAGCGTCTAAGCTTGCTTGCCTGGCTCAGCGATTCCCTGACACTCCAGAATGTCAATTTCTTCTCCTGTTCCAAATATGATAACCGACTAACAGCCATGCCCGGAGCGGGCTCAATGAAGCATGAGAATACAGGAGCCAGGAGTCAGGAGCCAGAATAACCATGGTATTGTTTTTCTTCTGTATTCTGTATTCTGACTCCTGTATTCTCATATAAACCTGTTTTGTTTAAAAGAACCCTTCCCCTCTGTTCCTGATAACACTGATAACATCAATTCATCTTTCAGTCAATAACGACGGCAAAGTAAAAAGTCATTCTGCTGTGTTGCGCTTCATCTTTCGTCATTGCAGCGCACCAAAAAGTACGCTTCATTCCTCAAGATTCGCGCGCCTTGCATAATGAGCTTTTTACTTTGCCGTCTGAATTCTGTTTTTTCCGTATTCACTTGTTGTTCAGCTTGTCAATCCACCGGTACAGATATTCACGATATACATAACCTATTATTGCACATACTATAAAAAAAACCGTTATCAACACAAAAGCTTTGTAAGATCTATCATAAAGGGATGCTCCCTGAAGGCTAAGCATAAAAGTTCCCGGCATTCGCCCCAGGGCGGCAATAATAAGAAGTGCTTTGATTGGAATCGAGCTTATCCCAAGAAACAGGCAAAGATAGTCTTTAGGAAAACCGGGGAATATGAATAGAATGATTATAACAAATATTCCCTGATGTTTTAAGGCGGTGTCGAATTTCTGCAAAGAAGCGGACGGAATTACTTTTCGGATATAATGTTTTCCCAAAAACCTGCCTATCATAAAATTGATCCAGGAACCTGCTGTAAGCCCAATTGTAGAAAATATAAAGCCCTTCACAGCTCCAAAAATATATCCCCCGATAAAACCTGTAGCCTCTCCGGGAACCGGCGCAAAAATAACCTGCAATACCTGAATCAATATAAATACTGCAGGAGCAGCAGCACCGAATGAACCTACAAGAGCCTTGATCTTTTCCCTGTCCGTAAAAAAATCATAGTAAAATACCATTTGATCCCATAATGGTATTCTGTATATGTATACCGGCAAAGCCAGAGAAAAAACAACGATGCCAGTCACAATAAGGTTCCGGCGGGAAAAGAAATTCATAAATTATTATCAAGCTCTCATATTATCAGGTTTTTTGTCCGGCCCTGATCAGGGCTGAAACAGCAGGCAATGTCTTGCCTTCCAGCAACTCAAGGAAAGCACCACCGCCGGTTGATATAAAGGTTATTTTATCAGCTTCTCCTGCCTTGTGAACAGCCAGATCGGTATCCCCTCCGCCAACAATGGTAAGAGCCTGTGAATTTGCGACACCGTGGACCATTGACATTGTCCCCTTGCTGAAGGCATCCATTTCAAACGCTCCGAGAGGGCCATTCCAGATTATTGTCCTGGCATCTTTAAGCGCTTCTGAGAACAGCAGTGATGTTGTAGGACCTATATCGAGCACCATCCAGCCGGAAGGGATTTCATTAATCGGAACAATTTTTGTCACGGCATTGGGATCAAAAGAGTCTGCCGCAACAGCATCAACAGGAAGATATAATTTAACACCCTTTTCACAGGCTTTATTAATTATTGATGCCGCAACTTCTACGAGATTTTCCTCGATTTTCGAGCTTCCAACATCAATTCCCTTGCTTTTAAGGAAAGTATTGGCCATTGCCCCGCCTATCAACAGTTTATCCACGCGCTGAATCATGTTTTCGAGAGCCGCAAGTTTGCTTGAAACCTTAGCCCCTCCGACGATAGCCACAAGAGGCCGCTCCGGGTTCATCATGGCCTTTTGAAAATATTCCAGTTCTTTCTGAAGCAGAAATCCTGCAACCGATACAGGGGCATACTCTGTTATTGCGGCAACAGAAGCATTTGCCCTGTGGGAAACTGCAAAAGCATCATTAACATATATATCACAAAGTTGTGCCAGTTCTTTTCCGAAAGCATCGTCATTATTCTCTTCTTGAGGATGAAATCTAAGGTTTTCAAGAAGCACTATATCTCCATCCGACATCGAATATATGATAGACTTCACATCAGGTCCTATACAGTCGGGCGCCATTTTCACATCTTTCCCGAGATATTCACTAAGGCATTCTGCAACAGGCGCAAGACTCATTTTGGGGACAACTTTTCCTTTTGGTCTCCCCAGGTGGGAGGCAATTATCAGTTTTGCCTTATTTTCGATTGCATATTTCAAAGTAGGCACTACAAAACGTATTCTCGTATCATCAGTGATTTTCTGATTATCATCGAGAGGAACATTAAAATCGACCCTGATAAATACGCGTTTACCTGAAAGATTAACATCCCTTATGGTTTTCATTATATCCTCCTTTCTGATACTATTTTTTCTTCGCATGCATTTTCCGGTGGAACTCTTTCTTTTCAGACCATCTTCTGATAAACCCGATCATGCCTGAATCGTAAGCCCTGTCGACCAATTCCTCCTTCACCAAAAGGCCTTCCTTTCCATCCATTGCCTTGCGCAGGCACTCAGTTTTAAAATGGCACGGGAAACATGACTCAGGAGTGCTCCTCAAGCCATCTTCTCCCATAGGAAAAACGACTTCAAGTTTTGCAAAACAATAGGGATATTTCTTGCTGTCTGCCATATTTTATGCTCTTTCCCGTTTGAAGCTCCCGGCCGCAGGCATCGGTCCGCCTGAGGCGGATTCGACCGCAGGGAATAATAGAGTTACCTGCTTTGCATCTCAAATTCACGGTTGATTTTCTCGATATAACCATTATCTGCAAAGCTGAAATAATTATTATCCCCTATTACAAGGTGCTCATGAACAGTTATATTCACAACCTTGCAGGCAAAAATGAGCTGCCGTGTGATAGAAATGTCTTCAGAAGAAGGTTTTGGATCCCCTGATGGGTGGTTATGGGCAAATATCAGGGCTGCGGCATGGTATTTTAGAGCTGCCCGGACAACTTCCCTCGGATATACGGAGCTGGAAGTAAGTGACCCCTCAAAGAGTGTTTCGGTTCTTATGACTTTATTTTTAGCATCAAGAAAAATTACCCTGAAGTTTTCAATGTTTTTATCCCTGAGATCATGCTTGAGAAAATCAAATAATTCATTCGAATTGTTTATCGGATCTTTATTTATCAGTCTTTTCTCAAGATACCGGTGTGCAGTAGCATGCACAAGCTTGATCCCGAATAGATTTACAGGGCCTATCCCATTAATTTCACATAGTTCATCAGGGGAAGCTTCAAGGACTCCCTGTAAAGTTTTAAATCTTTTCAGGGCATCCTTAGCGGCCTCCTTGCAATCCTTGCGGGGAGTGGCAAGGGTCAGGAGAAGCTCTATAACCTCGTAATCATGGAAACCTGAAAGGTCCGATGAAAGGAATTTATCACGAAGCCTTTTTCTGTGCCCCTCACCTTTATTTTTTTTGTCACTGTTCATCCATTTCCTGTTTGAGATCCCGCGTCATAAGCCGGTAGACAGCTTCTTTCGGAGGAACATCCTCATAAAGTATACGGTATATTTCCTGGGAAATGGGCATTTCAACACCAAGTTTCCGGGAAAGGTTGTAAACAGACTCGGCTGTCTTTACTCCTTCAGCAACCATGCGCATTTCAGAAAGGATCTCTTTGAGCTTCATGCCCTCCCCTATCTTTTTCCCCACAGTATGATTCCTGCTCAAATTACCTGTACAGGTCAAAAGCAGATCACCAACACCGGCAAGCCCTGTGAAAGTTCTTGGCTTTGCCCCAAGGGCCAATCCGAGCCGTCTTATTTCAGTGAGGCCTCTCGTTATAAGCGCCGCCCTGGTATTTAATCCGAGGCCAAGGCCATCTATGATCCCGGCAGCAATTGCGATTACATTCTTGACGGCGCCTCCCAGCTCAACTCCTGTAACATCATCATTAGTATAAACTCTGAAAAACGGGGTGGCAAATATATGCTGAACAAAAGCGGCAATCTCATGGTTTTTTGATGCAGCGGTAACAGCAGTGGGTAAGTTTCGTGCCACTTCTCCTGCAAAACTCGGCCCTGAAAGAGCAACAAAATTACCTTCCGGTATAACCGGAATACATTCCTTAAGGACACCCGTCATTGTCAAGTATGTGTTGTTCTCTATTCCCTTGGAGGCCGACACAACAGCACTATTCATGGAAATCACACCTGATATTTTTTTTGCCGTATCACGCATGACATGGGACGGAACTACTATTACGACAAGATCCTTGCCTGTAACTGCGTTTGCAATATCATTTGAAGGAAAAATATTTGAAGAAAGCAGTATTCCGGGAAGGAATATTCTATTTTCCCTGAATTCCTCGATCTGTTCTTTTACTTCCTTTTCAAATACCCAGAAATCGACTTTGAATCCCTTATTGCCAAGAAGATTGGCAATCGCAGTGCCCCAGCTCCCTGCTCCGACTACACCGATTCTTGCTCTGCTTACGTCAGCTTCACTTTTCATCTAAATTAATGCCTTCATAAAAAAGTAAATAAATGACTTTTTACTTGGCGGGAAATCCGCCTAGGCGGACTCTCCCGCCGCTTGAAGTAAATTCAAGCGGTTCCACCCTCACCCCAGGCCGGGGCTTAATCGCCCTCGGCCTGAAGATGGACTTTTTACGTGTCCATCATAATATACCGCCTGATTTATTGATACTCATTTCATCCTTTTCAGCGAGTCTTGCCGCTCCGATAACTTTTTCGCCCGGATCCCTGTTAATTAACTTAACGCCCTGCGTATTGCGGCTTATAACGGAAATACCGCTGATGGGAGTCCGGATAATCTTTCCTGTGTCGGTCATCAGCATCAGGTCATCATCTTCATCGACAATGAGTATTGTTACAACCTGCCCGTTACGTTCGGTCGTTTTAATGGCTATTACTCCCCTTCCCCCTCTTTTCTGAACGGGGTATTCGTCTATGGATGTCCTTTTGCCAAAACCGTTCTCAGTCACGGCAAAGAGTGTCTGGCCATGACTTAAGACTTCCATACCTACAATACGATCGCCTTCAGATAAACGCACTCCCCGCACTCCCCCTGCAACCCGGCCTGTGGGACGCACATCCGATTCGTGAAAACGGATTGATTTGCCCATCGCCGAACACACGAAAACATTAAGCGTTCCGTCTGTGATATGAGCTGCAATCAGTTCATCATCCTGATCAAGATTTAAGGCTATAATCCCTCCTGTTCTGGGACGGCTGTATGCCATAATATCTGTTTTCTTTACAAGGCCTTTTTTAGTGGCCATAATGACATGGGAACCAGGCTCAAAAGCCTTTACAGGAAGAACGGTCGTCAGTTTTTCACCTTCGATAAAGTTCAGAAGATTAACAATCGCTTTCCCGCGGCTTGTCCGGCCGGATTCCGGAATATCATAAACCTTACACCAGTAAACTTTCCCCTGGTTTGTAAAAAAGAGGAATGTATGGTGAGTGGAAGCGACAAAAAGGTGCGCTACGAAATCCTCTTCCTTTGTTCCCATTGCCATTTTCCCTTTGCCTCCGCGGCCCTGGGCCTGATAAACGCTTGCGGGTGTTCGCTTGATATATCCGTCCTTGGAAATAGTTACGACCATATCCTCTTCAACAATCATATCCTCGATGGAAATATCCTCTGATTCCTCAACGATTTCGGTGCGGCGGGAATCGCCATACTCATTTATTATCTGGGTCAACTCATCCTTTATGATTTCCAGAACCAGTCGTTCACTCGCCAGGATCTCTTTGTATCTTGCAATATCTTTCAGAATAATGCTGTATTCATCAATTATCTTTTCCCGCTCAAGGCCTGTAAGCCTCTGAAGGCGCATGTCCAGCACAGCCTGAGCCTGAATTGGAGTCATGCTGAATTTGATAATCAGGCCGTTCTTTGCTTCCGCGGGTGATTTCGACTGCTTGATAAGGGAAACAACAGCATCGATGTTCTCTATGGCTATCTTGAGGCCTTCAAGTATATGGGCGCGTGCTTCGGCCTTTTTCAGGTCGAATTTTGTACGCTTTATTACAATATCCTTACGGTGAAGTATAAAATACTTGAGTATCTCCTTTAATGTCAAAACCTCCGGCCTGTTGTCCACAACGGCAAGAAAAATAATCCCGAAACTTGTTTCCAGCCGGGTATGTTTGAAAAGCTGGTTGATTACCACCTTTGCTATCTGGTCTTTTTTAAGGCCAACCGCAATCCGCATACCTTCTCTGTCGGATTCATCCCTTACATACTTTACTCCTTCGATATGCTTATCACGAACCAGCTCTGCTATCTTCTCAATCAGAACCGCCTTATTGACCATGTATGGAAGCTGAGTAACAACAATCGTTTCACTCTGGGTTCTTTTATCAGTTTCAACTATAACACGCGCCCGGACTTTTACTTTTCCCCTGCCTGTGGAATAAGCATCATGTATTCCGTTTTTACCGTAAATGATTCCTGCCGTCGGAAAATCAGGGCCCGGAATTATTTTTATGAGTTCATCACAGGTAATATCAGGATTATCAATAAGAGCTTTTATTGCTCCCACCACTTCAGAAAGGTTGTGCGGAGGAATGCTCGTTGCCATTCCGACAGCAATTCCGGAGGAGCCATTTATCAAGAGACAGGGAATCTTTGCAGGCAGAATTGAAGGTTCAGTCAGAGACTCATCATAATTTGGAACAAAATCAACGGTCTCCTTGTCGATGTCTTCCATCATTTCATGGGCAAGCCGCATCATTCTTACTTCGGTGTACCGCATAGCCGCAGGAGAGTCTCCGTCTATTGAACCAAAATTTCCCTGCCCGTCAACAAGTGGATACCTTAAGGAAAAATTCTGGGCCATTCTGACAATTGTATCGTAAACTGCGGTATCCCCATGAGGATGGTACTTACCTATTACATCACCCACAATTCTGGCTGATTTTTTATATGGTTTATTCCAATCGTTCTTAAGTTCGCGCATTGCAAATAGAACGCGACGATGAACAGGTTTAAGTCCATCCCGAACATCGGGCAAAGCTCTCCCGATAATAACGCTCATTGCGTAATCGAGATAAGACTTTTTCATCTCGCTCTCTATACTAATCTCAGTAAATTTTTCAGTTTGCATAATGAGTAGCCTTATAAACTAAACTATTTTCCATCCGGAAATGGCCCTTTTGTGCGATCTCGGCGTCAATCTGCGGGATTTCTTGTGCGGCATACATTACGTATGCCTCCGCGCAATCCCTTGTTTTCCTTGAGCTTGCCCAAAATTGCCTATTTCCGAATTGGAAACGCAATATTGTCCATAATTTGTTTCCGGATTGACACTAAACTGTATTTGGTTTCCTCAATAATCGATATCGTCATCAAATTATTGTAATTGCGGCAGGGAAAATACTTATCTTCCCAGTTAATAGGCACAAAGACACAAAGGGACATTGTGCCTTTATGCCTTTGCCCCTCTGCGCCTGACTGGATAGGTCAAATCTTCCTTACTTGCCGGCAAATCCTCCGGCTGCAAGTAAAAGAAGAACTTCATATACGAAAACAGGAACATAGCTGCCAAAAACAGCATAAACAATGCCGCCTCCAATTATGGCAGGCACACCACAAAAAACCAGAATTCCCAATTTCCTGCTGATGTTCATCTTGTGAATCCTCCGACAGTATTTATATGAGAATACAG
>JAGVOC010000082.1 GCA_020052975.1 Desulfobacterales bacterium | reverse complement strand
TTTCAGAAAGAGTGAAATCATTGCCGGAATCCATCGATAGATATGTGGGAGTTCTGAAGGGCGGTAGAAATGCCTAGTTTTTCGGAGCTCTCTATAGAAGGGTATGTATAGAAGGCCATAGAGCCAGGAGATGACATAAAAATGGATGGTCATGGAACCACTGGAAAGATAGCAACAAAACAGCTATTAGCTCCAAATCAGAGTAGAAGGTTAAAAGGTAAGCTTTGTCATACCCAACCTCCTCCTTTGCCTCCCCAATGCGGCGATCGTCAAGCAGTTTTTCAAGGAAGATTTGTACCTTCTCCGCTTGCAGTGCGAAAGTCGCTTTGCTTACATAGAATTACATATGCTGATGTTATTGACCGTGTGCCGTCTGATCCAAAGCTTGACCTGACAAGTTTACGGCAGGGGGATTTGCTTGGCGGGAGATTTCGTATCTTGGGGGTCATTAACGAGGGTGGATTAGGCTTAATCTATTTTGGCAGGGATGAACGCAAGAACGAAGATGTGGTGATCAAGGTGGCTTTGAAAGGCTCGACCCCGGAAGAAACCCAAAAAAATCAAGAAAATATAACGGCTGAAGCGCGAGCGCTGGAAGTTTTAGGATATGGGAAGAAAAATATTGTTGATCTGGTTGCCATCGGAGACAAGGACGACTTCATTGTTTTTAAGTATATCAAAGGTGCTTGCTTTTTTGATTTGAACCGATTGAGGCCGAATTTGAGCAAGTATAAAGGCGACTTTGAGGCTTATTTTTGCGACACAGCTGTTTTTACGATCGCGGTTTTGAACGCGTTCAAGGATGTCCTGGAGGGGCTGAATGCCTTGCACGGCGTTGGGATTGTGCATGGGGACATTTGCCCGGGAAATATCATGTTCATGCCGGGAGAAAACTTCAATTGGCAGATTGATGGAGTCAAGATCATTGATGTTGGATTAGGTTGGAGACTTGAATCGGTGCCGGCTGGCCTTTTTGCCGGGAAACCTGCTTATGCCTCTCCGGAACAAATTAAGGAAGGAAGAAGTGTTGATTTCCGTACAGATCTGTATTCTCTCGGAATTGTACTTTACCAAATACTTCAGAATTGCCGACCTTTTGAAGGGTATACTGATCCAAAACGGATTTTTTCCAGAAAAATTAAGGATAAAGATCCGTTCGGCGTTCCCCACGCGATGGTTGGCAGGGATGAGGTTCTTTACATAATGAAAGAAGACCGGGTTTGGGAAAGATTGGTGTTAGACCCAGGCCAAAAATCCCTAAGGATTGTACCTGGCTACAGGAAAAGGCTTAATGAGATAACTGATCCGGACAAAAGAGAGAGAATAACAAGATTGATCGAAAGGGCGGAGGTTGAGCGTGATGAGGAATCTCTTCCCCACAAAAGGTTGACTGAACTTTTTGGGGACGAGAAAGGAAACAGGATATGGAATTTTGTGCTGAAATTAACGGCTTTTGACCGGCAAGACCGATATCAAAGCGCGGACGAAGCACGCGAAGAATTAGCGGCAATATTGGATGATATTCACAATTACCTGCCAGGGATCTCTCCAAGAGCTTAATCCCTTTACGTTGTAATAATTCACGTTAATCTATCAATCTTTCAAAAAGACTGAAATTTACCGAAATCCGGTACGATAAAGATACATGAAAGACAAGCCAAAATTTGAAAGGATTATTTTGTGCAATTAGTGGGAATAAGAGGTAGTGATAATTTACGCGTTTTGAAGCCGGTTGGTTCGATGCTCGGTGCCAATCACGCTTTGAACCTGTCTGGCCGTCCGGTTGCCAGGGTGAGCTGGGCCTTGACGCCGATTCAAGCCAGTTCACGGGGAGTAGAGCGGATGCCTATGGTGGACCTGCAAATTATTGGATTATCAATTGGACATACTTTGAGGCAGCCGGAAAACGCTGGTTCAGACGGAGGCATATTTCTTGTTGAGCCAGGAGATATGGTCCCGAGCTTGAACACTTGTTTATTGCAAGACGTTTTTTCAGTTGTAGGTTTTTGTACGGGTTTATTTGGCAGGGAGGCGCAAGACAGGTCTTTTGAACACCTTGGAGGTTTGAATATGCTTCAAAGTTTTCCTGAAGCTGCGGCAGGAGTGGGAGCGGGTTTTACCACCTCTTTTTCTGAACATGTACTAAAAAGACCGATTAATCTCTCCGCTATGATGTTGGTTAATTTGAAGAGGGAAGATGGAACCTGCAGGAATGAATACGACATTCAAGCGGAGATGGACAGGCTTTTGATTGCCTTCGCTGATTGGTCTAGGTCTACTTTGCTGGCTTAAAGTTTATCCTGTGTCCCCGCGCTATACGCGCCCCCACGATTGTGAATGGCGGCGGCAGTAAAGAGCCCTTCGAGCTCCCCCCGTTTATGCGCTAAAACGGCTTTTTCTTCCTTTACGTCAACCTCAAAATAGTGCAATTTTTTCCGAATTGTTACGATATATATATAGTCACTACTGTCCCAGTGATATCCCTTGTAATTCAAGCTGTTCCCAGGATGTGGTGTTTTCAGTTGCATAGCAATCCTCCGCAAACGCCTGTAAAATGGG
>JAGVOC010000383.1 GCA_020052975.1 Desulfobacterales bacterium | reverse complement strand
TCTGTAAACAATTTTGACATTATCCGCACCAAGGCGCATCGCGGTTCTTGCAGAATCCATTGCAACGTTTCCTGCGCCGAGGACAACGACATTCTTACCCTTGACAATAGGAGTATCATATTCCGGAAAGAGATAGGCCTTCATGAGGTTTGCGCGGGTCAGATATTCGTTTGCGGAAAGAACTCCGATAAGGTTTTCGCCGGGAATATTCATGAATGTCGGAAGTCCGGCTCCAACACCGACATAAACAGCATCATAGCCCTGGGCAAACAGCTCATCGAGTGTTACGGTTCTTCCCACAACACTGTTGCATTCAAGCTTTACGCCCTGTCTTTCCATAAAGGCAACTTCTGAAAATACGATATCTTTCGGAAGCCTGAATTCCGGAATTCCGTAAACAAGCACCCCGCCCGGTTTATGAAAGGCCTCAAGCACCTTAACCTCATGCCCTTTGGCAATAAGATCGCCTGCAACTGTAAGCCCGGAAGGTCCAGAGCCGACAACAGCGACTTTCTTGCCTGTTGGCGGCGCTTTGGGAGGAAGCTCTCCTTTTCCGTTAATCCTCTCATAATCGGCGGCAAATCTTTCAAGATTCCCTATTGCAACAGGCTGGCCTTTCTTTCCGACAATACAATTTCCTTCACACTGTATCTCCTGCGGGCATACCCTTCCGCAAACTGCAGGAAGAGAGTTCTTCTGCCATAACAGTCTTGCTGCCTCGGTAAAATTCCCTTCTTTTATATGATTTATAAAACCCGGAATATCAACCTGGACCGGGCAGCCGTCGACACAGCCTGGTTTTTTGCATTGAAGGCATCTCTGCGCCTCCAGCAACGCAGCCTCAGGAGTATATCCGATCGGAACCTCCTTGAAATTTCTTCTTCTAACTTCCGGAGCCTGCTCCGGCATGGGCTGCCTTGGAATCGCTTCTTTCTTTCCTTTTTTTACCTCTTCTTCAGCCATATAATCCTCCGTGTAAGAATTCCGATTGAACCGAACTATTTAAAATTGATAACCGGTCATAACAAACAATGAAAAGGAGACTACGGGTTTAACTTGCAGAAAGTACCGTAACATTCCTTCTCTTCGTCACAATATGCCTGGAGACGCTGCATGAGGCCGTCATAATCAACCAGGTGGCCGTCGAATTCGGGGCCGTCCACACATGCAAATTTTGTCTCGCCCCCGATCGATACACGGCACCCTCCGCACATTCCTGTTCCGTCAATCATTATAGGATTGAGGCTTACAAGTGTTTTGACATTAAATTCCTTTGTCATCTTGGATACGAATTTCATCATGGGGACAGGGCCTATTCCCACAACAAGCTTTACGTCCTTTGTTTCAAGCATCTTTTTTAAAACTTCTGTAACAAATCCGTGATGCCCGTATGACCCGTCATCGGTGCACACATGAAGCTCATTTGACGCAGCCTTCATCTGGTCCTCAAGAATAAGAAGCCCCTTGTTTCTCGCTCCTATAATAGCGATAACATGGTTCCCGGCTTCTTTCAGCGCTCTTGTAATCGGATGCAGAACCGCAACACCTGTTCCGCCTCCAACGCAGACGACAGTCCCGACCTTTTCAACGTGGGTAGGCTTTCCCAGGGGGCCTATAACATCCTTATAGCCTTCCCCTACTTTCAGTGTTTTGAAAAGAGCCGTCGATTTTCCAACAACCATATATATTACGGTTATCGTGCCTTTCTGCAGGTCTGTATCCGCCATTGTAAGCGGAATTCTCTCCCCTGTTTCATTGGCCTTAAGAATCACAAACTGGCCTGGCTTTGCCTTCCCGGCAATTAAAGGCGCTTCGATTTCATTCAGAATCACAGTGCCCCCGGCCATTTCTTCGCGTTTTACAATTTTAAACATCACAACCTCCAGCACAAATAATTAATATATTATATAATACGGCAGTATTTTCCATTATGCCTGCCACTTGAAGTCACAAATAACCGATGAACCAATTTTACAAGGATTCTAAAGACCACATTATGTCCATTAAATCAACTTCAAAATTTAATTGATTAATATTAGAAACCGCTATCTTGAAATATTCAATTTTAAATGCTAAACGCATCATGCATTTAACAAAAATCACATGAATATTAACCTGCAGCAAAAACACGGGGATTAAATGAAATTATTTGACAGCCACTCACATCTGGATGACCGGGCATATGAAAAGGATTTAGATTTCGTAATAGATAGAGCTAAAATTGCCGGAGTCAGCAAAATAATGATAGTCGGTATAGACGGTAAAAGCTCTGCAAAAGCCGTTAAAATTGCTGAAGAAAATTCCGGTTGTTATGCCTCAGTAGGTGTACATCCGCACGATGCGAAAGAATGCAGCGACAGAACAGTAAATTTTCTGAAGGATCTTTCAGAAAATCGTAAAGTTAAAGCCTGGGGAGAAATAGGACTCGATTTCAACCGGATGTTTTCACCGGGAGATATCCAGGAAAAATGGTTTATAAAGCAGCTTGAAGCCGCAGATGAACTTGGCCTCCCGCTGATATTCCACGAAAGAGAAAGCAAAGGCAGGTTTCTTGAAATATTAAAATCCAATTTCAATAAAGAAAGCAAAGGAGTTATGCACTGTTTCAGCGGAAACAAAAAGGAGCTGAAAGAATGCCTTAATCTGGGGCTTTACATCGGCATAACCGGAATCGTTACCATCATGCCGAGAGGGGCTGACCTGCGAAACCTTGTACCTCTTATCCCGGTTGAACGAATCCTTGTTGAAACAGATGCGCCTTATCTGACACCTGCCCCGGAAAAAAACAACACCCGGCGCAACGAGCCTGCTTTTGTAAAATCAGTCCTTTTAAAGGTTGCAGAAATAAGAAAAGAAGACCCTGAAGAGCTTTCTCTAAAAATATTTGAAAACACCTCCCGGTTATTCAACATCAATCCGTTTTAAAACTTCCCGTGACGGACAATCTCGCCATCCGTCACATAGATGACTTCCTCGGCAATATTGGTTGCATGGTCGGCGATGCGTTCAATATGCCGTGAAATCAAGAACATATTAATCAAAGTGCCTGCGTTCTCAGGTGTCTGAATAATAGACAGTTTAAGCTGTTCATATGCATTCTGAACAAAAACATCAACATCATCATCCAGCAGGCAGACTTTAAAAGCCATATCCGTATCAAGCCTAACCATGGCATCAAGACTCATCCTGAGCATGGTGCTCGCTTTTTCGGCCATCAGCGCGTAATCAAAAATGAACCTGCACTCTATATTTTTTGAAATGGTTTTGATGCGATAGGCGATATTTACTGTTTCATCCGCTATTCTTTCAAGATCATTGTTGATTTTAATCACGCTCACCAGAAACCTGAGATCCACGGCAACCGGCTGATGCAGCGCAAGCACCTTGAGGCATTCTTCTTCAATCTCCACTTCCATTTCATCTATTTCATAGTCCATATTGACAATCTGCTCTGCAATGGCGGCATCCCTGCCATCAATGCTTTTTATGGCCAGCCTTACCCGGTCTTCCACAATAGCACCCAGGCTCAAGATGCTTTTTTTGATTTTTCCAAGTTCTCTCTGAAAATGTTTTGCCATATTCACCTCTTAGTAGCCGTTACAAAATAACAATTACATTTCTGACCATTTTGTTAGGAGCCGTTACAAAATAACAATTACATTTCTGACCATTTTGTTACGGCTCCTTATGCCGGTCACGGCATTTTAATGTTACGGTTATTTTTGAACAACGGCTTATCAGCCGAAACGGCCGGTTATGTAATCTTCAGTCTGTTTGAGCCGGGGACGTGTAAACAAAGTATCGGTTTCATCCAGTTCAATAAGCTTTCCCATGTAAAAAAAAGCTGTCATATCGGACACTCTTGCAGCCTGCTGCATGTTGTGAGTTACAATAATAATCGTATAATTTTCCTTGAGCTCGCCTATCAGGTCTTCAATCTTCTGAGTAGCTATCGGATCCAGGGCTGATGCAGGCTCATCCATAAGCAGGATTTCAGGCTCAACGGCAAGGGCTCTTGCGATGCAAAGCCGCTGTTGCTGGCCGCCGGAAAGCCCCAAGGCCGATTCATGAATGCGGTCCCTGATTTCATCCCATAGAGCGGCTTTTTTTAGACTCTCCTCGACGCGGCTTTCAATAAACGCTTTGTCCTTCACCCCGTTGACTCTCAGCCCATAAGCGACGTTTTCAAAAATATTTTTCGGAAAGGGGTTGGGTTTTTGAAAGACCATTCCCACACGCCGCCGCAACATGACCACATCAACTGAAGGAGTATTGATATCGAAATCATCGAAAATGATTTCACCTTCAACCCTGCTTGAGGGAATAAGATCGTTCATTCTGTTGAGGCAGCGTATAAAAGTGCTTTTTCCGCAGCCGGAGGGTCCGATAAGCGCCGTAACCTGAGACTTTTTAATATCCAAGGAGATATCATAAAGCGCCTGAGCTCTCCCGTAATAAAAATTCAGATGCCTGACACTCATCTTATAATTTTCGATCATGATCATTCTCTTTATTTCATTTTTTTCCGAAGCCTTGCCCTCCACACGATTGCCGCAAGATTCATTCCAAGCACAAGGGCGATCAGCACAAGCGATGTGCCGTACTGTAGCGGACGAGTGGCTTCAATATTTGTCCCGGCTGTTGCCAGAACATAGACATGATACGGCAGCGCCATTATTTTATCAAACGGCGAAGCAGGGAGGTCCGGCGTATAAAAGACCGCTGCCGTAAACATGATCGGCGCCGTTTCTCCGGCCGCCCGGCTCAAACCAAGAATTGCGCCGGTGAGTATTCCCGGGAGGGCGGCAGGAACCACAACCCGGTAGATCGTCTGCCATCGGGTGGCGCCCAGCGCCAGAGATGCCTCCCGATACGTGTTGGGGACTGATTTCAGCGCTTCTTCGGTGGAGCCGATTATGACCGGAAGCGTCAGTGCGGCAAGTGTCAATACTCCGGCAATAATGCTCACCCCCATCTTCAGCCATATGACAAAAAATGCGAGGCCGAATAGGCCGAAAACAACTGACGGGACGCCTGCAAGGTTGCTTATGCCAAGTCGGATCAACCGCAGCAGTCTTCCGGGGCTGGCATATTCATTGAGATATATGGCTGAAGCAACCCCGATGGGCAATGCCACGACAATTGCCCCGATACCGAGACAGAGCGTCCCCACGATGCAGGGCAGAATGCCGCCTTTTGTCATGGACTGAAGCGGAGCCTGAGTCAAAAACTCCCAGGTGACGGCTTTCCAACCGTTCAGGGTGATAAAGGCGACGACCACTAGCAATGCGGCGCCGTTGACGAGTGCAGCCGTTCTGAAAAGCATGAAAATAAACCGCTGAAAACGTTTTCGGCGCCTGTGGACCCTCTCAAAGGAACGCTCAAGTAGGCTTTTTTCTTCCATCAAAGCGATGCCTCCCCTGTCTGACGATATTTATGAGTAACATGATCAGCGATCACGTTAAACAGCATTGTGAACAGAAACAGGACAATGCCGGTTGCAAAAAGCGCGTAATAATGATCTCCGCGAAACGGAGCCTCCGCCATTTCTGCGGCAATACTGGCGGGCATGGGCCGCACCGGGTCAAATATCGACTCCGGGATCATGGCTGCGCCCCCGGCAACCATCAGCACCACCATAGTCTCCCCTATTGCCCTTGACATACCCAGTATGATAGCCGTGCTGATGCCGGAGATCGAAGCCGGAATAATAACCCGGATCAGAGTTTCCCAGTGAGTTGCTCCCAGAGCCAGTGACCCCTCTTTAAGTGCGACAGGCACACTGTATATGGCATCCTCGGAAATGCTGCATATTGTCGGGACGGACATAAATGAAAGCATAAGCGCTGCATTGAATAGATTCAACCCGGTTGGAATTCCGAAGGTTTCCTGAAGAAACGGCGCTACTATGACCATTCCGAAAAATCCGATTACTACGGAAGGAAGGGCTGCAAGAAGCTCAACCACCGGCTTAATCAATTCCGCTATTCGTTTATGTGCAAGCTCCGCCAGATATATGGCGGTCATCACACCCAGCGGGATTGAAATCGCTGCAGAGACCAGCGTTACGGCTATGGAAGCCAAAATCAAGGGGAAAATGCCGAAATCAGGCGGGCTTGAAGTCGGGTACCAGTATTTGCCGAAGATAAAGTCATATATAGAAATTTTCTTAAAAATCGGTATACCTTCCATGAATAAAAAGATCATAATCATGAAGAGGATTGCAATTGAAGCTAAGGCCACACTGAAAAAGAAGATGCGTACCGATTTATCTTTTCTTTGGCGGGTGTTTTTCATAAATTTTATCAAGTCCTGTCAAACAGGTTGAAGGCTGAAGGATAGACGCTTTTATCATCACCTTCAGCCTTTTTACCGTTTACTTCAGAGGTATAAAACCTTCTTCCTCCACCAGCTTCTGTCCTTTGTTACCGATCATATAGTCCATCAATTTTTTGATATCACCGGCCGGCTGAACCGGGGTGTACATATAAAGCGGCCTGCTGACAGGATAAGTCTTGTTAAGCGTGGTCTCTTTTGAACCGGTGATGCCGTTGACGGAGAGCATCTTCACGCTGTTGTCCATATATCCAAGACCGATATAACCAACGGCATTCGGGTTTTTGGAAACTGCCTGAACGATGGCGCCGTTAGAGGCCTGAAGCAGAGCCCCGGGGAAGACGCGTTCCTTTTTCATGACTTTTTCTTCCCAGACTTCATAGGTGCCTGAAGAAGTATCCCTGGAAATAATCACAATCGGTTTGTCGGGTCCGCCGATTTCTTTCCAGTTTCTGGTTTCCCCTTTGTACATGGCCTTTAATTGATCCAGCGTTAAGTTTTTAAGCGGGTTTGACGGATGTACAACCGGTACGATACAGTCGAATGCCACGATGAACTCCACAGGATTTGAGCCTTTTGCCTTTGCCTGCTCGGTCTCTTCCTTTTTGATGGCGCGTGAGGAATTGGCGATATCTGTAGTTTTGTCGATCAGTGCCTTAATGCCGTTTCCCGAACCGCCGCCGGATATGGATATTGCCGTATCCGGATGCTCTTTCATATAGGCTTCAGCGACTTTCTGCGCTATCGGAAGCACCGTTGTCGATCCGTTCATCGAGATATTGCCGGCAAAAGCCATGCTTGCTGTAAATATTACTGCCGGAATAATAACGCCGGCAATCCAGTTTCTTTTTTTCATTTTACCCTCCATTTCTATTCTTTTAATGTTGTTCATGTTTCCTTAACCAAAAACAAAAATTTGTTTTCGATTATGGGCGAAGGATAAAGGTGGTTTGTTAGGAAATTATTAAGATTATGTTAATTATTTATTAAATGAGGATAAATCGTCATGATGCCTTATGAGGAATATGAATGACGAATCTGCTTCCCTTCCCGGGAGTGCTTTCTACGGTGACATTTCCGGCGTTGGCAATGACGATGTGCTTGACAATCGCAAGTCCGAGTCCGGTGCCGCCCAGTTTCCGGCTTCGGGATGCGTCCACGCGGTAAAACCGCTCAAACAGCCGTGAAAGATGCTCCTGACCGATTCCGATGCCGTGGTCCTGAAAAGCTACGGAAACCTCGGAATCATTTTTTGCGGCATCTATTTCAACACTGCTTCCGGGTTCGCTGTATTTGATTGCATTGTCGAGAAGATTAACAAACGCCTGCTCAATAAGTGCCGAATTAAGCTTTGCAGTAAGCGCCTCGTCACAGGAACAAAGAATCCGGATCTCTTTTTCTTCCGCTTTTGGCCGGCAGATCTGAACGGCTGAAAAAAGTATCGGCATGATACGGCATTCCGATAAAGCAATTTTTTTATCGCCGCCATTTTGTTCGATGGCTGAAAGTTTCATCAGGTCTTCGATGATAGCGATCAGTCGGTTTGTATGATTGTCAATAATTCCCACAAACCGGGCTGCTTCCTCCGGGTTATTCAGTGCGCCTGTTTTGAGGGTTTCCGTAAAACCTTTAATGGCAGTAAGCGGCGTTTTGATTTCATGCGAAACATTCGCCGCAAAGTCCCGGCGCATATTTTCAAGGCGTCTTAAACGGGTTACGTCATTTAAAATGATCAGGATCCCTATGCGATCTCCTCCGGCATTTCTGAGTGGAGCACAACGTGTGTTGAGCAGGGTTTCCCCCTTGAGATAAAAGAATAGATCTGCCTCACGGGTGTTTTCATCCAAAAGAGCCAGTCTGACAAAGCGTTGGAAGTCCGGGTTGCGAATGGCCTCCTGAACGCTTCGGTTCAGCAGTTCAAAAGTCTCCTGATGAAACATCCGGGCGGCGCTATGATTCACACTGATGATCTTCTCCTCCGGATTAATTGCCATAACGCCTTCAAGCATGCTGGAAAGAACTGCTTCAAGCTCATTCCGCTGTCGGCTTATTGTCTGCATCCGATCATCAAGGTTTGCTGCCATATCATTCATGGTCTTAGCCAGCAATTCGGTTTCTGATGACGCAAATACCGGAAGCCGGTAGGCCAGATCCCCTTTTACAAAATGCTCGGCGCCTTCACGGATTATTTCCAGCGGCCGGCTGATACGTCGTGAAAAAAGGAGGCTCGCGAAGGCAGCCAGCAAGGCAACCACAAGCACGCCAAACGACATGCGTTTCTGGATTTTCTCAAGCTGTTTGTCGATTGCGCTGATGCTCACAGCTGTTCGCAAAATCCCGATAGGCTTTCCGTTTTCAGTCAACAAAACGGCCAGATACATCATTGATTCATTAAGTGTGTCGCTGTACCGTGTGAAAACACCTTTTTCACCTGTCATAGCTTTCACAAACTCGGGCCTGTCTGAGTGGTTTTCCATTTTACCCGGGTCTTTTTCGGTATCGCCCAGAACTTTTCCCGAAGGATGTATGACCGTAATCCTTGTATCGGATGATTTTCCAGCCCGTTTACACAACAGATCAATACTGTTTTCATCTTCAGCCAGGAGATAACTCGTCACCGGCTCTTTCAGCAGATTTGCTCTGGCTTCGAGGTTGATAGCCGTCTGGTCGAGATAAAACCGGCGCATGGAAAAGCCGGCATACTGGCCGAAAGCCAGAAGCGGAATAAGCACGATGAGCAGAAAGAGGGGATATAGTTTCCAGAACAGTGGGTAGTGCTTTCTCATAGATTATCCTTAAACCTGTAGCCAACGCTTCGGACAGTTTCTATATAATCTCCACAAGATCCCAGTTTTTTACGAAGCCCTGCGATCTGGACATCCACGCTTCGATCGGTAACCGGATAGCCGCTGCCGCGCACTGCGTCCACGATTTGCGAACGGGTAAAGACCCATCCGGGCCGTTTCGCCAGAATGTAAAGCATCTGAAACTCGGTAAATGATAGCTGAACCGCTTCACCTCTGGCCAGAACGCTTCTCCTGCCGGTATCAATGGTAAGATCATAAATCAGCAAAGTTCCGTTTTCATCGTTTATTATCTGACTGCGCCTTCGGATTACCGCCCGGATTCTTGCGATTAGAACCCTTGGGCTGAATGGCTTGGTGATATAATCATCTGCGCCCATCTCCAGGCCGGTTACGATATCGGATTCATCGCCCTTTGCGGTAAGCATGACAATCGGGATGTGGCGGGTTTGAGCGTTATATTTCAGATTCCTCGCAACTTCGAGGCCATCGATACCCGGCAGCATCAGGTCAAGAACAATTAAATCCGGTTTTTCGCTTTCTGCCTTATGAACAGCGCTTTCACCGGCAGTGGCACAAACAACCTGGTATCCTTCTCTGGCAAGATTATGCCTGATAAGCTCCAGAATATCTTCTTCATCATCGACCACCAGAATTTTTTCTTTTGGCATGGCTTCCTCTGTAGCGGCAGTCATAAAAATGTTCTCTTTAAATACCGGGCAACCCCGTTCAATCGGAACATGTTTTGGCAATTACTATATATCAGATCAAAAAATATTTCATTCCCGATTTCATTATCGGGTATAGTCACGTTTTGAAGCATTCCCCGCCGCAAGCAGCGGAGAACGCGCTCGCTGTTTCGGTTCAATATTACCGGGCAGGGAGCTTCACATCGCGCCCGAAAACCACAAACCCGAGGGTCCCGATAACGCCGAAAACGAACGCCACAATCAGGTTCGTCTCCGGGCTGATCAGCCAGAGAAACGCGCCGCCCAGAGCTGCAATAGAAACAAAAACATCCCGTATCAGATAGTATAAACCGAACATGCCGGCCTTGCAGCTCTCCGGAGAAAGGTCCATGATCATAGACTTGCGGGTTGGCTCACCGAATTCCTTGAGGCCTCTTAATATGAACGCAATAACAAGCCACCCGAAGGAGCGGCTGAACATAAGCACCAGGGGAAAGAGAGTAAAAAAAACAAAGGTGATAGTTACAAAAGGCTTTTTGGTGCTCCTGTCCGCCATATACGCCACCGGAATATAGACCATCACTGCCGTGGCCATCTCGATGCCGGTGAGCAGTCCGAACTCGATGGCCGATACCGGTGAGGCAATGGTCTTCATGCACCAGACGACCACAAAAGCATAGGGGATCTGTTCGCAGAATCTCACCAGGATGTCAGTGGTCAGCAGGTTTTTCATGGCAGGACTCATCAGCCGCAGCAATTTCAGCGGATTCTTTTCCGGCACCAGGCCACACGCATCTCCCGAGGTTAGTTCTCCCGGGTGGTCGTTCTCGATGAACTTCTGCTGCAAAGCCAGGGCAGCAGCCGACATTGCCAGGGCTGCCGCGAACGCCAGTCGCACTCCATCACGTTCACCCCAGACACTTATAAAAATCCCGCCGAGAATCGGCCCCAGGGCCATGGGAATACGGCGTACTAATGAATGCATGCTGACGCCCATGGTGCGTTTGTTTTGGGGCAGCACCCTGTACATCAGGCTCATGGTGGCCGGCAGCGATATGGCCGACCAGGAGATGAAGAGCACCGCCCCGGCCAGCACTGCCTGCCAGGCCGGCACCATGATAACCAAGCCGAATCCGGCCATGGCTACCAGGTTGAAGACGAGCAGGGAGCGTTTGATGCCGATACGGTCGGAGAGATAGCCGCCGGGAAAGGAATAGAGCGCCGAGAGCAGGTTGTCCATGGCATTGAGAAGGCCGATAGCGAGCGCGCCGCCGCCTAAAGCCAGAATGTAGATGGGCAGAAATCTTTCGGCCATGCGCTCGCCCATCCCAACCAGAACAACCATGCCGAGGACGCCGGCCGTGTTGCGCTGCAGGGCGAGAAATTCATATATCCGGGAAGCCCGGGGCCGAAAAGATTGCCTGGGCATCATGTTTTTCCTTACTCCCTATTGGCCACATCCAGGCGGCACCAGGCATACAGGGCATCGTATACTTCGAACTGGTGTTCCAGGTTTTCAAGATCGTCCGGGTAGCGCAGACTGTAGCCCACGGCGATGGCTTCGAATCCGGCAGCAAGAGAATCGTTATCTGGCCGGTTGGTATCCGCCGCATTGATGATTTTTGCCATTCTGAAAAGCGCCTTGTCCGTTAATCCGTAATCTTTGATGATCACGTCAAACGTGCACAAATCCTCTCTGTGGTGAAGTTCGGCACCCGGTGTGTCAAAGGCAATAGCGCCTTCTTTTTCAGCGACCTTGAGTACCCTGCTCCCTGGTACAAACAAGAATTCGGCATCCGAATCGATGAACCGGGTGATCAGCCAGGGACAAGCTATCCGGTCGACATGCACGTGGGATCGGGTTATCCATTTCATTCTGTATCTCCTTTGTCTTCCTGTGAAACCTCCGCTTACTTCGCCATGAGATGTGCAACAGCTTTTTCCAACCCGTCAATGCTGAACTCAAACATTGGAAAAACTCGTCCTATCGCTGAAATGGTCTGTGTATATCCCCACATGTTGGTCGGCATCGGGTTGAGCCATACGGAGTGGCGGAAGGTTTCTGCCAGAAACTTGAGGCATTCTATGCTCGGTTTTCCGCTTCTCTCGTCTATGTAAATAGAACCGTCTGACGCCATGAGCTCATAGGGGGCCATGCTCGCATCCCCGATAAGAATCAGTCTCGTTTCGGGATCAAACTTCAGAAGTTCTTGTATTCTAAGAGGTTTCTTGTATCTGGATGGATCCTGCCATATAGTCCCGTATACGGTATTATGGAAAAAATAGGTTTTAAGGTCTTTGAATTGCGCCCTTGCATAATCGAAAAGTGTCTGAACCACATGGACATAAGGGTCCATTGACCATCCTCCGTTGTCAATGGCAAGAACAACCTTCAGACGGTCCTTCAGATCCCTGTCAAAAACGATTTCAATCTCCCCGGCGTTTTTCATTGTCTGGTAAATAGTCTCATCTATGTTCAGCCTGTCTCTCGGTCCTGCAGGTATCATGTTCCGAAGCCGTTTCAGCGCCTCACCGACCATTGCCTGGGTAAGCGGTCCATCCAGGGAATAATCTCTGTATCTTCTTTCCATAGCAACTTTAACTGCCGATCTGTTTCGTGAAGCACCGCCTACACGCATTCCTCCGGGATGGTTCCCGGAATGCCCCACAGGCGAAGTGCCTCCTGTTCCAATCCATTTGCCTCCTCCGTCATGGCGCTCCTTCTGCTCTTTAAGACGCTCCTTGAAATATTCAATAAGCTCATCCGGAGAAAGCTTTGCAAGCTGCGATTCATCTATACCAAGAGCCGAAGCAAGGGTTTTTGGATCGTGGAGCCATGATTCAAGCAGCGCCCTTGCCAGCTCGTCAAGCTCAACACCCTCATAATCAGGCATTTCCGCGCCCTCAAAATGATGGGCAAAGACCTGGTCAAAAAGGTCAAAGTACCTTTCGCTCTTAACGAGAACGGCCCTGGAAGCAGTGTAGAAGTCGTCAAGGGAAGATACAAGCCCTTTCCCCAGGGCCTTTTGAAGGGTAAGAAATGATGTCGGGCTGACTGGTATGCCCGCTTCCTTTAATTTATAAAAAAACCCGATAAACATTATAAATCTCTTGTTTCTGGTTCCTGGTTCCTGGTTTCTGGTCTCTGGTCTCTGGTTTCTGGTTTCTGGTTACTGACCCATGCTTACTGCCCCCTATACCCTGAACCCTATCCCCTGTCACCTATACCCTACCCTACTTACCCCTATACCCTTACCTCTATCCCCTTGCCCCTGCTTCTTACAGCCTCCTGCGGCTGACAGTATTTACCGCCCTCTCATAGTCCTGGCTCTTTTTGAAAAGAACGCCAAGATAAGGGATATCTCCCTTTGCAAGCTCTTTTGCCTTAAAATCCGGATCGGACTTTAAAGCCCTTATCCAGTTTACAAGCTCGCGTGTAGCCGGGCGCTTTTCAATCGATTCAAGCTCCCGGAGCTTGTAAAAAACATTGACGGCATTTTCCATGAGATCCGAATCAATATTGGGGAAATGAACCCTGATAATCTTTCGCATCATCTTCGGGTCCGGGAAAGCTATATGATGGAAGTTGCATCTTCCGAGGAACGGGTCTGAAAGGTCTTTCTTGGCATTGGAAGTTATGATAATCACAGGCCGGTTTTTCGCGCCCATTGTCTTGTCGATTTCAATAATGTCGAACTCCATCTGGTCAAGGACATCAAGCATGTCATCCTGGAAATCAGTGTCTGCTTTATCTATCTCGTCTATCAGGAGCACTGTCCTGATCTCCGACGTAAAAGCCTGCCCTATTTTTCCCATCTTGATATAATCTTCAATATTGCTGACATCCCTTTTGGAATCCCCGAAGCGGCTGTCATTCAACCGGGTCAGGGTATCATACTGGTAAAGGGCTTCAACGAGCTTCATGCTTGATTTGACATTGAGGACTATAAGCGGCATGCCAAGATTCTCCGCAATGGCATGGGCAAGCATTGTTTTTCCTGTCCCCGGCTCTCCTTTTAAAAGAAGGGGCATTTCAAGCGCCATCGATATATTAACTATCTTGGCAAGCTCATCATCCAGAACATAGTGTTTCGCACCCGAAAATGTTTGTTTCTCACTAACCATGTTTTCTTATCCTTTCTGATAATTTCCTATCTCTTTTCTTAAAATCTGTGAAACCTCTTTCGTCATACTAAGCACTTTTAGGGCATGGTCAAGATTAAGGGAACCTGTCCCGCAGCTTGGAGTAATAAAAGACTGCGCCAAAACAGCCCGCAGATCAAATCCAAGCGGCTCAAGCATTTTTGCCTTCTTTTTCCAGTTTTCTGCAAGGGAAGCGGCATTCTCCTTTTCGATATCTTCAGGCCGCAAAGTCGGGACAATGCCCCATGCAATCATCCGCCCCGATTCAATGAATTTTCTTATATGATCGGAATAAAGGATGAATTTGTCAAAATATGAATAGGCATCAAAACTGACTATATCCGCGGAAGACTCCAGTACTACTGACCAGTCGGCATTCGAACATACATGTATTCCGGCAAGCCCGGATTCTTTATGTACCGCATCGATAACCTCTTCAAAACATCCGGCTACTTCATGAGGGGATATGCCTATAAAGGCCGAAGACCCGAAACCGGCCAGGGCGGCTTCATCAAAGAAAATTATTACCGGAACCTTAAATTCAGAAAGCCGCCTCACCTGCCATGCAGCTTTCATTGCGACAAGCTTTACAACCGCATCTCTCATATCCTCGTTGTAAAAAATCGCCTTCCCCTCATGGTCTGAAACACTGATCGCAAGTGTTACAGGCCCTGTTATCTGACCCTTTACAGCCTTAGGCTTAACCGGGAGATCTTTAATCTTCTCGGTAAAAATAAAAAAACCCCTTGCGGTTTCAGGAGTTAAAACAAACCTGGTATCATCATAATTCTTTTCGCCTCCGGTAACAGATATATATTCCTCGTAAAATTCGATTATACCATTTTCATAATCCCGCCCTGAAGTGTCAATGAAAAGCCTCTCATCTTCTTCGGTCAGGCCCGGAAGGCCGGGCAGAAACTGCGCTATCATGCCCTCTTCCCGGAAAACAGGAAGCTGCACCCACAAAGGTATCTCCGGCGTATACTCAAGAACAAGCTTTATGGCCAGAAGATGGTCATCAACCGGAAGGCTCCCTATCAGGAGCGGAAGACCGTTTGGCTTGAAATTATTAATCATAAAACTTCACCTTCTATATGCAAATATATCAGAAACAACATTTATATGAGAATACAGGAGTCAGAATACAGAATACAGAAGAAAAACAATAAGATGGTTATTCTGGATACTGACTCCTGGCTCCTGTATTCTCATGCTTCGTTGTGCCCGAGCCGGGCATGGGGGTTAGCTATTGTCCGTCAGGAAACAAATTAGCATGCAGACAGAACAAATAACAAGAAAAAACCCTCACCCGCAGTCATCTCTTTCAGTTTCTGGTTTGCAGCACCTCTTCCCGACTCACATATTCATGATAAACTCGTAAAAAGTCGAAATTCAGACGGCAAAGTAAAAAGTTCATTATGCAGGGCGCGCGAACCGAAACAGCGAGCGCTATCCCCGCTGCTTTTTGCGGGGATAGCGAGCGAATCTTAAATTATTTGATATTCCTTACGGTCGAAGCTGCATCGCTGCTTTCAGCGAAAAGCTTCAATCTTGAGGAATGAAGCGTACATATAAATGAAGCGCAACACAGCAGAATGACTTTTTACGAAGCCGTCATTCATGTTCCCATTATAGATTGACACCCATACAGGCCGGTGGTATAAGTTTATAAAATCTTGCCCGGGCTTCCGGTCGGACGAAATCAATATGTCGTCGTCCCGGGAATTAAGAGGTGTTTAGTGGCTGATGTAATATCATTGAATGAAAAAATTCAGCTTTCAAAGGAAAAAACGGCCGAGATGATGCTAAGGCGCAAAGTACTGGCTGTTCAGAAGCTGTTTCAGTGTTCTCACTGTGCCATAAAATGTGAAAAGTGCGGAACCCAGATCGGGGCTCAAACCTGCCCTGCGGAAACAAACAGGCAAAAAGCCGATGTAAACCTGAGAATTCCGTACCGGTTTTGTGAAAGCTGCTCGGAAGAATATATCGATTATATAGAAAGGCTAAAGGGCAACGGAGACAAGGACTGTTACTGGCACAACGATGACTGGCTTGAATCATGGGGAAAGTGGGCAGATTACAGAAGCGCTACAGACCGCTACACGAAATCAAAAGAGTTCTTGCAGCTTCTGCACGAACTAAAATAAAAAGAGCATTAAAATAGGAGGTTTGTATGTTTGGAATAGGGATGCAGGAACTTATAGTAATACTTATCATCGTTTTGATTATTTTTGGAGCCGGCAAACTTCCTGAAATAGGATCAGGCCTGGGTAAGGCAATAAAAAATTTCAAAGGTGCAGCCACAGAACCTGAAAAAAAAGAGCCTGAAAAAATTGATGATGTAAAAAAATCATGACAGCAGGATTTTTTCGATTTTTTACTGCAAAATATAACATACAGACGGGCGGTTTAACAAAAAACTGCCCGTCTGTTTTCCCGTTCTTACCAGCCTGTCCAATAAATCAGACAGGATACAATAACGACAGCCGGGAACCAATCTTTTAGAAGGGAATGTCGTCATCCTTCGAATCATGATATGCCGGGCCGACTGCGCCGCGTTCCTGCTTATCATCCTGTCCTTTTTTGGGATAATCCCCTGAACCGGAATCTTTTTTATCTAAAAACTGGACATCGGATGCCACGATTTCGGTCGTGTATTTTTTGTTCCCGTCTTTATCTTCCCAGGATCTTGTCTGTATCCGGCCTTCGACATAAATCTGTTTCCCTTTTGACAGATATTCACCGCATATTTCACCCAGTTTTCCGAAAGCTACTATGCGATGCCATTCCGTGCGCTCCTTTTTCTCGTTGCTCTCCTTGTCTTTCCATTCTTCAGACGTTGCCACACTGAAATTGGCTACAGCCACTCCGCCCGGAGTGTAACGGATTTCAGGATCCCTCCCCAGCCTTCCTATGATCATTGCCTTGTTTAGACCTGACATTTCCTCCCTCCTTTTATTATGTGTGATTATATTAATGTTAATACATAAAAAACCCTTACCCTGTCAACCCGACAAAAAGCAGTTGCCTTGGTTGTTGACATATTCATGCCTGTCTGACATAAAAACCTCGAAAAGATTCGGGATACATGATGCCGCTCTACCATTTTCGTTATTCCTGCGACAGCGGGGGTCCGGGAAAAATATAAGGGAGTAAACTTGATGGACGGGAAACAAGGATCGAAACGGATGAGTAAGGGCTGAATAAACTCTAATTGAAGATCCCCGCCGCAAGCAACGGGGATTGTGCTCGCTGTTTCGGTTCAAATTATTTTTGCCATATATTGCCTGATAGAACACATAGAACACGCAGAAGGCCCTCTTCCGATGCATACTTCTTCTTCGCACCTTATTCCTTCAATCTCACCTTTTCCACTTTCTTGAGATCCTTCACGTAAAAGAAAGACCCGATAAAAAAAGCCGCTGCGCCCAACAGGGAAAATAGCGGCAGGAATTTGAAAGCTGTGAGCAGGTCATACCGGTCCGATATATACCCTACGAAAATGGGGCTAAGCGAATAACCAAGGAGCATCATGAAAAACTGGGCGAGACTGTACGATATAGCCCTGAGGCCCGGATGCACCACATCCTGGGTAACCGCAGATCCGCCGGCGGCGAACATGGGAGCTGTAAAACCGAAGAGAATCAGTAAAATATATTGCGCCTTCCCCTCCAGAAAGGAGAATCCGATAAAGAGAAAAAGACTCGTCAGCAGCGAGCTGAGCGCCGGAACGCTCATTCTGGCGTTGAGATGTTTCCGCCTGAGCTTATCTGTGAAATAGCCGCCGATGGGCGCGCCGAAGATGGCCAGAAGAAAGACGACGGACGTCTTGAGTCCAGCCTTGTCCATGGGCAGACCGTCCACCCTGTGGAAGTAGGAAGGAAGCCAGTTCATGAGGGCTGTGGTGACGAAGGTATTCCCCACGTATCCGACATAAGTGAAAAGCACCGACGGGGTGTTCAGGAATTCACGTGCGATATCCCCGAACTTCATTTTAACCTGTACGGTCTGGTCTCCGTCGCGGGACGTTTTCAACATCTGCACAGTCTTGTAGTCCTTCACCCAGAAAAAAAGAATTGCCACAATAAGGCCGGGCACGGCAAGAATACCAAAGGCGTATCGCCAGCCGAGCGTTTCAGCGATTACACCGCCCAGGATCACTCCAAAAGCTGTTCCCATGGGAATAGCGGCGGTAAAGAGGCCGTTCATGGTGGCCCGCTTTTCCTCGGGGAAATAAGCGGCAATCATGGCATGTCCTCCGGAGGTGTACGCCGCCTCGCCAACCCCGACCACGGCACGCATTGTAAAGAGCTGGGTAAAGTTTTTTGTTAATGCGCAGGCGGCCGCGGCGAAGCTCCAGAGCACGGCCATGATGCCGATCGCCTTTTTCCTGCTCCACCGGTCCACGAGTAACGAGACAGGAAAAACAAACGCCGTCATCAACAGCGTTACAATGGAAGCGAACCAGCCGCACTGCGTGTCGGTCAGCCCCCAGTCGACCTTCAAATATGGGAAGATCGCGGCCACAACCATGCGATCGACATAATTAAACATATACAGAAGAAAGAGCAGCAGAAAAACATAGTTCGCGTAGCCTCTTGACACCTGAAAATCCGGTGCGTCATGCGGATGTTTTGATGTGTCCATAAATGAACTCCCTCCTTGATTGTTACAAGCCGGCAACATTGCCTTGTTGGGTCAGTTTCTACTCTTCATAAGGTCCGAGAAAACGTTCACCGTTAAAGTGGATCAGATGTGTCGGAGACTCGGCGATCCAGACTTCCGTCTCCCACGAAATGTCATTCAAGTATTTGAGCATAGCCCTTCGATCGAGAAATGCGGTTACAAAAACCAAACCGGCAGTCGATCCGGAAAACAATTCCTTCAATTCCTGCCTCCGTTTCGGGTTTACAGGCCCGTGGCTGGTCACAGTTCAAACACTCCTTTTCTATGATGGCGTCAATGGTTTCCTGATTGGGCATTGACTCTTCGACATGAGAGCCGAAGCGCAAAAGCTGCTCATGGGTAGGATACGGCATCTTCCGGAGATCGGTAGCATTAACCTGGGTGTGTCCGCTGAACAGGCGAAAATACTGGTCGGCAATTGTGGAATTGAGATATAGAGCGAGTCCCTTCGCCAAGTCCGCCGGCAACCCTTTGCCTTGTTTATGAAAGTAGTTAAGGTGGTTTTCAAACCCCACAAGGCGTGTGTCGATCCTTGCGGGGTCATATATAGCTGCCATGACTCGTCTCTTCTGTTCCTTGGACGAGAACCTTTTTGTTAGAACATAGAAACCCGCTTCAACAAGAAGATCGGATGTCTCGGCGGATGTCGCGATAGCATTTGGTTTCTTTCCTGACTCAACCGGCCAGGTAACAAAGCCATTTTCAAAATGGCATGGATAGATCAGCGGAACTGTATCTTGTTGGGGGGACTGCATTAGGTGTTCCCGGACTCTGAAATCGACAACACGTCCGGTAGAAACACTCACGCTTAGCTTTTTGAGAGAGGAGTTAAAACATTTCATCCGCTCTGTCGGGCTTGCATCGGCATTATCAACTCCGAGATGAATAAACATATCCCGATCATTGGGGTGAACAACCTGACTATATGGAACGGAAACGATGCGTGCTTTATCGAAATCAAGACCCTCGGACGCGGAGATTATGATAGATTTTGGTTTCTCAATGCCCCGGATAGCATGATAGATGATATTTTCCTGCAACACATTGTCGTCGCCGAACGCTTTCTTGCGTGATTCAAACAGATGAATCCGTTTGAAGCTCATCATACGTAAAAACGCGGCGCGGAACTTTTTGAAATAGGGGCCGTTGCAAAAACTCCGGGGTGTTATCGCCACCATTTGCCCGCATGGTTCCAAAAGGAGCATCGACAGCCAGACAAACACCGCATAGAGGTTTGCCACCTCTATGTCGGAGGAATAGAGCAATCTGCTCATGGTAGTTTGGCGATTGATCTTCTTGTAGGGTGGATTAAGAATTACATGGGTAAATCGTGCGCCAGGAACGGCAAAAAGAGACTCTCTTGTTTCTTCAAGGGCAGCCGAGACAAAATCCTCGCACTTTATGATTCCATGAAACTCAATGCCGTTTGATATACAAAGCGAATCGCATCTTTTCAAGGTCTCTTCCAGATACGGAAGGATCGCGCTGTCTGTTTCGTAGGCAACTACCTTAATAGAAAGAGGGCGATTTTCTTGCGAAAGCAGGGTTTCTACGGCAGTCGCAAAAAGAACGCCCGTCCCTGCACCGGGGTCCAAAAGCCTCACCTCCTGGGGTCCGCTTATAAACATTGAAGACATAAACCGGGCTATAGCGGCAGGTGTCAGAAACTGACCGATCTCAAAACGATCAGCTCTGCTTATTTCACCGTTGAATGATTCACGAATATGGTCAAGCGTATGCAATTGTTCTGTTATCATATCATTTTACTGTAAAGGCGTAGTCGATTTCCCATTTCTTGACGATATTGTTATCTGAGTCGGATGCGTCAAAATAAAATTTAGTTCATTCTCAGGCATGCATTATACATGAAAGCTATCCACAGGGGCAAAACAAAAAACGGATTTCATTTTTCTCTACATCTCCGATCTATAGGAGAGCTTTTTTTCTTGACAACCGAAGGCCATATAGATTTTAGAAGTTTTTTTTCTAAATCTTCTACAAATGGATACAAGGCTTTTGTTGATTTTAATATGTTTATTCTTCTTGCACCATTATTATGGTTGGAAACAAATGAATTATACAGAGCATACGCCCTTGTACCATCTTTTTTACCAAGATAGTTCAAAAACAAGGATTTGGATCTTTCTTTTAAGTCCTCATCTGAATTATATGTTGAAGCCATAAAGTTAGCAATTTCCTTCAATGCCTTATCTTCAGTGCATAGAAGCCACAAATCGCCTTTTTCTCTATTTTCTATAGCCTTTTTCATCCAATAATGAGCGACAGTCATATCCCAAGCTGCATTTCTGATACCTTTTTTAAATTTATCAATATCACCACAATTTAGATTTTTGAACATTTTTGTAATGCGTTTATCTGATAAATAGATCAGCCCAAAATTTACAGCTGAGGCTGAAAAAATATAATCTGTATACATCCATTTTAAAAAGGCTTCGATTTTTTCGTATGGCTTGCCGCCGATCATTTCAATATTTGCAAGTTTTAAAGTAAGACCATAATGCAATTTCCATCTGTGGATATCTTCACCCTTCAATTCTTGAATTGAATCAACTCTCAAAAAATTTAGTGAACTAGGTGGGATAGAGCTTATTCGACCTAACGCGAGATCTATAAATATCTGAGGATGAATATTATCAACGGCTCGAAATAATGAAAGTTCGTTTATGGCTTGTTCATAATAACCCGAATCGATGTATTCATATATTGCCATTCCGGGTTCAATCAAAGTATCAGATAGCTGAAGAAAAGCTAATAAAGCACATGCAGTTTGTTGAGTTTTAGTCGTGCTTTTTGTGTCAGTTTTTTTTGCAACTGCAATAATATCGGAGAAAATATTCCTGTCGAGTAGAGCGGTAAATTTACTCTCATGAACATGGATTTGTTCAAGGTAATCTCCAAGGAAATATTGATCAAATAAATCTTTAGGGTAAACTAAACGTATAATATCCCTTTCACGAAGAATTCGCTCTATCACCTTCAAGTCGTTGGGATTAATTTGAATATGTATGGCAACGTAATCCATGTTATAGATAAATTTGAATGAGATTCTAACACGGCCCTGGTGAGTCACACTGTCTTCCGCGTCGCTTCCACCCGATTGATGTTGGGCGTCGTCATCGTCAGCATTCACCTTCCACGATTTTGATTTCCTCTTCCGTCAGGCCGTATAGTTCGTACACCAGACGGTCGATCTCCGCGTCGGTCGTCGTAACGGCGTTCTGCAATGCGGCTTTTTCGGATTCTGATGTTGCCCCGCGCAGCTTCGGCGTCAGCGCCAGCATCTTCTCCACCAATGCCACCAGCTTGTCGTGTCGCGCCTTGTCGGCGCGATTCTTCACGTCAACTGCGACAATCGGAAGTCGCTTAACATCGCCAACCGACAGACGTGGAAACGCTTGCGCGACCAACTTGTTTGAAACGAATGGGTAGAGAAACGAAATCAGCCGCGA
>JAGVOC010000204.1 GCA_020052975.1 Desulfobacterales bacterium | reverse complement strand
TCTTTCGTCATTGCAGCGTACCAGTAAGTACGCTTCATTCCTCAAGATTCGTGCGCCTTGCATAATGAGCTTTTTACTTTGCCGTCTGAATTTCGACTTCTTACGAAACCATCAACCCTCACAATATCCCGGAATAAGAGCTTTTCCAAGCCCGTTTATCAGAGAGATCTCCGGCAAATCATAAAATATTCCGGCCCCCCCGGTCTTCGAATCATCGACTCCGCGCATAAATATGTAAAATACGCCGCCAAAATAATCTTCATAATTATAACCGGCAGTTTTCAACCGCAGGTACTGATGAAGGGCAAGAACATATAAGTGATATTGGAGTATGTAAGATTCCTTCTCCATCGCTTCATTAATATTCGATTTTCCATAATAACTTACTGTATTTCCAAGGTAATTAGATTTCCAATCAACAAGAAAAAAACGGCCTTTATGGTTAAAGACCATATCCATATAGCCTTTCATGAAACCTTTTGATGGTGAAAACACAAGATTCTCAAACCAGACCGGATAATCACCGCTTACTATAATTCGTCCGTAATCTTGAAAAACCTTTTTGATTGTAACAGGAGCAATCATTTTCAAAGGAAAATAAAACTCCATTTCATTAACCCTGCTTGCTTTATCAACCCCTGATAATTTGATGATCATCTCTTTTGCATAAAGAGGAGCATCGAGGACTTTGTTTATCATATCGCAGACAGGACCTTTCCAGATTGCTCCAAAACCATATTCCCCTAATTTGCCGGCAACAAGTTCTTCTCTTGCGCCTGCTCCCGAATAAGAAAAATCCATTTGTTCAAACAGGTCATGAAAAAAAATACCAGCCCTTGCACCTCTCGGAAATGAAAATATATCGGGCATTCCTGATTGTTGATATGGTTCGGGTGAATCTTTAAACGCGGCTCTGGTTCCGGCGTCTATATCCCTGATATCATGACTTGCAGGACTTCCTGCTGTAAGGGATGAATAGCTTGATATTTTAAAAGTATCGTCGATTTTTCCTGTAAAATTTCTGCAGAAGAGCTGTTCAAGATCCCCTTCGTAAAAATCGTATTTACCGTCAACTGCCGAAGGAAGAACAGAAACATCAATTGCTCCTCCTGCCCTTTCCTTAAGCTTTTTCAAATCATCAAGCAGGCGGGTGTCGTCATTACCTGTAAAATAATCTTTAACGGCCGTTACTATTTCTTCATCGCCTGAATATTCATTGTTACGCGCATAATGAAACAGGTAAGCCATAGCCGATGTTTCTCCGGAGTTAATACGCCCCCAGACAAGATAGCATCTGTTTTTTGCCCTTGTTAATGTCACATACAGCAGCCGTATGTTTTCGGACAGAAGTTCTTTCCGAGCAGCAGACAGGCTCTTTTCATTCCGGCCAAGGTCAAGGACCAGATTTTTTTCTTCGCTGTCATCATGGAAAATGATTTCCTTATCACTCACTTCAGATCTTCCCCAGTTGAAAGGACAAAATACAACAGGAAATTCAAGCCCCTTGCTTTTATGTATTGTGACTATTTTAACAGCATCATCATCACTTTCAAGGCGAAGAAGATGTTCTTCAAGTCTTTCTCTTGAAGCTTCCCTTTGTTCGGAAAGCCATCTTACAAGGCCTGTCATGCCGGGTTTGTTTTCAACCGATACTTTATGAAGAATTTCTGAAAGATGGAGCAGATTTGTTATGCGCCTCTCACCGTTATGAAACAAGACAAGACGTTCCCTCACTTTTTTCTGCATCATAAAATGGCGGAACATCTTTATAAAGCCATGATTATTCCATAAATAATGGCATTCAGCGAAAAGGGCCTGCTGCTCATCCCATATATGAGGGTCCTGGCCGGCAATATTGAGTTGTTCACCGGAAATTCCAAAGATGTCAGTTACAAGAGCCGCCCGGACGTTTTTCATATTGGAAGGATCTGAAACAGCTCCGAGGAACCTTTCCAGCTCCATGGCCTCATGAGAATCAAAGACATTATCTATGCTGTATATAACTGAAGGAATTCTTCTCTTTGAAAGGGACATTTTTACCGTCTGCGCCTGATTATTTGTCCTCACCAGGATCGCAATATCCCCTGCCCTGATACTTTCTTCTACACCATTATCTCTTTTCAGCAGGCTCAAAATTTCCGATGCGACAGATTCCGAAATTACCTTCTCTGCAACATCCTTTTTAATCGATTTGTTCTTTTCAGTGTATTCATCAGAAAAAAGATGCCACAGAGTGAGCGGCGCACGTGAGGAAACATCTTTGTCTTTGTATTGCTGCGCATATCCTGAAACGCCTTTAAAAAATGCAATATCATCGAATATATAAGGATTTTTTAAATCTGAAAAAACTGCATTTACAGCATCGATCAAACCGGGCACAGACCGCCAGTTTTCTGTAAGAGTGCTTTTTGAACCGGCCTTTGAGGCTGCATTTATGTAAGAAAATATATCCGCCCCGCGAAAGCTGTATATCGCCTGCTTCGGATCTCCTATTATAAAGAGAACGCTCTCATTAGAATCAAAAAGATTCGAAAAGATTTCATACTGGACAGGATCAGTATCCTGGAACTCGTCAATAAGCGCGGCCTTGTATTTCCGCCTTATCTGGATTGCAAGATCATGGTTTTCACGGCTGTTGACAAGGGCGTCTCTTACCCTTGTCAACAGATCTTCATAATATTGAATATTTCTCTTTTTTTTGCGTTTATCGAGCTCAGTGTCTGCAAATCTTATGAATTCCCTTTTAAGATAAAGAATATATCTTTCAAATTCCGCCGTTAGCTCTTCGCTCTTTTCTGCAAGTTCATCACAGATAATAAAGAATGGATGCAACGGAGCTTTCTGCTTTGCTTTTACAGACTTTTTTATTTTTTCAGCTGTAAAATACTCGAATTTGTCAAACAAAGGAAACCCGGTTGACCTTTCATCAAGAAATCTATCCATCCCGGAAACAAAGGAAATTACTTTAATGTCTCTTTTTGAAAGGCCTGACCCTTCCGGCCCAAGTACCCCGTAGATATTTCCCTTTAAGGCCGGATAACGCATTAATCCTGAAATCTCGTCTTTCGAGGCAGACCAGATATTTCTTAATTTTTCAATCAGAAAGCGGTAATCCCCAAGGATTTTTAATTCCGGTTTTTCTATCTCTGGGATGATTTTTATTCGGGGTGATATTTGTTTTGACAGAAGTTTTGAAAAAAATCCCGGCCCTGAAACTTTTTTCTCTGAATAGGTTATAAATTCAGGCTCGGCATTATATAAATTAATTCGCCAGAAATCTTCTGCGACTTCCTGTATAAGGTCCGTCCGATCGGTTACAAGTTCGGTATCAAAAAGGCTGCCCGTTTCAAAGGAGTTTTCCGAGAGAATCCTTGCGCAAAAGCCATGAATGGTGAATATTGAAGCTTCATTGAAATCAATGAGCGCTTTGTTTATCAGATCCAGAGCAAGTGCATGATCATCATATTTTTTACAAAGGGAGTCAATCAGCCTGTCGCTGCTTTCACCTTTCGTAAAGGCTTCTTTTGCCCTTACCAGCTTGTTCCTGATTCTCTCTCTTAATTCTTCAGTTGCGGCCTTTGTGAAAGTTACAACAAGGATCTGGTCTACGTTAAGCTTGTTTTCTATTATCAACCTTAAGAAGAGGCTTTCAATCGCGTAGGTTTTGCCGGTCCCGGCCCCTGCCTCAATCAGGTTGGCGCCGTACAGCGGGGCATTGACAAGATCAAACTGTTTCATAGGTTCAAAATCTCTGGTCTATGGTTGCCGCAGGTCCGCCACAGGCGGAGTTCCTGGTTGCCGCAGGCGGAGTTTATGGTTTCTGTGCCGAGGTCCTTCGAGACTTTTGAATAACATAACAGAAAATATTATACTTAAAAAGCCTAAAGTCACAATCTAAAGTAACTGTGGTATATATCAGAAGTGAATACGGCTATAAATTGTGCATAAAATGTGGCTGTTTCGTGATAAATTAGCTTTTTTTCTTGACCCTGATTCAGGCATTGATTATTATCCATTGCACTATTTTTACGGTACTGTATTGTAATAAAAATCGGGTTGAGGAACCAGTTTCACATTGGGGTTAAATAGTTTAGTCATAATAGCAGGCATCTAAAAAATGGACTGGCATATATCCTTTCCTGATTTTTGGTTTTTTAACGGAGAAGGTGGTCTGTCGGCTAAAAAGACAGGCACGGTGTTAAAGGCAAACAACTTTACAGAAGGAGATTTTTGTATGAAACGTTCATTGTTTTTATTTGTCGCGTTGTTCATGTTTGTGGCTGCTTCCATCGTTTTTGCTGCTCCTCCTACAGATCCCCTTGGAGTAGTGACCATTAAACCGGGTGAAC
>JAGVOC010000044.1 GCA_020052975.1 Desulfobacterales bacterium | reverse complement strand
GCATGACCGGTCCCTCCTGTATTGTGGCTCTGGTCGGGTCCTCGCCCGACTAACCCACGTTATTACACGACGGGGCCGGTCATTCCATAATGTCTAGGCTGATTTATTGAATTAAGAAAGGAGACAGATCATGGCAAATGCAAGGATATTTTTTCATCGCTGTATACAAGACTCACAGGATTATGGAAGCAATGATGAACACATGGTGTCGAGGGTATTTTTTTCTCTTAATTATGACGGCGTAGTATATGAAAATTTATATGTCGATATAAAACAAACTGTGGGGTCGGACTTTGAAACTGCTCCATTGGAGGTTGGAGTTCCACAAGGTTATAAAGGACCATTTAATCATGAAGAATTTCGTGCGGCTGTTGAAAAATATTACCGTGGTTTGGTCGGTTCGAAAGGATCAGGAATTCGCATCGCTGGCAGTAGCAATACTAGAATGAGAAACAATCAATTTATTTTCCAGGCAATCGCAGATATTGATATTCATGCAAGCAAAGGTGGATGGTAACAGCCTAACAACCGGCTGGAGCTGACGGCTCGCCTCTTTCTCGCTGAGCGCCCGCAGCTCAGCCGGAGCGTTATCCGGTCATTCTAATTGGAGGCGATGTACATGAATCAATATTTAGCGATAAAAATATCAGAAACAGGAGGCGGCGGGAGAGGTAATCCTGATGCATTTGGCAATGAATTATGCGAAGTTTTTAAAGGGGCAGACATTTATTATTATCAACCACAGCCAGGAAAAATAATCGCGGATGCAACAGCTTGGATTATTATTTCACATATAGCAGATCTTGCCGGTATTGCATCAGCGTTATGGGTTTTATACGAAAAGGTTATAAACAGGACTAAGAACAATAAGAGTATTTACATCGATATAGATTCAGGAATGGGAGCACATTGGCTTATTGGGAAGACCGTTAAAGATAAAGATGCTTTCTTGGAAGAATTTATTGAAAAAGTGTCTGTTCTCAACGAGAGCGGCCGCACAGAAATAATATTTGAGCGAATAGTAGCAAAGGTAAAGCATGACGATTCATGGGTTCAAAAAAATGAAGAAACATAATGAATATTCATAATGCCGGATAACAACAGGCTGAAGCTGACGGCTGCCCTGCCGAAATACCTGAGGCCCCGCAGCTTAGCCTGAGCGTTAGACGCACATTATTTATAAGGAGGCAATGTGCCGACAAGCGTTAATGAATTATTTGATATCGCGGGTGTTCAGCTTGTCGGGCGGGTGAATTGGGGCCAACAAATAAAGGATGATCGCCCCGGAATTTATATTGTTGCAGTAACGTCGCAACCAGATGAAAAAAAGAATTTATATGGAAAAGTTCCTCCAATCGATATCCCCATCATTCAGAAGTGGATAAATGATGTCCCGACACTAAAGCTGGACGGCGTCCGGCCAAATTCGAAAGAATTACAGCAACGCCTCTGCCGTTTTTGGCTACCTGACGAACCAATACTATATATTGGAAAAACAGGCACATCAGTTAAAAAGCGTGTTTCGGATTACTACAACACCCCCCTTGGGAATAAAAGACCGCATGCTGGAGGGCATTGGATAAAAACACTCGCGGAATTAAATAAATTGAGCGTTTATTGGGGATCATGTAACGATTCTGAAAATACTGAGCATAATATGTTGAAATGTTTTGTAGATAATGTTTCAAGTATGACAAAAAAGATTATTTTTGACCCTTGCCGTCCATTTCCATTTGCCAATAGAGAATTTCCGAGAGGAAATAAAAAGAGGCATGGGATATCAGGTTCTGTAAAAAGAGATTAATGAAACAAATGGCGTCTAACTACCGCTTGCAGCTGACGGCTCGCCATTGGAAAGGCATGAGCGCCCGCAGCTGAAGCGGAGCGTTAGGTGCATAAATACAATTTGATGAAATGATAATAGGGGCAAATTGATGTTGTGGATAATAGCATTAGTAATAATAGCAATAGCGCTTTTCTTCCTACTAAATACAGTCCGCATGAAAAGGATGCAATCAGAAATAAGAACAGCTTATATGGAGGATGGCTTAACATATGATGAGGCAAACAAAGTAGGATGGTACCTGATTGATATGTTTATTTACATGAGAAAGAAGAAAAATCCAAAATTAGCAAAAATAGTAATGAATTCAACGATGACTGTGTTCAAGCAACGTCTTTATAAGAATGAGGCATACGAAGGGAACTTTTTAGCCCGAATGCAATATGAGGGGATCAGAGATGCTTGTCTAATTATTAATCGGCCCATCATTGAAGCAGCAGATCTAATGTATTCATCTGTAGTTGCCAGTTATGAGGCAGCCATGAAAGCAAATAGGTGAAATTCATATGCACCTAACTACGGGCTGAAGCTGGCGGCTCCTTCGGTCACGCTTTTATATTTCTCGTTTTCAAAAGCGCGCCCTCGGCCCGCAGCTTAGCCCGAGCGTTAGGCCTTTAATGCGAGGATAGAAACATGACTAAAAACCTAGATAAAGTAAAGTCGATCATCGCTGAGAGTGGAAACACATTCCATTGCAAAGTGCT
>JAGVOC010000008.1 GCA_020052975.1 Desulfobacterales bacterium | reverse complement strand
TGCATCCCTTGCGTTTGCAGCAAGGTTCATCAGTACCTGCTCAATCTGGTTCGCGTCTGCCATAATTATGAATTCTTTATCGGCAAGATTTGCAGACAATTCTATGTCTTCTCCGATAATCCTTGATAATAAACTCCCGATACCCTTGATGATTTGATTGAGATTCACAGGCTTTGGATTCATGACCTGTTTCCTGCTGAAGGCGAGAAGGGCATGGGTTAAGCTGGACGCTCTTTGCGCCGCGTTGAGTATCGGCGTTATATTATTTTGCAAGGGGTTATCTTCACTTATCTCCATCTGGAGAAGATTGGAAAAACCTATTATTGCGGTAAGAATATTATTGAAATCATGAGCAATGCCTCCCGCAAGCTGACCGATGGCCTCCATCTTCTGTGCCTGAAGGAGCTGCTGTTCGAGCTTCTTGTGCTCCGTGGTATCTCTGGAAACCTCGATTACTGTTCCAGGATTCCCGTCTTTATCCCGTAACGCGACATTCGCGGTGCAATGAAAGTGCATTATTTGCCCGTTTTTGTTTGTCACCTGGGTATCATGTTCGTGCACCTTGCCGTCCTGAAATGCCTTAAGCGCAAGACAGGGATGGGGCTCGCAGGGCTTTTCCCTCCGGTGATACGCTTCATAACATTTTCTGCCGACAATATCGTCTCCAAATATTTTCTTTGCAATACTATTCGCCCAGACAATAGTGAGGTCCCGGTCCATCATGCTCATATGGTCGCCGATTGATTGCAGCATGGCGTCGAGCTTCTGTTCACTCTCCTTTACTGCGTTTTCGGCCTTCTTGCGCTCGGTAATATCGACATTCACTTCAGCGACCAGCCATTCGCCCTGCTCATTCCGGAAGGGCTTGGTAATAACCTGTATCGGCCTGTTATTTTCCTTTACGAGAACTTCCTCGGTAACTGTGGTAGCCTTTGTCTCGAAGGATTTCCGTATCCCGCAACCAGGACATACCGTATCCCGGTCCATGAAGTATTCATAACACTTTCTTCCGGCAAAGTCACCATATATCTTTGCCCACTCCGGATCGACATACCGGACATTATATTCGGAATCTATAATGTCGAGGCCCGTTTTCGTGGCGCCCAGGATAAACTCCATCTGCTGCTTTAATGATATTACCTCTTGTTCTGCTTTTTTCAGGTCAGTCACATCCGCGCTTATTTCTACAATGCCGGTAACCTCCCCGCGGGAATCTTTCACGGGATGACCCCGAATAAACCATATCTTTCCGTCAGGAGTAGGACGCTCGATCGCCACGGATTTTCCGGCTGTAAGGACATTCATATGGAAAGGACATTCCGGACAGGGCTCATTCCTTTTATGCAATACCTCGAAACAGGTGCGCCCCTTTATCTCTTCTGACGGCAGGCATGCATATTCCTCAAAAATCCTGTTTGCCCATAATATCTTCATATCCTTATCCCGGCAGCTCATCCTCTCATGCATTGCATCAAGAATGACCTTCTTCTCATTTTCGGACTTTCTCAGCGATTCTTCGGTCCTTGTAAGTTCTTCAAGCGCATACGAGAGTTCCAGGTTTTTCTTTTCCAGTGACATATGCGAAAATTCAAGGTCCCGTATAACTTTTTTCAGCGAAGTTATGTCCCGGAATGAATAGAGATAGCCAATAATCTTGCCTTCCGTATTCCTGATAAGAGAGGCGCTCACCAGAGCAGAAATGGTGTTGCCGGTGGCAGTTTTTACTGTTGTCTCAATATTAAAGATATTCTGGTCTGCATCCAGGGCTTTCTTCACGACACATTCAGTCTCACATATCCCCGTCTTCAGGACATCCTTGCAATACATGCCGCAGGCTTCGTATTCCTTGAACCCGGTTATCTTTTCAGCTTCCAGATTAAAGTAGAGTATGCGCATCTGGGGGTCGGTAAAAAATACGGCATCCGGCAAAGAGTGCAGGACGACAGATGCACTTATGTCTTTCGGCCAGGTATTATGTTTCGTGAATTCTTCTGTTGTGCGACGCTTCATGCCCTGTATCTAACGCTCTGCGACAAATCTGCAGATTGTATCACCCGCAGATCGGCAAGTTATTTCTTTGGCATGGAACTTTCCTATGCCGGAGGGATACGGATCACTATAGACAAGATCCATATAAGAAGCAGTGCAAGCGCTGAACATATAACATCTGCCATGGGGCTGCAGGCCGTATTTTTTAACGTACCGGCCGGGATCATATGCATTTTTTACGATAGTTACCAGTCTCTCTCCGGGGATAAGTTCTTCTATGTCGATGTATCCGATGCCGAATATATTCGTAACAGCAACGAGCGCAGCAACTTCATCTTCCGGAGAGGAAATCATGGGCCTGATATGTTCCCGCCAGTGCATAGAACTCCGTATGCCATGAAAAGTATGGTAGCCGCATTCGAGGACAGCATCGTATAATTTTTTTTCTATCGTATGCACTGAATGAGTATTCATACCATGTATAGCCTGAGAAACTACCTTGAAGAAGAATTCATTATAATTTATGGCTGCATAGACACCGAAAGCCGCCATGATGCCCTTCTCATTGCTTTCGATTGGCAATTTTGAAGCTATTTCAATAATCTTTTTGCTGTCTATCGCCATTATTCCTTCACCGTGATGAGAAATTCACATCGTTCCTGCCCTGATATCATACACATAGTCTCTTCAACGCGGTATGCATCAAGCGGCTTTTCATACACTGCAGAGAGTATTCCACCCAGAAAACCACAGGTCAAATGGCACACAGGGGTTGTACGACGCTCGTATTTCGCCAGCCATCCTGTCACATAGTACGAAGAGTCGGCATATGCCTTGCCGCCCGATTTGCTTAACCCTGAAAAGTCTATCCGTCCGAATCCCATAAACAGATACAGTTCCGCAGCTGCCTTCAATTTCTCCTCCGCAGTTCGGTCGCTCAGATGATTCATAACATATCGGGTAAACTTATCGTAGAACTCTTCCTGTGCAGCCTGAATAATTATAGACCGCGCATCTATCCCTTCCATTTCCTCAAGGGCTTTGACAAGACCGCAGTTATAATGATGGCAGTGGAGAGATACCCCGGTGCCGTCAAGCTTAATTATATTCGATTCTGAATCAAACTCAAGAAGCATAGACACCTATATTGAGTATAATTCATTTTTATTCAAAAAACCATAAAAACTGCCACCCAATTACAACATTTTCTTTTCTCTTAATGAACTACCCCGCAGTCCCGAAGGCTTTCGGGACGAGGTATCAAAGATGTCATTCCGGCTTGTCCGGAATCTTTCTTTGCTTGACTGTATTGTTGTGTATAACGCATTACCCCAGAAGGATTCCCGACAAGCGGGAATGACAGAATAAGGAAAACATTAACCCCGATGCAGAGCATCGAGGAATTCTTTGATTAAAATTAGGAGGTGCAACAGGTGTTCAATATATGCATAGCCTTGATAAGATTTGCTTCAGGTGTCTCTATGAGCAGATGATAATGGTTGTTCATAAGACAGTAGGTATGTATTTTTACATGGTAGCGAATATTTAGATCTTCGAGATAACTTAAGAATCCTTCTCTCTCACTGTCTGATGTAAATATTTCTCTTTTTTCATTACCCCTCTGGATAATATGATAAAAAGCCCCCGGATACTCTATTCTCAAAGGCCTTGCTATGGTTAGATCCTCTCTTGCTCAAGGTTTGTTAAATAATATCAAATCAAACTAAATTGTCATATGTGGAGACCTGACCCTGATTTATACTGCTATATCTAAAATGTGACACGACCACCGGCGGATGACCCATGATAATGACAACAATTACAATCGATGACACTTGCATCCCTGTTGCTACAGGAAGCGGAACCACCACCTGATGTAGAAGCATGACACCCACCGCACATACCTAAATTATATGGGTTGTCAGGACTTTCATGGTGTATATAGCACCATTCGTTTACGCTTCCAACTCCTGCGTCAGCATCATCCTTATGGCATCTATTGCAAAGGTACCCCAGATATTTATTACCCGCTGCATAAGTTGGCGTACAATCTACAGGCGTTAGTGTAGAAATAGTAGAAAGTGTTCCGCCATTTACCTCTTCTCTTATCAACATCACATTCGGCGCGCCATGTGGTTCGTGACAGTCAGTGCAGGCAAGGACGTATTGACCAACAAATGTATTTGAATACGGATTATCTACGCTTATTGTATTATCAGCACCTGTCTTGCCATGTTTATCACCGGTAGCCCAATTTATAGGGGTATTGGGCAAACCATAGGAGGTCATGCTGCTTGAATGACAATCCTGACAGAAAGTTGCATAGTCGATAAGATTTGAGCCATCCTGAGTGGTGGAGCCATCCGGCTCATATGTTGTTCCTCCAACACGGTACGGGGCCTGATATTTCAGGGCGCCAACATAATTGCTCATCCTCTCTGTAGACGCGCCATAAGGAGTGTTATCTGAAATGTTATCCCCCCATAGACCCCACTCGTTATTATCAGCGCTATGCTGACTCGGCCGTGAAACCGGCCACCCCCTGCTGCCGGATGTGTGAGGATCCTTCTGTGCTCTGTGGGGATTGTGGCAGCCCCCGCAGGGGTTTGAGTCAGTAGTATATCCCCAGGATTGAGCAGCAAGAAAGGTCCTTATACTACCGAGGTTGTGCGATGAAATGCTCGGTGGGTTAGTAAAGGCCTCAAGAATGTCATCCAGGGTGTCGGAAGTATATCCTCCGGCGCGATAACTGTAACTCCTGTTCACCAGCCCGCCGGATTGCAAGGAACTCAAGTCAGTATGGCATTTGAAACAGAAGTTATCTGTCTGACTTACATGGTTTGTATAAAATAAAGCATATATTGAAGGAGCGCCGCCAACAGGCGCCGGCTCGCTGCCCCCAATGCTTGCATGCTGCTCATGGCAGTGAGCGCAGTTTCCTGTTGAATAGCCAAAAGAAGAAAGACTTGAACGGTCGGCCCCATAATCGCTGTCTCCATGTGCCGAGATAGTATATGTAGGCAGAGGCGGAGGCGGAGGGGGGGCATATACATCCTGAACGGCAATTGTAATTGAAAAGAAAATAACCACCAATGCACAGAGTTTATATTTAAATGACCTGTCAGAAAAAAAAGACATTTTTATAATCCCCCATTTCCCCAAAATCTTATTTGCCTTTGCCTGCTTTGCCTTTTGCTGCAAGGACTTCAATTTCATTCGAATATCCACCCTCTCCACCGGCTTCATTCACTGCAGTGACAACATAATAATATGTCTGTCCCGGAACTATCTGGTTGTCTGAATATTTATGTTTAGAGATTGTTGAATAATTTATCCTCTGGTATCCGCCCCCCGGTGTAGCGCTCCGGTACACATTGTATCCGGCCAGATCAAGCTCATTATTCTCCCTCCAATGCAATAGCACTGATTTGCTGTTCTGGACCGGTTTCCCCTGCAAATTCTCCGGCGGTTCGGGCACAGAAATCTTCTTTTGCAAAATCCTTACCAGAAATCTCCTCGGATAATCAGCGCTGTTTGTAAAAACAAACTGAGAAACGGCATGCATGTCGATCTCCATTCCGCTTCCCTCTATATCCACCAGCACAGCCTCTTTATCCGGCATGATATTTCTCAGATCAGACCATTGAATAGTCAGATAACCGGGTATATTGGAGACAACCTCAAATGTCCATTCCTTCGGCAGCTCAGGCGCCCTGATATCCTGACGAAATCTCTCAAAAACATCATTCCATTCCGGATGGGGGAAATACGCATGAATATAGGCGCTGTTGAGACTGCCCGGAGGCGCCGGTATGTCCCACAATCTGTCCAGCGTATCATATGCGTCTTCTTTTACCCCTGCAATGCAATAATCATAAATGCCGCCACCCGAGACTTTAAGGGTAATATTCCAGTCAGAACCCGCGTAGGCAGAAGCAGAAAAATTACTCAGCATTAAAATAACTATACATAATGACAAAAGTCCTATGCGGATTGTCATTCCGGCTTGTCCGGAATCTTTCCTTAAAAGAAGGCTTCCTGACGCGCTTCGCTTGCAGGAATGACATACAATTAATGTCGCTGTGTCTAAAATCGTTTTATATATCTTTCTCAGCATACCCTTCGCTCCTTTTTGACTAAGGCTTATCAATTATCAAATCCACGGCATAATAGGCCATTATCCAGTAACCCTTCCACGGCTCTAACTGGGCAACATTCCATAGAATTGAGTCATAGGCGCTCCCGTTCCAGAGGTATACTGCATTTCCGATCCAGACTGAAGTTACCGCATCTGCGTAGCTTTTGGTCACCGAGTTGTAAGTAACACTGCACGAACTCAGGTTTATATTCGTCCCATAAGGATTCCCTATCAAATTCCAGCCTGCGTTTAAAGACAGGCTATATGATGCATCTGTGATTTCCGTACCTGATGCATCAGTCGGATTATTTGTTCTCTTGGAATAAAGATAAAGACCGGATCCGGGACTGATAGTTGCGGCTTTTCCATAATAACCATCAGAATCCGGGTCATCAGGGTCGCCTGTTCCGGTCCATGTAGAATACCAGTACTGCATCCAGTTTAAACCTGCATCATCCCCAAATACAGCGCCGGCAGTATTAGGGCTTGGCTGTAAGGGACATGAAACCATGTTCCAGCCATTGAGAAGGCCTGTCTTCCCTGAGGGGCTGGGAGTAGATAAACCGGATGTATTCAGAGCCTCATCCCTGGTTTTTACGGCAAAATAATAGGTAGTATTGGATGCCAGGCCTGTAACTGTGAAATATTCCGTAGTTCCTGCCGGAGAAGGCGCGGGCTCTCCAGCGGCTTGCGAAGCTGCAGAGAATGCAGCTTCATCTGCAATCGGCGTCTTTGCATATCTGACGTCATAACTTGACGCCTGGCCTGCACTGCCGTCATCGCCGGGCGCTGTCCATGTTAATTGCGCAGAATAAGATTCGACTATCCCTGTTACTGCAAGATTGGTTATGGCAGCAGGAGGGGTTTTATCAGATGATACTATAATGTCCGTTTCAGAGATGTAGTTGTCATAGGCAAATCGCTTGATCTTTTTGTTGTTATAATCAGCAACATATAAGTACTGCTGTCCGCTGAAAGAAGCAACAAAGACGCCTAAGCTTACACTATTGGAATTAAACTGATAGTTGCCGGCGCCTGAACCTGTTCCGCCTGCAGTCATCACCCAGTTATTGCCGGAATCAAACTGCTGGATACGGTGATTCCCCCGTTCACTTACCCAGTAGTGCCCGTTCGTATCAATAGAGACCTGATATGGCCCGCTGAGCTGTCCGTCTCCTGTGCCTGAAGCGCTGAGAACCGTGGTAAATGTTGCCGCTCCATCAGTTGATTTATAAATTTTATTCGCTCCCCGATCAGCCACCAGGATAATATTGCTGTTATTCGGATCAACAGCGACACCGGTAAGCACGTTGGCTCCTGTAGGCTGAACCCCGTTGTTCCAGCTTGCTCCGGAGTTAGTAGACTTATACACCTTGTTTGTTGCATTATCAACCGCATAAAGGATTGTGCCGTCACTGCTGCAGGCCACATCAAAAGGGTAATAAGAACCCATCTTTGACGCCCATGGAAGCGAGTAATAGCTCCAGCTGCCGCCGCCATTTGTCGAATACCAGAGATCATTCCCCCCGTCGTCTACAAGGTAGATCTTCTGGCCGTCACCGCTTATCGCAATACCATATACAGGGCCAGGACCTCCGTAGCTGACCACCGACCAGCTACTCCCGCCATTAGTTGACTTATAAAGATTGGTATCCGAAGCGGTCATCCACATTATCTGGCTATCGGCAGGGTTAACGACAATGTCATAAGGATAAAAAGCCGTTGAAGAATTTATTATCCATGCAATGCCATCTATGTGGAATGGATAGGCAGCTTCCGGCACTATATTATTTAAATCATCCCAGCCGTTCCACACACAAGAGTTACTCCCAACGGTTTTATTTTGAGTATAGTAGTTAACAGGGATTGCAAGTTTTCGCTTCAGAATATCGTCTAAATCATAAATCCTCAGCCAGAGGATAGCGGAGTTAGTCAAAGTATACGAAATGGTGGTGCTTTGATTATCAGGGGGATAAGGGTTGAAGGGATTAGGACTTACGGACACATTTGACACATTTCCTGCCTCTCCTCTCGTGAACATAGAGAGGACGAAATAAAGGCAAAAGAAGGCAGTTATTGGAAATTTATAATACCTTTTCATATTCCCTCCTGTCTCTGCACTGAGCACTTTGCTTTTTGCTCACGGCTCTACGCTCTTAGCTGCCCGCTCTTAGCTCTTCGCCCTCTGCTCAAGGCACTTTGCTCTCCGCTATTGTTTGCTCGTATGACACATAGCGCAATAATTATCTTCAAAATTTCCCGGCCACCCTTTATAATCCCACCTCATCATCTTAAAATGCGCTGATGCGTGCGCCCTGTGGCAGGAAAGGCACATGACGATGCTGCCCGAATTCACTACCGAGTTCGTCGTTGATGGAGAACTTTCGGCTACAGGCGCTATTACATCATAGGTGGTATATAAAGCATATTCAGAACCTGTATAATTGTTGTCTCTCACACCACTAAAGGCAAAATCAGATGGATGCCTTCGCCAGGGAGTGCTGTCGCCCACCGCGCCTGTGCCTCCTAAATTTGCATTCGCATGGTAATTTCCATGACATTCACCGCACAGGTAACTTATTGTATTCAAACTGCCATATGCGCTATTACCCTGATACCCATTATGGTCAGTGCTTGAGACGGTCTTCTCCCAGTCGCTGTCCTCTGCGCCTTTGATACCATACAGGAAGCGATAACTGTTATAGACTTTATCGGCAGTCGATGAACTATCAATGTTGATATTCTGATGATGCGCCCCAAAGATGGATTTCACTTCATCAGCAATACCCCTGTCGCCATGACACCCATATGTGCCCGCGCAGGTTAACTGCAACGACCAGCTCGCAGGCCCCGTACCGCTATTCGGCAGCGTAACGCTCGCCTTAAAGCCCGGCGGAACATCCATGGGAGAACTTTCCTGTGCAGAGATATTTTTTACATTATGCCCCTTGTTATTTGTTGCTCCAAGTCCGGTAGCGGAATAATAAAAATTGCCGCCCGCAAGCGCTGATGCTCCGGGGTCCTGTGCATTCAAAACTATAGGGGTGTTATCAGCAGTAATGGTCGTTGTTCCGCTGTTAAAATGACACCCTACGCAACTGCTGATGAGCAAAGCGGCATTCGGAGTAGGGTCTTCAACCAAACCTCCGCTTGAGTAATCCTGAGCCATAGCCTGTCCTCCCTGGCTGTTGTGCATGGTATGGCAGTTACTGCAGGCGCCGGTAACCTTCGCCTCCAACTCCGCAGCAAAGAGCAGAGAGCAAAGAGCAAAGAGCAAAAAACATAAGGCGTTTATTGAGGTTATGGTGTTTTTTGAGTTTGTTGAGTTTTTTAACACAATAAACCCAATGAACTCGAGAACCTTTATAAACTTTTTGTTCTTCATACCCTTAGCTCTTAGCTTTTTGCCCTTCGTTCATTACAAAATCCCCTGAATATATTTTAGCAAAAGCTATACCACATTGGTAAGAGAAAAGAGCAGAGAGCAAAAAACATAAGGCGTTTTTTGAGTTTGTTGAGTTTTTTAACACAATAAACCCAATGAACTCGAGAAACCTTATAAACTTTTTGTCTTCATACGCTTGACACTTAGCTCTTTGCTCTACGCACTTTGCTACTTCTTATGGCATTGTATGCATAGTTGTCGTTTCCTGTCGAAATAGAGCATGAAATCAGCCCTTGCCGAATGCATGCTGTGACAGGTAATACAGGTTATCGGCTGACCGTTGCGCGGGTCTTTGACATTGGGTCCCTGCGGATGGGCAACTTTATGCTGACTGACATGGCAGCGGGCACAGCTCTTGATGGGATCACCGGTGAGATAGAACGGATTTTGAGAATGCGGCGGAATATGACACTCGAAACACTTTCTCTCTCTGACCGGGACGCACCGGATCGACTTGAATGCCTTCTCCATAAACATCGTCCTCTTCTCTGTATTCTCATGGCAGGTAAAACATACAAGGGAAGCTTTCACAGTGAGTTTACTGCTCTTTGATGCATGATGGTTGTGGCACAAAGTACACCCGCCTTTTGCCTCTTTGATGTGTATGTCGTCCCCTCTCAGTTTTGTTGCATCGAGTTTATGACAGCTTATACACAAGCTCTGCCCGGACGTTTTTGTGGTAATTCGTGCATCAGCCGTTATCGGGTTGTGGCAGGTCTCACACTTTACTTCAAGAAATGCCTTGTGGCCGCAGGGGCCAAGCAGTCCGTTGTACGGAGACGCATGCCCGCTGTGACACTCTATGCAATCCATTTTCTCTGTAGCATGAGTTATGGATACGCTGTTGACCGCACAGTTCACTGTATGGCACGTGACGCATACTTTCTGTGATTGCCCAAGGATCAGATTTTCCTCAGAGGAGGCATGGGGTTCGTGACAGGAAGAGCATTTCCCCTCCTGGAAAGGCACATGGACATGCGCGTTCTTGAGCCTCTGGCTCAGGGTCTCATGACAACTCCAGCACAGGTCTTTCTGGTTCTTGACCAGAAGCTTCGAGTATTCCCCGCTATGAGCATTATGGCAATCGGTGCATACTCCTTTTTTGAGTGCATTATGCACGAATTTTTTCTTCAGCGAACTTTTTACCTTTTCATGACAACTGAGACATAGGGTAGAGATCTCCTCTTTCACTAATCCCTTTATATTCCCTGCATGGGAGTCATGACAGGCTGTGCATTTCCCTTCGCGAAAGGGAAAATGAACTTGAGGCCGCAGAAGTTCCTCCTTCACCTTTGCGTGGCACTTGTAGCAGAGATCAGGTATATTCTCTTTTAAACCGGTCTGTGCATATACAGAACCACCACAAGTGAAAGCAATAAATAGCATAGCGCATAGAGCGTAGAGGAATAATCTGACCTGTTCCTGTTCAGACAAGTAATTTCCTCCTTTTCCCCCCTTCTCTAAGATAGGATGATGGGGGTTAGCCCTCAGCTTTTGGATTTTGGCGCTCTGCTTTTGACTCTTGGCTCTTGGCTCTTGGCTCTCGGCTCTTGGCTCTTCGCTCTTGGCTCTTTGTTTATTCATGACACACCTTGCAGTCACCTTTTGCGAACGGACTGTGCTTGATGTTTCGCAGGAGGCCGGGTTTCTCAGTAACATGGGGTTGGTGACAACCGAGACAGGACTGAATATCCGTCAGCGGTTTTATATGTATTGTTTGCAATTTCGCAGCATCGGCTGAATGGCAATCCATGCAGACGGCAGGGTCTTTCTGTTTCAGCAGGCTGCGCAAATCGGCGGAGTGGGAGCGGTGGCAGCTCAGACAATCTCCCTTTTCCATGCCGATATGCCCTTTCCTTACTGTGGTGGTAATTATTCGCTCATGACATGAGAGACAGAGTTCTCTCGGTCTGTTATAGAGAAGTGGTTTAATTTTTGTCCCGTGGGGACTATGGCAGCCGGTACACCTGCCTTCTTCGACAGGCATATGCTTAGTGGCGCTTGCGATCATGTCTTTCTCCATGTTCTTGTGACATCCATAACAGAGGGAAGACATAGGTTTCAGGGTACTTCCCGGAAATTCACTCGCATGAGGGTCATGACAGGCCCCACAGTCTTTCTCCCTGAAAGGCTTATGCATCTCATTCTCCTTCAAATCAGGGAATGTCTTCTCATGACAGTTCATGCACAATTGCTGTGACTGTGCCTGCAGCAAACGGCTGTTTTGTGATGCATGGGGTTTATGACAGGAGGTACACTGTTTATTATTGACCGGGGTATGAATATATGTTTTGAAAAACTCCTTTTCCTCTTTCTTGTGACAGGTGTAGCATAATTCAGTCGGGGGAGTTTTCAGGAGATTCACCTGATTACTGCCGTGTGAATCATGACACCTGTTGCATTCAACTTTTGAAAACGGCTGATGAACATGCTGCTCTTTTAACTGCTGTTCCGTTTTTCCATGGCATTGGAAGCAGATCTGCTTCTCTGATGCGCTGAGGGAATAAGGATATTGTGAGGCATGTGGGTCATGACAGGCTGTACAACCCTTGTCTTTGATCGGCGCATGCACATTTCCCAGCTTCATTACCTCCTCTTTTTTCTTGTGACAGTGGATGCAGAGAGCATTTTTGTCCCTTATCGTAACCTTCGGATAGTCAGTTGCATGGGGATCGTGACAATCCCGGCATTTCCCCTTATCAAGAGGGCTGTGCCGGTAAGTCTTTTTGAATCCGGCCTCTTCCTTTGTATGGCAGGTGTAGCAGAGCTTGGAATCTGTTGCGAGAACACCGAACGGATTGGAATCGGTAACCGGATTATGGCATGCG
>JAGVOC010000162.1 GCA_020052975.1 Desulfobacterales bacterium | reverse complement strand
CGCAGGGCAGCACATTGTAGGAATGCAAAATTCAGGCACTATCGTAGCCATTAATACTGATGAAAAGGCCCCTATATTTAAGGTAGCCGATTATGGTATTGTCGGTGATGCTTCTAAAGTAATACCGGCACTCATTGAGTCTCTGAAAGGTTAGAGTAGTGTCTCTTCGGGTGTTCTTTCCTATACTATTCTGATCAAGTCCTATCTTATGCCAAACCCTTTAATTTATATCACTCAAGAAAATGACTCTGCCCCCTTAAGATATTCTAGCCTGAAGGATAAAACCTACATCTGGATAAGGTAAACCCTATTAAAAAATCCCCTTTCGGGCATTATCCCCTAGGTGAGAAAAGCATAACTGTCGTGTATACAATACTGGTGTATCAGTCATGAGGTAAAAACATTTGACATTGTTTTTACTATTGAATACAATTAAGTTGAAATCTAAAAAGTAAGAAACAGAGGAGAAAGTAAAATGGAAGTAGGGGTTAAATTAAGCAGTAAATGTCAGGTGGTGATTCCAAAACATGTCAGAGAAGCCTTAGAGATAGGGCCAGGTGACGAGTTATTAATGAAGGTTAAGGAAGGGAGCTTGATTATCTACCCCAAGCCAAAAAGTTATACCAATTACATGATGGGATTGCACAAGGAAGTCTGGAAGGATGTGGATACTGACAGCTACCTTGATAAGGAAAGGAATTCATGGGAGAAATAGAAGATAGGATCAAAAAGTTGTTCAAAGGACACCAGGTAATAGGACTTGATACTATGCTCTTTATCTATTCTATGGAAGCAAAAGAGCCATACATGTCCATGCTGAGTTCGATTTTTTATTACATAGAAAAGGGGCTTGCAAAAGGGGTTACATCTATCATAACCCTCACTGAGATCCTGGTAAAACCTATCAAGGACCGGAATATAGAGGCAGTCAAAGACTACAAATTTCTTCTCAACAATTTTCCTAACCTCAAAATGGTAAATATAGATCCAAAGACAGCAGAAAAAGGGGCTGAATTAAGAGCAAAATATGGAATCCGAACCCCAGATGCCCTACAGATTGCCTCTGCTATTGAGAACCAGGCTACCATTTTCCTCTCCAATGATTATAAACTAAAGAAGATTAAAGAGATTGAAACATTGGTGCTTAAAGAGATGGTGGATTTATAAGGTTATGCTAAATGAGGCCGATACCAGTAGAGCGTTTCTAAGTACCGTAGCAACAATGTCATTTCGAGTAAAACGAGAAATCTTACCGTGCCAGTGGCTTATTAAAGATTTCTCCCTTCGGTCGAAATGACACGTTGAGATAGTAGGAACAGTGCCTAGTTTATACTGAATGATGAGCATCAATGAAGGCGATTGATGAATCAGCAGGACTTTCGATCTGAAATAATTCGAAAAACAACAGGAATGCTCCGTACCTTTCTGGATGAACTGGCGAATGAAACGTCAACGTACAAGAGCCTTCATAATCTGACCGAGCAGGTCGAACATCAGTATCATGGACGGTTTTTGATTGAGCTTATTCAAAATGCCCACGATGCAATGAATGATAATATTGTGCTTGGCGGTCAGGGTCGTCTGGAAATAACAATTGATCATGATAAAATGCCACATGGGGCACTTTATGTGGCTAATGATGGGTTACCCTTCATAAGGTCTAACTTTGAGTTCCTTTCCCAATTGGGTCAGAGTGACAAAGATCCAGAGAAATCAATAGGAAACAAAGGCATTGGCTTTCGAAGTGTTCTCGAAATAGCAAATGCGCCGGAGATTTATTCACGTAGCAGCATGGATAGCGAGAAATTTGATGGATACTGCTTTTACTTCACTCCTGATGTAACAATACGATTTGAAACACCAATTCTGAAGCTTTTCAAGGGAGACGATAAGCCATGTTCGCCGCTCGACGATACTATGCCACTTGTCGAATGGAGCCCTGATCGATTGCTGACCTTCCGAAATCTTTATAGTAGTAAAGATGATCAATGGTTGGCAAAAGAGTTGAAATATCTTTCCCCCTATCTTCTGCCTATTCCCATTAATACCCATCCTCAAACCCTTCAAATCAAGTATTTTGAAAATCAGGGATTCGCATCTGTTATTAGGCTTCCCTTTAAAAACGAATCTGCAAGGAAGCTTGCTACAGAAATGATGGATCAGCTTGATGAGAACACGATTCTATTTCTTGATCGGGTGAAATTTCTCTCATTGAAATCAGGATGCAAACAGAGGTTTGTTGAAAGGAAGGTTCGCGATTTGGAGGACCGAAACGATGGTCAGGAAATCACGCTGGAAGTTATTGAGGATGGAACGGAAAATTATACCAAAAAGAAATACTGGTTGTGGGCTGTCAATATCGGTGGGGAAGATAAACCAGATGAAAAGGACGAAATCATCAAAGCCATCGTTGACGATAACCTTCCAGGCCGTTGGCCGGAATTGACAAAGGCGACGGTTTCTCTTGCCGTAAGAATGGATAAAGAACCCGAGCAAGGTTGGATCAACATCTACCTGCCAACGCAATTGCCAACAGGGTGTGCCGCTCACTTTAGTGGGCCTTTCTACGGAGATATGAGCAGAACGGATGTTGATTTCAGAAAGTCGTTTAATAGACTACTTCTATATCGAATTAGCAAAAAAGCAGTTGAAATTGTGATTGATGGTCTCTTAGGTAAAGGCGTGGATGAAGCGAGGGCAATTATAGATATTTTGTCGCCGTCATTTGAGGAAACACGTGCAGGCAATGAGTGGTTCAATGTTCTTAAGGAAGCGTGCGAAGAAAAAGGAATTAATCTCTCGGAAGAACCCATCTTTCTGACCGATAAAGGCTGGAAAGCCATAGCGGACGCAAGCCTTTTACCGGGAATTGAATCCCCGCATGTTTTTACTGAGGATAATTTACGAAACCATGCAACTTTTTCCATCATTAAAAAAGAATTGATGAGCAGGAAGCGGCAGATCGAATCTCTCTTTGATGCTTTTGGTATCAATCCATTGCCACTCGATGAAGATCTGGCAGCAACAGTAGAAAATATTGCAAAGGTACAACATAGAGTAGGAGAAAATGCCGATTGGAACGGATTCTGGTATGATCTGATTAAACTTTTCAAGAACAATGCAGAGCCATTGAAGGAGAAGGAAATCCTTTTAGGAAATGATAAGGCGCTTCATCCTAGTGGCCCGAATTGCACGGTCTTTTTCCCTCCTCGACAGGGTGTAGATGATGACGAGATACAGGCCGAAGGCAACTCAAGCGATATTCCTCAGACTCTTAAGAAACACATTACTTTCCTGAATGACAGAGTTGAAATCTATAATCCTAAGAACGCTAGGCAGCAGACACCCATTCGTAAATTCGTTGAATCAACCCTGGTCCAGCGTTACAGGGTCATCGAGATTATAAGGTCTGTTTTAATTCCCAGAATCCCAAAATTGCCAGTTTCGCTGCACAGTAAGAAAAACAGACTGTATCGGGATATTCTTTTGTGGGGACTAAAACTGGTTGCAGGTATGCCTGACAGAGGAAGGGGAAGAAGTGGAACACTGCAACTATTATGTCAGCTTCCTGCACCCTGTTATGGCGGGTGGTATCCCATTGAACAGACTTCTTTCGGTCCAGGATGGCCCAATAGTGTCGGGGCTGATATCTATGAGTATCTGAGTGGCGCCAATACAGTAGAATGCCAAGAAGCTTTGAAAAGGATGCTTTTGCCTCCAACAGATAAGTTATGGGACGGTAGAGGTGCATTCTATAAAGATCTTCTTGAACTCTCCGGGACATTTGATGGACTGAGGGTTTTAGAATTAAAACCAAGCGAGTGGAAATCACAAACAGGTTCATTCAAAGATTCTTTTTCACTTCCAGATGTGCCACCTCCCTATATTCCTGGGGAGATATGGGGAAAATACAGAGATGTTTACTCTCCTAAGGTACGGGACCGCTTGTATTATTCAGGTTGGTTTACTTATGAGGTGCAATCACTGACCATGATTCCCGGCTTGGACCAATATGCCGAGTTCAATGAAAAAACACGGGTTGCTTTCATGAACTCGCTGTTTGCTAGCATCCATAAATGGGACGAATCATGGCTGACCACATATATCAAGAAGATTGATGGTCAAAGTCAAAGTGTTGAAGAAGAATCGCCATTGTCTTATTGCCTTAAAACATTGCCATGGATTGCTATTGATTCGGATGGTCAAAGAGAATGGGAAACGCCGAACATTCGTTGGTATGTACCGAAAAACCACTTGGCCGGACACTGGTGGCAGTATGAACATTTAAGGCCTTTGCCGGGAGTATTGGCGGACAAGATAGATCGAAATCCAGAACTATTCGAACAAGGACTTGCTCATCTCGGAATGCCGAAATTTGATCCCGATCCGGAAGAAAAATCCAGCAGTACAAGGCTGTTGGACGACTTGGCAGTAGCCCTTGATTCGGATATTCCGGACAGGAACATGTTTCTCAATCATATTTGTGTCGCTTGGAACATATATGAGGCTAACGATCAAGATTTTTTTCCTGATCGCATAATCATCAGCAATGGGCCAAAGCATTTTGAAGCCGTAAAACCGGATATGAATTCCCCGGTTTATCTTCCCGATAGCTCCGCTTCGTTTGTTAGAGAATTGAGTCTGTTTTCCCTACCCGTCATCGAAATCGATACATCAGATGCAAAGCGCCTCGCTTCGCACTTTAAACGTGCCTATGGCGATGCTGTTCGCCTAGCCTCTGAGTTGGAAGTGTGGCCAATCACGGAGGGGAAACGTTGGAAGCCAGAACTGGGAATACCACTTATCAAGGGCGAATATGCGTGGTTACCGTCAGTTCTATTAACCCTGTATGCGTTTTTCGGGTTACTGCCTCCCGGACTTTATGCAAAAAAAATATCAGGTACGGCGCAAACATTGCGCGATTCTAATATCTGTTGGGTTACCTCTATGAAGGCGGGGCTGTGGCTGGGGGATGAGGTCATTGCTGAACCTCCTGTGTCGGCAATGTGGATATCTCAAGATAAGGTCATTGTTTGTGACAATGCCTTTAGAGACACGATGAGTAAATACTCCGAAGCATTTAAGGCAGTCATAGATCGGGATGACCTTGAATTGCCATTAAAACATATACTTGAAAAGCTTGAACACATAGAAGCACCGACCCGTGAGGATATATGTGCTGCTCTTGAATCCCTGAAGATTAAACCAACCCAATATGATCAGGCAAATGACCTGTGGCAAGGTGATCTCGGCCAACTAATCAGAATGACAATGCCTGTTGTCGCTCTCCTGAAACCTGATGCGGAAATTGGTGTCATGGCTGATATTACGACAGAGGAGGCTTTGTTGGACTATTTGCAGAAGTGGGGCATTAGTAATCCGGGACCTGTGGAAATTTTAAGATTCGTCCGGTCTTCCGATGACTACTCTGCGCTTGGGCGACGTCTGTACGAGTTGTTCGGTGAATCAGTCCAAATGGCAAAATGGAATGAGGCTCTTGAGAGGGTCGGAGAAAAGAAACTTGTGAATAAGAATGCGGAAGAAGACTTTCGCAATCAGTTGAGGAGAGCACGTGTACCATTACAGGCAACCCTTGCTCATATCCTTCGGAGGAATGGTGAAGTTGGTAAATTTAAATCTCTCGCACAGCAAATTGATGAACTTGAATTTCCAGAAGAAATGGCTAAGCAAATTTGGGATGTTAAGTTTGAGCATGTTATGCCGGTGGTACAAATGCTTTTTGAGAACTGGTGTGCTCTGCCCGAAGAGATTTCAGCAATTAAAAACGTTCATTCTCCGGAGGAACTGCAAGAACGCCTCTTCTTGGCTGGTGTAAATGCTAAAATAGATCCATCTGATATCCATAGGAAAAACTATGACAATTTTTTGGATGTTTTAGGTCAATTTCAGAAAGTTGCTATTGCATGGTGTCTACGTCAAGATATCAGTCCTTTATCTTGGGAAAAAGCACCTAATGAGTTCTTGATCCATTTCCAGTATTTTTTCGATCATCTGGCATATCTCGATCTCTGCAGCGAAAAGGGTTTTTTCAATCTACTGAAAAGACTGCCACGGGAAACAACCCACAGCGATTTATGGATCATTGTAGATGAAGTAGATGACATTCGATCACTCACGGAAGCTTTATCAATCTCACCAGAAGATTTAATTAATGCGGACAAGAACCTTGATGATTATAAAGAAAAGAAGCGGCGACAAAACCGGATGATACTCGTATGTGGAAAAGAATTCGATTCCTCTGAAGAAAACCTTGGTGCTCTTTGGCATCTCATGGTGAGCGAAATCGAGGAAGATTCACTTCCCGACGTCGGACTGAACGAGATGTCACGGTTATCAACATTAGAGCTAAAAAGGAAGAAGCCATCGGAGGTTGATAGAAAAAAGCAACCAGGAAAGCGCCTGGGTAGAACCCCAAAAGCTATAGAAAACTTAATCGGCTTCGCCGGAGAAATCCATGCATACAGGATGCTGTTTAAGAGATATGGAAACACAGTTGTCCATTCTGCAACATGGAAATCTTCGAACAGTCGACTTGTATTTCCAGAAAATCCAGTGGATGACAATGCTGGTTGTGATTTTATCATAAACCATAAGGGCAGGAACTTTTATATCGAGGTGAAATCATCATCTCAGGATGAAGAGGTGTTCGAGCTTGGGTCGAGTGAAATCCGACTCGCCATGGAATTAATAAGGAAGAAGAATATTTTCCTAGTGATGCATGTGAATAATGTACTTTCAAGAAACCCCAGTTTTCGACTGCTTCCGAATCCTTATGATCCAAAGAATAAGAATCTATACTCAATTGAGGAATCTGGTGCCCGGGTGAGATATAAATCAAAATAATTATTTTTCAATATATGGTGGCAGTTTTTTACGCATCTGGGTTTCTTTCTCCGTCATATCTCTTCTTCCCTGTGATTGCTCATCCACTTCCTCACCTGGGGACCGTCCTTCCGGTCTGCACAGAAGATGGGGACACCATACTAGTTTTTGAAATATTAGAGATAATTGAGGAGATAACGAATAGTGGGGATAGGGGCATATATTGAATAAAATAGGGACAGCGACCATTTAATTTGGCACGCAAAAAGATGGGACCAACAAGTCGCTGGAGAATCGACGGTAAAACGCTTGTGCATTTCCCGCATCTCAGCTCCCAACGGTATATGCGTAATTCAAAAATTCAGGGCTTAATAAAAATGGAAAAATTTGATCGTTTATTAGCTCTAGATACTTTCCGGGGAATTACAATTGCGTCAATGATTATTGTAAATTTTCCTGGAAGCCTGTCTCATGTTTACGCACCTCTAAGTCATTCAAAGTGGCATGGATGCACTCCTACGGATTTAATTTTCCCATTTTTTCTTTTTATAGTCGGCGTTGCTATATCTTATTCATTCAGGAAATTTGACAATAAAATTTCTTTATTCGCTATAAGTAAAATAGCAAAACGGGCATTAATAATCTTTTTGATTGGATTGGCATTAAATGCATTTCCATTTAACTCTGGAATTTCAAATTTACGTATATTGGGAGTATTACAACGAATAGCTGTCGCATATGGAATAGCCGCATTGCTATGTCTTTATTTCAACTCAAAAAAATTGATAATTATATCAGGGATTATATTAATCGTTTATTGGCTGCTATTGTTAGGGTTTGGTCAAGGTGACCCTTATGGTATGGAAAGCAATTTAGTTCGGGTCATTGACCTCAGGGTTTTTGGAGAAAATCATCTATGGAAAGGAATCGGAATACCTTTTGATCCAGAAGGATTGTTGAGCACGCTCCCTGCTGTTGTAACAACTATTTTTGGATATTTAGCCGGTGAATCATTACAGACAAAATCCAATCTTAAGTCAGTTGTTTATTGTATGTTTTTAGTGGGTGTTACTGCTATACTGATTGGGAAAATCTGGGGTATAACTTTCCCGATTAATAAATCTCTATGGACAAGTTCATATGTGGTTTATACATCAGGTTGGGCGTTGATATTTCTTTCGGTTCTCTTATGGTTTATAGATGTTCAGGGATATAAGAAGTGGACATTTCCGTTTGTTGTCTTTGGCATGAATCCTTTATTTCTATACGTACTTTCAATTGTCTGGTTGAAAATTTATATTTCCTTAATAAAGATAACTAAAGCTGATGGTTCGGTTGTCAATGGGGTTGATTGGCTTTACAATCAATTATTTGTACCTGCTGCCGGTTACCTGAATGGCTCACTTTTATTTGCTGTCACACATGTTTTCATTTTTTGGATTATATTGTTAATTTTATATAGTAGAAAGATATTTATAAAAATATGATATAGTTAGGGGATAGGGTTGTGTATACTGGGTTTTTCTACCCTCCCCTGAGCCAGAAGGCTACCATTTTCCTCTCAAATAGATTTATAAACTAAAAAAGATTAAAGATATTGGAACATCGGTAAAGTGGGTTACTGCCAAAATTAACCTTGCAAATTGAAAGTGTTTATTTTAATATTCAATGATGATAACACGAAAGG
>JAGVOC010000045.1 GCA_020052975.1 Desulfobacterales bacterium | reverse complement strand
GGTGCATCTATTCGTGATTTTCTTGGCATGAATCCTGAGTATCATATCAACAAACATGAATCAAGTTTAATTGTTTAATACGTCCCCTATACTTTCCCTTTCGCCCAACACTCGCATAAGGCGCGGCAGCTTTTTGCCGTCGCTCTTAATGCCGTTGATATGCATTTTGATTATTGTAGTATTATGACAAAAATATCGAGAAAGAAGAACATAGCGTAAAAACATAAAATGAGTCCGCTCGTCGACAAAAGGCGGGGTATTGACAGACCCTGCCACTCGACCTTCGATTGCATTTCCGCAGAACTCGGAATTATTCCGCTGGGATTTTCGTCTGTCTGGATCAGGCCCAGATGGAGTTCCGCTTGATAGATCCATCCAAGCTTCACTTGCATCAACCTTCGGTGGCGACACGTCATCAATGCACCGATGATGGAAAGTACAGTGCCGAAGATTCCAGCTATGTTGACTATGACCCAAGGATTGAGCCCAATCTTCTCGTTAATTGCGAAACTCGCCAGCTGGATGAGCCCAAGATGGGCTCCAGCAACCACGCCAAGTGCAGTCCACTCTTGAACTCGAGAGTGATGTAGATCCGTCCACTCCCTTTCAATAAGAAGGCGATAATTTTCAGGTTCGGCCATTACATCCTCCATATTTTAAGACGCATATCGCTGCATTTCAGCGGGCGCGGCTTTTTGCGATCCGCTGCAAAAGCCTTGTTATGAGTTGTCTCTCTTGGTAATTGCTTCACGCTGGGTTTCAGGAACAACAGTATTGTATAACTCTTCAACGTGTTTTGGCTGGGTTATCAATACATCTGCGATCAAATTTACCAAACCGAATAGGGTGTTTGCTGTTTCCATATCGTCTTTTAAGTCAATCTGCCCAGGGTGGACAGAATTATTGCCAACGACCCTTACAATATCCAATGCCTGCTGGACCTTGATTGGTAGTCCTTTTTTAACTAGTGCCGCTATATCATCATTTATGTTTTTTCCCTTCTCGCCGAGGAAAGCGCACAATTTCTGTATTGTCAACCTTAATAGTGCAGAAGCCCCTCGCGGTGAATTCGATAAAATTGCTCTTGCTTCCTCGATATCCAACCTTATGTCTTCTGGTATATCAGGATTAGGTGGAGGAGATGTCAAAGACGGGGGATGGATAAGTATTTTATTAATCCATGTTGAAAATTCTCCGCATCTATCACATCTGCAAATTGCAAAATTAATAATATTCCCGTAATTTGAATTCTCCACAACTCTGTTTGGGAATCCCCAAACTTGTTTTGCAAAAGCATGGCAAAAAGGACAATTAAAACCATTCGCTTGAAAAACAGGAGGGGTGTATGGAATCACGGTGTTCATTTTTGCTCCTTTTACTCATAACGGTTGAACTGTGCGGGGCGGCTTTTTGCGTCCGCACCAGTGAATGGTTAGCCCCATATCTGCCAACCCACGGCAATAAGAGTAAGGATTAATATAAGCATCGCGAAATAAAGCGGGACGTTTTTTTCCGTTGAAGTGAATGATTTGTATTTTCGTGGACGCAAACCCTTACCTAAAGATACCCACTCGGCTGCATATATTTGGGCATCAAGGTCTTGTTCCAGCCGGAGGATAACATCAAACTTGGCCTTGTTTAACTTCCCATAATTGTCTATGAGATTTCTCCAAGAGTTGCACAATAGCAACCCCACCGCAGAAAACCCATAAAGCAGCCAAATTGTACCAGAGTATAACGCCCCAGTCTTAACCATTAAACCAGCAATGGCCAAGAGGCTTCCTATAGCCGTTATGAAAAATGCATTTGTTTTCTGTCGTCGCTGAATAAGGCTTTCAGAAGACTCGATCATCAACTTGTAGAGATCCAGCGTACTTGCTCCACCTTTTTTTTTGAAGCATTCGCTGAACTCCACTTCGAGTTCATAGTATGGTTTCAACTTTGAACACACTACAGATGGAGCATCATTGGGATTAATGTCCACAATAGGCAAATTGCTTTCTCCGGCCTTATTGATTTCCCATTTTGCGTTTTCTGATTCCTCGCAAGATTCGCGATCGTAAACTATAACGGCCTCTGCTTTGGAGATTGCCTCAATCGCTTGGTCTTTCCAATCTTTGCAGCCGACACTATCAAGAAAAACCAGATCAAATTTTGCAGCCATTTCTAAGCCGGTTTTTTTAAAAAGCTGTTTGGCCTGCCTTCTATCTTTGAACCTATGTATAATAAACAATTTCATCGGATTGTGCCTATCTACCACCAGCGATAAGAGTCTTTAAATTAGGCCATGTCCAGTTATAGACTTTGTCTGAAGCAGATGCCGATGTGGGTTTTGTACAATTCTTGTCGGAGTATGCAGCTAAAAGAAAGTATGATTTTCCTTTATCTTTAGCAATTGTCAATTCAGCAGCAACTCCTGTAGCTGTACGAGTCTTCTCGCCGCAGAGAATAATCACAACGTCTATATTATCCATACGCAGTTTTACTTTCTCCTTCCAGTCACCAGTTAGAGGCTCTTTCACAGATGCATCCTTAAACTCGAAAGGGCTATCTGGCAGATTGGCTTGACCAGCAAGCATTTCTTTAGTGCCTTTGTCGTGGTCAACATCAAAGCTGATAAAGACTCTCTTTTTGTTTGCCATTGTTTCCTCCTTCATATTGGTATAGGGCTAACAATTAATATACGTAATCACTACTGTCCCAACGTTAATCGAATAAAGTCAGTTGGTTGCTGACATGGTCCACCTGATTTGTGTAGTTGATATTTGAAAGTGCCTGAAAAATGGG
>JAGVOC010000336.1 GCA_020052975.1 Desulfobacterales bacterium | reverse complement strand
TAAAAAGTCATTCTGCTGTGTTGCACTTCATCTTTCGTCATTGCAGCGTACCAGTAAGTACGCTTCATTCCTCAAGATTCGTGCGCCTTGCATAATGAGATTTTTACTTTGCCGTCCGAATTTTGACTTTTTACAAGACCATCATAAAATGATATCTCTTTATTTCAAACACGCATTGCGCGATATCGGAAAAAACAGGTTTGTAAATGCTGTTTCAATTATTACGATAGCATTATCTGTAATTATTACTTGTTCTTTTATTTTGTTTTTTATTAATACAACCGAAATCTTAACCCTGTGGAAAAAAGGGGTAAGAATAATGGCCTACCTTTATCAGGATGTTCCTGCAGAAAAAATACCGGAAATACAGAAGAAAATTTCAGGATTATACAGCGTGGAGGATGTAAGGTTTATTTCAAAGGAAGAAGCTTTTGATGTACTTAAACAGCAGATGAAAAGGCAATCTTCCCTTCTCGAAAATCTCAAGGAAAATCCGCTCCCCAATGCTTTCGAAATCAGAATGATTGCATCTTCACAGACATGGGAAAAGATCGAAAACCTGGCATCCCAGATTCAATCAATTCCGCAGATTGAAGAAGTGGAGTACGGGCAAAGGTGGCTGGCACGGTTTTCTTACATTATCAATTTGTTCAAGTTATCAGGATATGTCCTCGGAATTCTTTTTTCAGTAGCTTCGGTATTTATAGTTGCCAACACAGTTCGTCTTGTTCTTTATTCAAGGCGTGATGAAATAGAAATCATGCGCCTTGTCGGAGCTTCGGACGGATTTATTAAAGTTCCGTTTTACATAGAAGGTATCATTCTGGGAGCTCTTGGCGGGATTATCGGTCTGATTGTACTTTTCACTGCTTTCGTATCCATTACATCAAATATCGATCAGAGCATAACATCAGGCGCTTTTCACATCAGCTTTTTTTCATACAGTATTATGTTAATTATTTTGATCTCCAGCATGTTTGTAGGATGGCTTGGTTGTTTTTTATCTCTAAAACACATCATAAAAACAGTATAATAGCAACCGCCTGGCTTTTTCTTCTGATGGGAATAAACGGTTACTGCGGCCAGAATTCCAATATCGGGCATCTGCAAAAAGAAGCTGAACTCATCAACGACAAAATCGAAAAAAGCAAAACAGAGATAATAAACTTTTCCAAAAAAGAATCATTGGTTTTAAACATACTTAACGAACAGGATTTGGCAATAGATAACCTGAGAAAGAATGCGTCCCTCATAAAGAAGGAGCTTTCCGATATTAACAGGCAAATCGAAATAATTAATAACGAATCAAAGAGGCTCTCAAACGAAATAGAAGTTTCGGAACACTATGTTTCAAAACGCCTGACAGCACTCTACAAACTCAACTGGCTGGGCAGAGTGAATATTCTGGCATCTTCTGAGTCCATGTATGAGCTTTTTAATCGTAAAATCTCTCTTGAAAGGATATTGGATTACGATAAAAATGAGATTGATAAACTATTTAAGAACAGGAACCTCTTAAAAAATATGCAGGACAGCCTCAATATCAAGATATCAAAGCGGCAATCAAGCCAAAAAAGCCTGCAAAACCAGATTGAAAAAATCTCCTTTGAACAAGATAAGCGGTCAAAACTATTAAGTGAAATCCGCAGCAAAAAATCCCTCGAGCTGGCTGCTGTTAAATCCCTCGAAGAGGCCGCGAGCAAGCTCGATAATATCATTAAATCATTAAGCCGTGAATACGGTGCTGCAGATAAGCCGGGCGAAGCTTCTTTTAACGGTCTCGAATCATTAAAAGGATTGCTAAACTTGCCTGTAAGAGGTAGAATTATCTCCCGTTTCGGCGCATATAATGATCTCAAACACAATGTTGTAAATTTTAAAAGCGGAATTGATATTCAAACAGACAGAGGGGAGCCGATCAGAGCGGTCAGCAACGGAAAAATTATTTATTCCGGTTGGCTTAAAGGTTATGGTAATATGATAATTATTGACCATGGGAAAAACTATTATACGGTTTACGCCCACCTTGAAGAAACTTTTAAATCAAAAGGCGATATGGTTGAAATGGAAGAAGTTATAGCGACAGCAGGAGATGCCGGTTCTTTATCCGGTCCCGGATTATATTTTGAAGTGCGGCATCATGGGAAACCCATTGATCCGCTCGAATGGATCAGGAAGGGATAGAAGGAGTATAAAATGAGCTTAAAGAAAAATCGCCATATAAAACTTTGGATGATAGTGGTAATTGCAGCTGTTTTTTTGACTGTGGGGACAGGTTTTTACCGGAATCTTTCGGCGAGCAGCGAAGAGACATACAAAGGACTTAAAGTTTTCAGCGATGTAATTGATATAATAGAAAACAATTACGTTGACCCGGTTGACACAAAAGAGTTGATACAAAAAGCTATTCAGGGCATGGTTCAGAGCCTCGACCCGCATTCATCTCTTCTTCCTCCTGAAGCCTACGAAGATTTGCAGATTGATTCTGAAGGCGAATTCCCCGGCATTGGTATTCATATAACATTGCAAAACGGGCTTGTTACAGTAATATCGGCGATCGAAGGAACTCCTGCATTTAAAGCAGGAATAAAACCAAAGGATAGAATAATCAAAATAAACGGTGTTGTTCCGAAGGATCTGCGTGAGGCTGTCAGCAAAATGAGAGGACCTAAAGGGACAACCGTTGTTATAACCATAGCACGCGAAGGCGTTTCGGAACCGCTGGAATTAACGCTCATAAGAGATATAATACCTGTTGAAAGCATAAAATCGTTAGTCATCAAACCGGGTTATGGATATATCTGGATTACAAATTTTACCGGCAATACTACGGATGATTTTATTAAAACTCTTGAAAAGCTGGAGTCAGGATCACCTCCACTTAACGGACTCATACTCGACCTCCGGGATAACGGGGGCGGCCTTTTAAACCAGGCTATCAAGGTTTCCGACATTTTTCTTGAAGAAGGAAAGATTCTCTCCATAGAGGGGCGCCTCAAAAAAAATTCAAGAGTCTTTACTGCTCATCCGAACAAAGTCAAACGCACCTACCCCATGGTTATTCTGATAAACAGCGGAACCGCAAGTGCATCGGAAATAGTAGCCGGAGCTCTTCAGGATCATAAAAGGGCTCTGATTCTGGGAACAACCTCTTTCGGTAAAGGATCTGTGCAGAGCGTTGAAACATTGCGGGACGGCTATGCCCTCAAGCTGACAATTGCAAGATATTATACTCCAAACGGAAGATCAATTCAGGCCAAAGGAATTGAACCGGATATTGTTTTAAGACACAAAACGCCTGGCGACGAAAGCATATATGATGATGAGGGCATGATAAAAGAAAAGGATTTAAGAAACCACCTTGAAGCAACCTCTGATGAAAAGAAAGACGGAAAGAAAAAAGATGTCCAGCCGGATTCAGATAATAAAACTGACAAGGATAAAAAAGATCTCCTGAAAAAAAAGAAAGCCAGGGAGATGGATTACAGGCTCGGACCCCTTACTGTTGAAGGGCTTCAATCTGACAATCAGGTGATGCACGGCCTTGAAATCCTTTTAAGCTATGAAATATTCAAGAATAAAATCAAACCTTAATCAGTCCTTTTAAGTGAATTGAGCATTGATATGAAGCCCGGAAGGGGTAATGGGCTTCATAAAAGCGGATTCGATTTTTTACGAAGGTATCACCTATGGCTAAAAGTAATAAACCGAAACGGAATAGTGGCGGATCAAAAAAGGGGGGCCCTCTCAAAGCTAATATAAAGAAAGCTGTTTCAGGGGTATTCATACTCCTTGTTTTAGTTATTGGAGCCGGATTTCTTGCCAATTACCTCTTATTCCAAAAACAGTCCCCCCCGGTGCGTCAGGCACAAAAACAGGAAAAAAAAGAGCCGCTATCAAAGCAGATCGTTTTTGAAGTTTATCCTAAAAGCGAAGAATCCTTCGGTAAAACCATTGTAAAAATAAAGAAGCAGCTTGATAAATCCCTGCCTAACGTTGCCATAATCATTGATGATCTCGGATACGACAATGACCTGGCAAAAAATTATCTTGAACTTGGCATCCCTTTCACATTTTCGGTGCTTCCTTTCAGTCCTTTTCAAAAAAACATTGCCATGGCGGCCCATAAAAAAGGTGTCGAAATAATGCTGCATCTGCCTATGGAAGCCGACGAATACCCCCAGGTATCTCCAGGCCCCGGAGCTTTGCTGACAACCATGTCTCCCGACAAGCTGATAGAGCAGCTCAATAATGATATTGATGACATTCCGTTCATTAAAGGCGTCAACAATCATATGGGATCAAAGATGACTGCCATAGACACCCAGATGTACCAGATATTCTCTGTTCTGAAAAAAAGAAGCCTTTACTTTGTCGACAGCAGAACAACAGCCATGACAATTTGCGGGCCATCAGCACGACTTTTTAAGGTTCCTTTTGCAGAAAGAGATGTTTTTCTTGACCATGTTCAGGACCCCGGCTTTATCCGGAATCAGATAAAACTCCTGGTTGAAATTGCAGATAAGCATGGCGAAGCCGTTGGAATAATTCATCCGCATCCTGAAACATATCTGATTATCCGGGAAATGCTGCCATATCTTCAAAAAAGGGTTAATCTGGTTCCTGCTTCAAAAATAGTAAGCGAAATAAGCTGACCTTCTAAATTTGTCTTTTTACTTTCTATTTTTTCCCGTTTTCTGTATAAGCCTTTTCGCTTTTTTGAAACTGCAATATTGATAGGCTTGTAAAAAGTCGAAATTCGGACGGCAAAGTAAAAAGTTTATTATGCAAGGCGCACGAATCTTTCGTCATTGCAGCGTACTTTTCGTACGCTGCAATGACGAAAGATGAAGTGCAACACAGCAGAATGACTTTTTACGAAGCCGTCCATATTAAGGAGAATATATGTCTTTATGTCTAATGGAAGGAAATGAAGCGGTTGCATGGGGCGCAATGGCTTCAGGATGCGGCTTTTTTGCCGGATATCCCATTACTCCGGCTACAACTATTTTCAACACCCTGCTCAAAATTATGCCTCCAGCCGGCGGTATCTGCCTTCAGGGAGAAGATGAAATCGCTTCTATAGGCTACTGTATCGGTGCTTCAATGGCCGGTTTAAAAGCAATGACCGCGACGTCGGGTCCCGGCATAAGTCTTTACAGCGAACAGATTTCATTTGCCATTGGAAGTGAAATTCCGCTTGTAATAGTTAATGTTCAGAGACTCGGCCCATCAACCGGTTCTGCAACGCGCGGGGCCGACGGCGATATTAACTTCATGCGCTGGGGAAACAGCGGGGGCCTGCCGGTAATTGTTCTGGCTCCTGTCGATATTAAAGACTGCTTTGTTTTGACAATGCATGCTTTTAATCTTGCCGAAGAGTTCAGATGCCCTGTTTTTATAGCATCGAACAAAGAAATAGCCATGACAAAGGAAAGCATAGATCTTGATGCTGTTGAAAAGCCCCGGATAATTGACCGTATTCAATCAAAAGAAGAAAAATTTCTCCCCTTTGCGGTTAAAGAAGGCAGTATGGTCCCGGAATTTCTTCCTATCGGCAGCAAAACATTAGTCCGGCAGACCTCATCCACCCACGGGGCGGATGGCTATATCACAACAGATTCCAATATTATCTCCCGGTTCCAGAACAGGCTGAAAAACAAACTCGAATCAGCAATAGACTCTTTCAGCTTCTATGATAGCTTCATCGAAGAGAATGCCGACACTCTTATTATAACCTATGGAGTCACGGGTCGTGCCGCAAAAGTGGTTATCAACGAACAAAGGAAAGCCGGCAGACCGTTATCTCTTCTTATATTAAAAACTCTGTGGCCGGTTCCGGAAAACCTTATCCGGGATAAGGCAAAAAAGGCAAAAAATGTCTTTGTTTTTGAGATGAATATGGGCCAGTACATTTATGAAATAGAGCGCATCCTGCCGGATAAAAAAGTTAAATTTTTCGGCCAGATGGACGGCAGGCTTATAACGCCGCGTCAGATTATGGAGGCAATCAGCAATGAATAGTTTATTAAATACCGGCAGGCCGCCTGTTTTCTGTCCCGGCTGTTCTCATGAACGGGTCACAAAGGCTCTCGACAAGGCCCTTTCAAACACGGGCATTTCCGGTGATAAGGCAGTAATTGTAAGCGATATCGGATGCTCAGGCCTTTTCGATACTTTTTTCAACACTCACGCATTTCACGGCCTCCATGGGCGGGCGTTGACATATGCTGCCGGCATTAAAATGGCAAAACCCGATTTAAACGTAATAGTCACAATGGGTGACGGGGGTCTTGGAATCGGTGGAGCGCACCTTCTCGCTGCGTGCAGGCGGAATCTTAATCTTACTCTTCTTATCTTGAATAATTTCAATTTTGGCATGACCGGAGGCCAGTTTTCTGTCACAACCCCGCCGGAAGCGCAGGTTGGTTCGGGTTTTCTGAACAGGCTCGAAAAGCCTCTTGATGTTTGCGATGTAGCCCGGTCTGCCGGTGCACCGTATGTTTCACGCTGTTCAAGTTACAGCAACGACTTGCCTGATGAAATTGAAAAAGCCATCAGATTCGATGGCTTCTCTCTTATTGACATATTGGGAATCTGTCCGGGCAGATATACAAAAAGAAACAAGCTTACTCCGCAGATTATTGACGAAACCCTTGCCGGCCTTTCTTCCTGTTCAGGCATCGTGGAAGAGAATCAAAGGAAAGAATACAGTCTTAATTACCGGGAACTTATTTCAAAACTCAAAAAAGTCGCACCGCCCTTGGGAATCAAGGCAGAATTTGTTTTCCCCGAATCAGACAGGAAGGAAGTAATAATACTCGGCAGCGCCGGGCAAAGAATAATTACATCCGGTGACATCCTGTGTATTGCAGGACTTACTGCCGGGCTGAATGTAACACAGAAAAACGATTATAATATTACGGTCCTGCGCGGACCTTCAATAAGCGAAATAATCCTTTCTCCGGATGACATCGGGTACAGCGGAATAGAAAAACCATCTGTCATCATTGCTCTTGCACAGGAAGGAATTGACCGCAGGCGTTATGTTTTCAGCGATCTTGATGAAAGCACCCTGATAATAAGGGCCGCCGGGGTTGACATACCGGAAAGCCGCGCAACCATTCTTGATGTCGATTTAAAAGCCCGTGGAATTAAAAGCCAGGACTGGGCGCTTGCTTCTCTTGCTGTCATGGCAAAGCTTAAAAAAGTCATTAACATGGATATGCTGAATGCCGCACTAAAACTGGTTTTCAGAGAGACTGTTCTTGAATCTGCTCTGGAAATTGTTAACCGGGTCGAGCTTTAAAAAAGTATCATTGACAAGGCGTGCCGATTTCTGTCATAAAACAGTTATATTGTAGCTTAATAAAATTTTACGAACTTATCAGGTTTGATTATATCGTAAAAATCACAAAATACCGTCACTCCCGTGCAAACGGGAGTCCAAATATAGTTGAAAAGACTGGATTCCCGCTTTCGCGGGAATGACATAAAAGAGAAAATTCAGACTTTTTACGAACTCATCAGGTTTGATGGTATCGTAAAAAGTCGTTCTCACACAAAGATCACGGAGGACACAAAGAAAAAGTGGAAAATCGATTTTTTACAAATTCATAATAATTTGAGACTATTGAAGAAAAGGAGGAATTTAGGATGGATTTTAACCTGTCGGAAGAACTGCAGATGCTCAGAGACATGGTGCGCGACTTCGCAGCCGAGAAAATCGCACCGTTTGCCAACGAATGGGACGAAAAGCATCACTTCCCCTATGAGGAAGCCGTCAAACCCATGGGGGAGCTGGGGATGTTCGGGACGGTGATCCCTGAAGAATACGGCGGCTCGAACATGGGCTGGCTGGCCGCCATGATCGTAACCGAGGAGATCGCCCGGGCGTCGAGCTCCCTGCGGGTGCAGATCAACATGCAGAGCCTCGGCTGTGCCTATACCATCCTTACCTACGGCAGTGATGCGCTCAAGAAGAAATACATACAGAAGCTGGTCAGCGCCGAATATCTGGGCGGCTTTGCCATCACCGAGCCGGATGCCGGCTCCGATGTCATGGCCCTGAAGTCCACCGCTGAAGACAAGGGCGACCACTGGCTGCTCAACGGCTCCAAGACCTGGATCTCCAACGCCCACGTGGGCCATGTGATGATTTATTACGCCTACACCGACAAAAGCGCCGGCGCCAAGGGGCTTTCGGCCTTCGTAGTGGAGCTCAAGAATTTCAACGGCGTGCGCACCACCGACCTGCAGAAGATGGGGTCGCGCTCCTCACCCACCGGCGAGATATATCTGACGGACACCAGGGTACCCAAGGAGAACATCCTCGGCAAACCCGGCGACGGCACAAAGATCGTCTTCGGCTCTCTCAACCAGACGCGCCTTTCGGCGGCTGCCGGCGGCATCGGCCTCGCCCAGGCCTGCCTGGATGCCGTCGTGAAATATGCGATGGAGCGCAAGCAGTTCGGTCAGCCGATCGGCAACTTCCAGATGAACCAGGACATGGTCGCCCAGATGTCGGCCGAGATCGAAGCTGCGAGGCTGGTGGTTTACAAGGCGGCCTGGGTCAAGGACCAGGGGAACCTCAACAACGGGTTGGACGTGGCCCATGCCAAATACCTTGCCGGCGAGGTTGCGAACAAATGCGCCAATTATGCCATGCGCATCCTTGGCGCATACGGTTACTCGGTCGAGTACCCGGTAGCCCGCTACTTCCGTGATGCGCCGACCTACACCATGGTCGAGGGCTCGGCCAACATCTGCAAGTTCATTATAGCTCAGGATCAGCTGGGAATAAGAAAGGCGAACAGGTAAGAATCACCTTCAAAATAGTTGGTGATCCAGGATTCAAGGATTCAAGCGACACGAAGTGATGAACGGAAGGGTATGAGAGAAGAACCAAAGGTAATATTTTTACATGGAGTATAAATTTGAAAGAAGATGTTGTTGAAAAAACAAAAAAGACCGCCGCTCTTTATTTTAAGGATGTAACAGGAGAAAGGCCTTACGATCTCTGGAAGTCCTTTGACAAGAACCTTGCAAATGATCTTTCCCTTTTTATTACAGGTCAGATGTATGCCAGGGAAAAAATTCCTCATACTACAAGGCAGCTTGTTACAGTCGCAGCCCTGACTGTTTTATCGCGCCTCGACGAATTAAAGCTGCATATACAGGCTGCGTTGAATGTAGGCTGCAAACCGGAAGAAATAGCAGAGGTGATATTTCAGACCTGCATATACGGGGGTGTTCCTGCAACAAATTCCGCATTAAAAGTATTAAAGACAGTTCTCGAAGAAAAAGGATTGTGGCCAATTGCATGAGCAATACGCTTAGTAGGAATATTTTTGTGAAACCGTCAATTTTGTCCGATATTGGTTTTATTCGTCATTCCCGCGGAAGCGGGGCACGTAGTGAAGCACCCGCGCTATCCAGTCTTTATAAGTATTTCTGGACTCCCGTTTCCACGGGAGTGACGGGATTTTGGATTTTTTACGAAATCATCAATTTTATTGTTGTTTGAAACAATATCCTGTTGTATTCGGAATGAATTAGCGAACCGTGCAATTGTTGCACTAACTGTATAAACACGAAAGTTTTTAACGGGAGTTAGACCATGAAATCTTATTTTAAAAAAATGCCTGATTTCGGCAGAGCGCTTTCAGAGGGCCAGAAAAAAAGCAATAAAGAGAATGTTACACAAATAAAAGAAGTTGAAAACCAGGTTAAGGCAGAGATTGAAAAGGTAAAAAATGCCGGTATGTCAGCCGAAAAAATAAATGAAAGAGGCGAGATGACCGTCTGGCAGAGGCTTGCGTACCTCGTTGATCCGGGGACCTGGTGCCCTTTGCACACCATTTTCAATCCCACGAATAATCCCGAAGGAACAACCAATGTTATTGACGGTCTTGGAAAAATATCCGGTAAATGGGCTGTAATCATCGGTTTTGACAACAAGGTCATGGCTGGAGCTTGGCTTCCCGGGCAGGCTGAAAACGTCCTGCGAGTTACGGATTTGGCCAAAAGGCTTCATATTCCCCTTGTCTGGCTTGTAAACTGCAGCGGAGTCAAGTTGCCTGAACAGGAAAAATTTTATGGAAGCCGCCGTGGCTCCGGAACAACTTTTTTTAGACATGCCGAGCTTGAAATCATGGGAATCCCGATATTAGCCGGCATATACGGCACAAACCCGGCAGGCGGCGGCTACCAGGGAATAAGCCCCACGATTTTATTTGCCCATAAAAACTGCAATATAGCGGTAGGCGGCGGCGGCATTTTAAGCGGGATGTCTCCCAAAGGACACTTTGACCTGGAAGGCGCCGAAATGCTTATTTCCTCTGCAAAGCAGTTCAAAGCCAAACCGCCGGGATCTGTTGAGGTTCATTACGATTCAACAGGCTTCTTCAGATATGTTTATGAAGAAGAGACGGGTGTTCTTGACGGCCTTAAAGATTACATGAAAGATATGCCTGCATATAACCCCAAATTTTTCAGGGTGGCAGAGCCGAAAACCCCCAGATTTCCCACCGATGAACTTTATTATCTGCTTCCTTTCAATCAGAAGAGAACATACGATTTGAAAGATATTCTTTCCCGTTTGGTTGACGGCAGCGAACACATGGAATACCGCCCTGATTACGGCCCGGAGGTATATACCGGATTGTGCAAACTGGACGGTTTTGTCGTTGGTTGTATCGGAAATAATCAGGGTCTTCTTAAAGAAAACTATCCCGAATATGCGACTTACCCGGGGATTGGCGGGAAACTTTACAGGCAGGGCCTTATAAAGATGAATGAATTTGTCACATTATGCGGACGTGACAGGATTCCCATTATATGGTTCCAGGATACT
>JAGVOC010000372.1 GCA_020052975.1 Desulfobacterales bacterium | reverse complement strand
TTGATAGCCGGATACAGCAGTTAAAATTGTTCAATTTGTAACAATAGTGTTACAAGTAAAGTTAGATACCCCGCCGCTCTGCGGCGGGGAGCTTCATTAACTGCAAAGAATAAAATATTTCATATTTATCCGGATTTTGCTATAAAATGCTTCAGGAACAGAATTCCTTGACTTTACGGACAGAAATTGAAAGAAGGGGGGGAAGATAATGCAACATAAAACCTTGCCGGTTGTCGTGCTTACGCTGCTTTTATTTCCTTTCTGCAATCAAACGGCCTTTGGCGAAAACACTCCTGTTGGAAGGGTGGAAAAATCTCAGGGCGGAGTCTCCGTCATAAGGGAAGACGGCAAAGAGGTGAAAGGGAAGCCGGAACTTAATCTTTACGCGGGTGACAGTATAACAACGGCGAAGGACGGGGCCGTGTGGTTTTCTCTTTCGGATGGAGCCAGATTCAGGCTGGGAAGTGATTCCCAGATGGAGGTGGATGAACTTTCCACTGAAGCAGAAGATGATACGACTCATCTGAGGCTTGTACTGGGTTACCTTTGGAGCAAGATACGAAACATCGGGGCTTCGCGTGGCAAGTTTAACCTTCACACTCCAACAGCAGTTATGGGAGTAAGAGGTACAGAATTCGATGCCGTAGTATCTATTGACGCCTCATCAACAGTTGCCGTGGATGAGGGTGTTGTGGATGTCGAAGCTGAGGAAGGCAAAATCACACTTCAACAGGGAAAGATGTCTGAAATTGAGTTTGACGGAAATCCTTCCCCACCTGTTGAAGCTGCTCCGAAAGAAAAAAGAGATTGGAATCAGTGGCGGGAGCAAAAGACCGATAGATTTGTCCGGAATCTCCCGGAGATTTCTCCCAGATTACGCAATCGTTTTGAGCAGGCTCTTTCCCGCACCCAGACCTTTACAGAAAAGATCAACCAGGATGCGGAAAGGCTTAAGACTTTAATTCAGGAATTTAGGGATGCAAAAAGAGAGCATGACAGAGGAGTATTTTTAGAAGCAAGAAAACGGTTACAGGAGCATTCCGAGCAGTTCAAAAGACTTGCCGGCAGGTTCCGCCAGGTTTCAAACCGCATGCGCGCGATGGGCGGAATTTCCATTCGAATGGAAAAGTTTGTTCTGGAGAACGAAGATCGCTTTACGGAGCATGACTTAACCGTAATAAAAGCTGACCTTGCCGAAATATCCAGAATCAGGCCGCAAATGAAAGATAATTTCGTAAGGACTCGCCGGAATATCAAAGGCGCTTTCATGCAGTTAAGACAGTTGAGAGCGGAGATGAAAAAGGATATGCAATAAATTTATTTTTGGAGCCAAGACATGTCAGAAAACCAAGATAATGAAAATCAGGACAATGATGACCAGAGTTTTGCCGAGCTTTTCGAATCATACAGCTCCGGCATGAAAGACGATCTTCAGATCGGAGACAGGATAAAAGGAAAGATCATTTCCATTGGAAAAGATTCGGTATTTATGGATACCGGCACAAAGGTTGACGGGACCGTTGAACGGGCGGAACTTTTAGACGGCGATGGGAATATGCCCTTTATCGAAGGCGATGAAATTGAGCTTTATGTGGTGGCAATTGATGATCATGAAATACGCCTTTCAAGAGCTATTTCCGGTATCGGAGGGCTTGAACTTCTAAAAGACGCATTTGAAAATGCGATTCCCGTTGAAGGGAAAATAAGCGCAACCTGCAAAGGCGGTTTCCACGTGGAGATTCTTCAGAGACGCGCCTTTTGCCCCATCAGCCAGATTGATGTCAACTATACTGAAACACCCGAAGATTACGTGGGACAGACCTGCCAGTTTTTGATTACCCAATTCGGAGAAGGAGGTAGGAACATAATTGTCTCCCGCAGGAAACTTCTTGCCAAGGCTATAGAAAAAGAAAAAGAAGCGTTTTTCAGGACATTAAAAGCAGGTGATATTTTTAATGGCCGGGTCACAAAGCTCATGCCTTACGGTGCATTTGTTGAACTGATTCCAGGAGTCGAAGGCATGATCCACATTTCTGAACTGAGCTGGTCCAGGGCGGAAAAAGCCGATGAGGTTGTGAGCGCCAATGAGACGGTTTCGGTAAAGGTTATTGCAATAGCGGACGGGGAGAAGAAGAATCAGAAAAAAATATCCCTGTCCATGAAACAGGTTGACACAGATCCGTGGGATAAGGTGACAGATAATTTTCATCCGGGAGCGAAGGTGAGCGGGAAAGTCACCCGGTGTATGAATTTCGGCGTTTTCGTGGAAATAGCCCCGGGTATAGAGGGACTGGTTCATATCAGCGAGATGAGCTATCTTAAAAGGGTTATAAACCCGGCAGATGTTGTCAAAGCGGGTGAAACGGTTTCCGTTATGATAAGAGAAGTCGATGCGAAAGGGCGGCGGATATCCCTCAGCATCCGGGATGCCCTGGGAGACCCGTGGCTGGAAGTGCCGGACAAATTCAGAGTTGGCCAGGTCATCATCGGGATCCTGGAAAAAAAAGAAAAATTCGGCTATTTTGTTTCACTTGCTCCCGGTATTACCGGACTTCTGCCGAAATCGAAATTCAGCGGGGCCGAAAAACCCGGACTGATCGAACAGCTGAAGGCAGGAGACCCTATTGCCGTGACCGTGGAGGAGATCCATCCCCTTGACCGGAAAATTACCCTTGCCCCTGGCGATGCAAAAGAAGAGGGTGCCTGGAAAAGTTTTGCACAGGCAGCAATTCCTGCACCCGTCAGTGATTTGGCCGAAAAACTGCGGCTGGCATTGGAATCCAAAAAGAACAAATAGATGCTCTTCGCATCAGCTCATACCCCGACCCCGGCCTTTAACGGAGTGTTATGCAAAGGCTTCCTCACCTGTACAGGGGCTCAGGATGCTTATTTCTGATTGACCCGCTACATGCACTATGATACCCAAGGTTGTATATTATAAGGATTAATGTCATTAATTTTATTAAGGGGGGATACAAATGTCAAAATCAAAAGACGTTAAAAAAGACACCAAAAAGAAGCCGGCTAAATCATTAAAGGAAAAAAAGCAGGAAAAGCGGGATAAGAAGAATAAATAAAATCGTTCCATTGTAATCGATCCAATACATTTATGAGTAAAACCGGCAGGTTGATAAATAAATTGGGAATAGAAGAAATCGAGAAAATATGCAGACCTGAACCATCCTCCTTACGGCTCAGCCGCCTTCTTTTCGACCGTGGAGATCACAGGCTGATTCGTATTGTCAACGATGCCTTTTCCGGAGGCCGGGATTTTGAATATGCACGGAGGCAATATTCAGGCTATTTCCATCCTCATGGCATTAAAGAAATGGCCGAAACTAAAAGGTTGCGGATCGCATATGCAATGGTCCATTTGCTTACCTCTCTCGAAATCGGAGGAATGGATGACCGTCTCGGGGCGCTTCGCTCTTTGCGCGATGAAGTTCTGGATACAGCCGAAGGGCCGATGCCGAAAAACACTGCCCGGGTTTTGATGCAAATCATGAAGGAAGTCGTTCGAACCCGGGACAATTCCAGGCAGCAACTCGAACTGGCTCACGATTTTCGTATTACCGTCTCGGGCAAACCCCGAGTTGTCCGTAAGCACCTCAAACGATATCATCTTCTCGAAATGCCGGAAGAATGGAATCAGATTTCATTTGACGATCACGTGCATGACGCAAACACAAAGGGACGCAAGTCTTCCACCCACCTGATAATGGACGCCTGGATAAAGGGTATCAGGCGTTTGAGGGTTGTTCACTACAACTATATTGAACCGCGTTTTGCGACCGAGCTTCTTGAAGCTGCACGGATAATGGATATCGACGTACGGATTGGAATTGAGTTTTCATCCCGGTTTCGAAACAAGCACATAAATCTTATCTGGGTTCCAAGGGGATTCCCGGACTCCCAGGCATTTCTCTGCTTTCTTGAGGAGCCTGCAGTTGTCAGGCTCATGAATGAAGGGAGGAAGGTTTCTGCTTACCAGCAGGCTTACGTGATGGAACTGCTCAGAGCCTTTAATCACAGGCATTTGTCAGACTTCAGGAGTATATACGACATCGATCTGGAATCTGTGGATGAAAAGGAGTTCCTCGCTTTTGTCGACATCGGTCAGAAGTCGACGCTGCATCTGGGGAAATTTATTCATCAGAAGATTCTGAATGCCCTGCAGAAGAAGGCTGAACAACTCCGGGCAACCTATTGCACAGCCGACACTGACGAACGGGGCCGGATTGAAAAGTGGTTCGACGAAATGAATCGCCTGGATCTGGAAGTTCTGGTTGCCGGCTTCCTCAGGCCTTCGAGCAACCCCGATATTCCAAATCCTTCAGAACCCGCCGATGATCCCGATGTTCCGGCATTGCTGAAGCTGTCTCCGGCTGGGCTTCTCGACCGTTTGGCTGCCCTGCAATCAGGATACCGGATTACACTGAATCTGACTAATGTTGAAGTAGAAGAAGTGCTGGAGTTGATTTACGACTGCGACGGCAGGATCTCAAGACTGGAACTCTTTAACCTCAAGGATTGGGCTGCCGGTAAAACTGACCATATTCAAGCCATCAGCCAGCTTCAGGAAGCCATCAACGAACAGAGCCCGATAGCGCTGAAGCGATTGATTCTTGAGATCATCCAGAAAGTGGCGACCAGGAATCTTCCTGAAAAGAAAAAGCAGATCGAAAAACTGACTGTCATTCTCCACGATATAATCAACCTTCAGGTCATGTACAAGAGCAGGCCGCTCAAAGCACGCCTTGGAAGTGACTCTACCGGGCGATCCAGCCGATCGCACGGCATGGGTCTCGCGGTTATTGAAACCCTCCCACGAAGAGCACGTAAACAGATCAAGAGGGATGTCGGTGCCGGCAGGGACATTATTCCCATATATATTTACGTCCGTAAACGTCATACATTCCTTGACCGCGATAATGTGGGCAAAACGTTTCAGGATATGGCTGAATCCTTGCCTTTCATCCGCTGGATAGGTTATACACAAAAGGAGGATTGGGAAGTGCGGGATAATGCAGCCCGCATGACTCAAAAAGGAAATGTCATAACACTTGGCGGAACAGAGAAGATCATTACCAATGATCTGTACTTGGCGCCTCCTGTTCCCAGCCACGAAAAGAAGGGCATTCCTTGGCCTTACGTTAATTCCCACTTAAAAAACTTGTTAAAGGTTATTATCGGATTCGTGCCGGCATTTGCCACATTTACTCTTACCAAGGACTGGTGGCTGCTGGCTTATTTCGGCGCTTTTATCTGGTTCGGTATCACGGGGCTCCGCAATGTTCTTCAGTCGGTTCTGGGCGGTGGCGGCTTTCGCCGATCTCCTCTGCTCAGGTGGAATGCCTATGTAAACTGGGACCGAACCGCAGATTCGTTGCTTTTTACAGGATTTTCGGTTCCATTGCTTGATTATCTTGTAAAAACGGTCATCCTGGACCGGATGTTTGATATTACAACTGCCACTCAACCGGTTCTCTTATATTCGGTTATGGCACTAACCAATGGGGTATATCTCTCAAGTCACAATGCGTTCCGGGGTTTGCCGAAAGGTGCGATTTTCGGAAACTTTTTCCGAAGTATTCTGTCCATTCCGATCGCCGTATTGCTTAATTATGCCGCCGGATCGATACTTACTGCTTACGGGATAGAGGCTGCAGCCGGCGTGCTTCAGAAGTGGGCCGCAATTATTTCCAAGACAGCCTCGGACATTGTGGCCGGGATCATAGAAGGTACCGCTGACCGTTACGCTAATATCCGGATCCGGTTCCGGGAATACACGAAAAAGCTGTCGGACCTGATGGATATCTATGCACAAATAGAGCTCCTGTTTCCGGAGACCAATACGCTTGAACTGCTTGGACATCCCCAGAAATTTCAGGAAAAAGCCAATGCCGAAGCTCAGGTTATGGAAAAGATTATCTGCATTCACGCCCTTGACGCGCTATATTTCTGGATGTATCAGCCGCGTGCCCGAAGCGCTATCAATCATCTCATGAATTCAATATCAGAGGAAGAGCGCCACATCTGGGTCACCTCCCAGTTTACTCTTCTGCGTCAAAAGGAAATAAGCCAGATGTTCATAAACGGTGTCCTCGGACCCGATTTTGCTCGTGCGCTTTCCTTTTACTTGTCCCGTTATCCGGAATATCTGGAAGAAATGAAACGTTTTGTTTGAAGGAAGAACTTTGCCGGACTCTCCAATGGTTTGATATTTCCGGGCTTCAGGGCTGAAATTCTCTCCTGTCGGTTATTTGTTCTTTGCGGTGTTTTGAAGCTTCCCACTGCAAGCAGCAGTCTGGCTGAGGCAGATTCGACCGTAGAGAATGGTGTCGGATTTCTTTACGCCCCGCTATTTTGTGCTAATTCAATGATTTTAAGGAGATAAAGCTTATGGCCCAGTTTATGGGTAAAAATATGTCGGGATTGTTTACATTTTCTAAACAGGAAACAAAAAGCAGGGGAAGCGGCGAAATTCTTATTATTAAAAATAAACAAAACAAATTCAGAGCGTTGTAATGATAAATATAATATGATTGCGGCAATATGTATATAATGGGAGCGATTTTTGCATGCATATATTTTATTAATAATTTAAACTGACATCTCTTTTGGATAGTTTGTTATAATTTCTTGATTATTTAAATGAAAAGTGTTAAGAGATATCTATGGAGTAATACAGATGAATAAAGATAACACCATCTGCTTTCAGACCAGTTCAGAAATCAAAAGTCTCTTGGAGAAGATCGCCGAGAAGGAAAGCCAGAGTGTCTCTTCAGTAGTAGAAACAATAATCTGTCATTACCTTAAGAACGATAAGTCTTTAGGAAGTGTCTTTCAGAACCGCCGCCGTTATGAACGGAAGGAAGTCAGTATTCCGGCCTACATCGGTGACCCGCGATGGCAGCGTCATGACTTTGTTGCGGGAACTATACTGGACATTTCCTTCGGGGGAATCAGGATGTCTATTCCAAAGGGGACAAAAGTGGAAATTGAGAATGCTGATGAAACCGATAAATTCAGCGTAATCTTCCGCATCCCTGACTACCATTGGCCTGTCAACGTCAAAATATCTCCCCGGCGGGTTATCGATTCTGAAGAGGTGGTACAGATTGGGGCATCCTTAACAAACCCTGACTTCCACGCTTATTCGGCCCTGCAGAAGTATCTGATCTGATTTAAAATTGTTACCGATATTTTATTTGTAATCCATGACATCCCGCAGTTTTTTGAATTCTTCCTTGTTTATTTTTTCCAGGATCATCAGGCTCGCGTTTGAAGCCGCTTTTACAGCCATCGGCATACCGCCTCCATATTCGGCCCAGTGTCCTCCAAGAAATAAATTTTTAACCGGTGTTTTGTAATGGGCAAGCCGGTTTTTAATATTTTTATCCGTAGGGCTTGCTCCCATAGTGCTTCCGTTGCGGTTTCCGGTATACCTCCAGTATGTGACCGGAGTCGCAATTTCAAGCACTTCGATATGCTTTTTAATGTTTATGCCGAGTCTCTTCTCGACTCTTTCGATCAGGATATCTGCATATTCCTGTTTAAATTCTCTGTATTCTTTTCCGCGCTCGAAATTTTTACCCGTTTTCCAGAAATTTCCATAATCGATACGGGCCGAACAATGTATGATCATTGTCGATTTTCCTTCAGGGGCAAGCGACTTATCTCTTGCGGAAGGAGTCTGGACAATGAGAGAACTTTTATATGGATCTCCCGCCGTATGATCTTTTCTCGGAATATCATCGACGGTCAGGCATATCAATTCTTCGTGTAATCCGAGGTCAGACGCATCACAATCAAGGCCTATAAATACTGTTAAGCTTGAACAATACAGATCGGCTTCTCTTAAATGGCGTATCAGTTTGCCCGGCACTGCGCCTTCAGGAAGCATCCTCTCATAGAGAGTTTCAACATCGCAGGCCGCAATTACGTATTTTGAATGAATAACCCTGCCATCGGAAAGGGATACTCCGGCAACCGTTTTGTTTTTCACAAGCACCTCTTTAACGCTGCTGTTCAAAAATATCTGAGAAGATGAATTTTGAATTTTTCCGCACAGCCATTTTATAAAACTCTCCGCTCCACCTTCCGGCGGAAAGAGAAAGTCTTTAACAAAAACCCAGCTTATCGGCATAATTATGGCCATGAACTTTTCTTCACAACAGAATATTTTTTTTATCTCATTATTCTTAAAATACTTATTCAGCCCCTTTTCAGCCGAAATCCATAAATATTTCCATACCGGAATAACCCACAAGAGCATTTTGATTCCGAAAATCAATCTTTCAGCGGCCGGCATGGTTTCATCTGCGCGCAGACATCTGTTTATTTTATCGAAGTGGACGCCTATTCTTCTGCAGTCTTCAAAAAACCTTTTTATGCCGTCGGTCTCGCCGGGATAGTCTTTTATGAGCCGGTCGCGGAGCATATAAGGATCACCGGTAAGAAGATAGTCGAAGGATTCACCCTTGTATCTGCGGATACGATCGGATATTTTGCATTTCGGAAAATCAGGCCCTATGTATCCGAATATTCTGCCGACAAATCCGTCCGAATTGAACCCGTTTAACCATTGAATGGAACTGTCAAAAACGAACCCCTTTCTTTTAAATCCCATGAAGTATCCGCCCGGTCTTGGCTGCTTCTCCAGCAGCACGACCTTAATGCCCGATTTCGCGAGGAGGGCTGCGGCCGTCAGGCCTGCTATGCCTGCGCCTATGACTATAACGTCGCATTCGGAAGGTAATCCGTCATCCTGCATGATATTTTATTCCCGGCAATTAATAGGTTCGGTTCTTTTCAGCTTTATCCATAAACGCTATTCCTGATCCGTTCTTTTTGTTTGATAAGACACTGTTTTTTCACGGTTATTTGATAAGGTATTGCTTTTTCACGGTTGGAGTATATGAAGAAGGAGCTTATGTGTCAAAGGAATATTTACCACAAAATATGGGTTGCGTTGCTGATCATTGTGTGAGGGATGTATCCCATCGGCTGTCTTTTTGATAAATCGGCTCACCTTTTTGTTGATTAACCTGCCATGAAGGCCTTTTTTAGCGGCATTCAGGCAGACCAATCCTTCACATATCAAATCAGCTTGGCTGATTCTTAGGAGCCGTTACGAAATAACCGTTACATTTCTGACCATTTCGTTACGGCTCCTTATGCCGGTCACGGCATTTCAATGTTACGGTTATTTTTGAACAACGGCTTAGAATTCTCAAAGCATTATATCTGGATGTATTTGCCTCAGGAATATTGAAGCTCTCAATTGAAGTGATCATTACGCATTGAAATCTTGTATTCATGCAGAAAAGGTGGGTCTATTGACAAGGAAGAGATACGTAAAAAAAGCCAAAAACTGATTTTTTAAAATCGCTCAATCACCGGATTCGCTGTCTCCACCTACTACTAAATAGAGTCAAAGAATTTAAATTCTGTTTATTATCAATAGAAATATGCGATAGTCACTCACCAAATTCGACTACACGCTTCTGATGACAGGAAGGGCAGAAATGCCGGCGCTTGCATGAAAACGGCAGGAGATATTCATGCCCGCAATCACAGCATCGCACCCGGGCAAACCCGAGATGCAGATCGCCGCAGTCCAGATACCGGTAAATAACATCCCGGACATAGGGCCTGAAAAAGCCGTATTGCCGCTCATATCGATCTTCCCATGCCATTTCCAGATCTTCGAAATGATTTTGTACGCATTGGAAGTAATGGGTCTTCCGCGGATTGCGGGGCTCATAGGCATCGAATAATTTTTGGGCAGGGCACGCATTGAACATTTGGGATCACCTGGATAATAATGCGTAATGCTTACCCAAATTAGAGCGAATATCAATATAAGAATATTAAATATCAAGATGTTGTGTCATAATTAATTTTTGACACTAAAGATCAGGTTAGTTCAAGACTGTCTTTGAGTTGTTATTTGCTGTTGTTTTTGGTATGCAACTATTCCGAACATGAAAAAGTTAG
>JAGVOC010000178.1 GCA_020052975.1 Desulfobacterales bacterium | reverse complement strand
CAATGCACAGGTCTGGGATATCTACTATGACTATTATTTCAAGCCAAGTGTACGGTTTCGTTTAGGGTACATAGATACCCTCTACGGCAGACATGAGAGAGCCGGCGGCGAGCAATTTTCTGCTTTGGGCAGTTCGAAATACCAGCATGACTACTTCCCGTATTTTGAGGTGAATCTGAGTTTCTGATTGTTTCTCTTTACAGTGCAACTGGAGAGGCCGCCTGAGGGCGGCCTCTTTTTTTTCATTCTGACGGATCGTTCACTTGCAAGCGTTTTCATAAATACATTAGAATCAATAATCGTTGAATGTACTTATCTCTGCTCCAGGATTGTAACTTTTCACCGCGCCGGTGTAGCTCAGAGGCAGAGCAGCTGATTCGTAATCAGCTGGCCGGGAGTTCGACTCTCCCCACCGGCTCCATATTACGGCTTAAATATAGTAGGGTAGAGGAGAGAAGATGAAAATTGAATACGACCCTGACTGGGACTTACTCTATATATATTTTGCGGAGCTTGAAACAAAAGCGGCTGAGACTGTTACAATCAGGCCGGGTGTGCATGCTGATTTTGACAGGGACGGCAAGCTCATGGGTATCGAGGTAATAGAAGCATCTAAGGTTATGGGGAAGAAAATCGAGATTTAGTTGCCTGAGCTTTCGGCAGCATAAAATGAATTGCTTCCTGATTGTGATTGAAAAAGGAGAGAGCAACTATTCCGCATATTCGCCGGATTTGGCGGGATGTGTTGCAACCGGTGCTTCTGTTGAAGAAGTAAAAAAGAACATACATGAGGCGATTGAAATGCACGTGAGAGGGCTAAAAGAGGATAACTTACCGATTCCGGCCGGAAAGTATAAATAAATCTTATATCATTACCTTCTTCAGAGAGATGGAACGAATAAGCCCTACATACGACATCTTTGAAAAGATTAAAAATTGGACCGTAAAAAGGGAGGATGTGAGCTTGCTGTTCGGCGAGAAAACCGGAGAGGCAATGTATTTGTCGATAGGCTTTCTGAATTACTTCTGTTGGAGAAAGAATGGTTTACCCTGAATATTTCAAACAATGTCATCGAGTTTTTTCTTATAACTATCCCTTGATTTCGATACTGCTTTTCCCGAATAATGGAGACATTGGTGATAGATAGTTTCTTAGGTTAGGATAAAATAACGTCATATTTTTGAAAGGAGGAGTTTATTTGATGGCAACGATTTATTATACATTGAAACTTTCCGCGGTGGATGTTTTCCAAATCATTGATGCGTTAAATTCGCGAGCAGATTCATATCAACAAACTGCTTGTTATTTATCCGGTAGGTGTGAAGCAAAAGAAAAGATTATAATAGAAGAATGTAATGAATCCTTTGAGGCTCAAGAAATCACGAAACACTTTCAAGACATCATAAGAACCATTGAAAAACAAATAAATTAAAGAAGTGCTGCTAAGGTCTAACCGCTGAAGCCTGTAACTCGCCCGTCGATTACATCAAGCTCATATATTTCTTCAGTCGCATTGCAAACAATTTGAAAAGTGGAGATGTCATATTTATCTTCTTCGTCACGCTCACCAGCCTCAATTTCCGCCTGTCAATCATCGAACTTTTCTTGTAACTCTGCAACTGCCTCTTCTATAGACGAAAAAACATAAGGGCAGTCACCGCCGTCGTAAAGATTATTAATCCACCCTTCGAATAAAGAATATTGCAAAATTTCGTACCCGCTTTTTCTTATGGCAAGTATCATAAAATTTAAGACAAAAAAATATTCTTATTATGGTAAACAAGAAATTCCAGCGATGGCAAAAACTTTTCTGGTAAATTAATTGTCTTGCCTTCTAAAGAAATAATCGCCAATTTGCAAAATTCATTTTTTGATTCAGCTAAATGCTTTGAAGCTTTTATTCGCCAATTTGGCAAAACTGTTATAAGTCCTTGGTCAAACGCTTTATCATGCAATGCACTCAAACACAAACCGTTACTTGGATTTAGTCGATTTGCCTTGTTTTTACTCCATGGGATAATATGACTGGCAACCAGTAATCGGGGGTCGGCTAATCCAGTCATACAGCACCGCGATTGATAACTGCTCAGAACAGCCTGCCTGAAGAAAGATTGTTTCAATCTTACCTCAACGGTCGATTTCTTTGTGTCACCCGTATAATCGGCAGGGTCAATCTTCGGTAATTCTTTAGGAAAAATCACCTTTGAGCTTTTTAAATAAAGCTGGCCTTCCAACGCCAGCTTCTCCCAATCCCGATGAAATTCTTGCCAAACTTCTCTGTCAGCATTTGATGCATTTCCAAGGCCGTGTCTTCCACTGTCAGTGATTATCGGATCAAGACTGGCAAAATTCAACATTTTCATGGCAACAGATGAGGACGTTCGATCTAATTGTTTCGCAACCTGCATTATAATTGGATTGCGACTATGAATTTTTCCAAAAGGCAGCTGACAATAAAGATTAAATGCTACGATTAATTCGTGTCTCGACCATTTTTTCATAATATACCTTATTAGAAGATATTACATAAGGCGCGATCAATAATTTTGCACCCTAATGAACTACCCCGCAGCTTGCTGCGGGGTAGTTCATTGCTAAAATTCATCCCGACAATGCTGCCCATATATTAAGATATGTTATTTTTGATGTCAATGTGACGCCAGTCGTTCCTCATATAAAGTATAAGAGGTCACAACCTTAGCCGATACTCTACTTATCCAGATCATAACCGTACTCCCCCAAAAGTTACCGAGAAGTTTCCAAAGTCAGAAGTGTTCGGTCTTACTTCACAGATAAGAAGGGCTGCGAGTGGCGGGCGAGTGAGCGGGCACACAGACTGTATTATTTTTACCGCAAAAAGAACCCTGAGAGAGAGATGGAGACAGATAGTAACCGAGGGTACCCGGGGACTTGGCTTCTATCTTTCAACAATAGATGAATCGATTAGTGCAAATCAGCTTGATGAAATGAGAAATCACAGAATATATCTTGTTATCCCGATCAGTATCAAGGAGAAGGTTGCGCAATACAGAACTGCACATAATGTCATAACTTTTGAGGAGTTTTTCAGGTACCATCTGGATCCTGCTGTTACCCGCTGGACTGAAAAAGGAATAATTTGATTTTATAGATTATTTTTCTCTCAGTCCCCTTCTCTGCCGCTTATGCCCCTTTAAGGCCATTGATACTTGAGTCGTTTGTGAGGCATTGATGAGTCGTTTGAGACGATTGATTTCTTTGCGCCTTTTGCGGCTTTGTTGCGGCATTTGCCTAATTGCACCCTTTCACGTGACGGAGGGTTATGTGAGTCATTGGCGCCTTTATAGCCCCTTTGGCCCCTACTTTTTTTGTAACAAGTCCTCTTTGACTAACTTCCCTTTTTGGATTTGACTGGCGGCTTTGGCGTCTTTCTGGCGGCTTCAATATATATTTTGTTCCCTTGCCGGTAGTCCCTACTTGTTCGAGAATTTCTTTGTTAACTAAATCTGTTATATCTCGCGTGGCTGTTCTGTCAGATGTATCGCAATATTCCTGATATTCTCTGTTTGTTATCTTCCCTTTCTCTATTCAACTGATTTCAAAGTCATATATTCAGTATTCCTTCAATTTCCCGTCAGCCCGTCTGATTCGCTGAGGCGAAAAGGGATTGTTTAGGATCGGACTATCAACGGTTAATGATATGTCTTTTTATTTCCCTCTGATTATATCAACAGCCCTCCAAGATTCGATATTCTTTTTCTTGTCGAACGATGGTAAGGCAGTGAAATTCACTTCTTCACCATCTATAATTCCTCCTGGCAGATCCGATTTCTGACAAAAATAAGATACATTCTCCTTCCCCCGAATAAAGCAAAAAAGCGCACTTGGTTTACCTAAAAGGACCTTGCCAGTTAATCCTCTTTTTGGTTTTCTATTGCGTGTTAATGCACGGTCTTCCTTTATACCTAAAACATTATTCCAGATCTCTCGACAAAGATTTAGAGCCTCCCGAATATTGACAGGGGCTTTCTCATTGTTCAGAACTAAATTTAATTCCGAAATTGTATGTGACATACTTTCTGGAATTGACCAGCCCTGCTCTGTACGAATCAGTGAAGACAGCAATAGATGGGCTCTCGCCTCTTTGGTTTGCCCCATTTCTTTAAAAAGCAACCCCATTTCTTTGAATAATGTAACCATGCCTTCGAGCTTCTTATGACTGGCCGCAGCTTTACACATTATCTTAAGGGCGTCCTGTTTTTCACTCTTATCAAGCAAAACTCTTGCATACTCATGTAAAAGCCACCAATCAGGTCTTCGAGCATCACATAGTCCCTTGTAAATATTTTGAGCATCACTAATATTGCCTAATCTATGATGGGATAATGCTTTAAGTCGCAGAAAAAATTTCTTTTGCCGAGGGAATTTGTTAACAGCCTCATCGATAAACTGAAGTACCAATTCAGGTTTGCCAGTTTCAATTAGAGCTTTGGCTTTATAGTTATACCATAAAGACTGATCACACCATCCCTCTCTCCCCTCTTCGTCGGTCATCGGAGTAGTATTCAATTCTTCGGGATTTAGCTTGTCGGTCCACTGATTCACAATTTTCCAGTCTCCAGCCGCTTTTGCGGCCTTAAGTACCCTAAACACTGCCAGTTTTGCAGCATACCCTTCTGGCTTAAGTTCCATTATGCTATCAGCTATATCGATAATTTCGTTGATTGTCGCATCGTCCTCAAGTTCATTTAGTTTCCCTTCAATATAAGTCCATATAGCTTCATTCTTTACCCACTGTACATCGGGGAACTTTTTGACCACCTCTTCAGCAAAAGGAATGGCTTTGTCGTATCGTTTTAACTTACGTAAACAATTTAGCAATCCAGCTCCATCGAACGGGGTACCAGTTTGTTTCCATAATTCCTCGTAAAGAGGAAGTGCTTCGGTAAATTTCTTTTCGTGTCGCAGTTTTTTTGCTTCTTGCTGGATTTTAGTCGAGGTCATTGCTATTCAGTCAATACTTCCTTCGTAGTTTTGAAATGAAGTTTTGCTATTTTTCTAAGTGCATTCTTCCCATAAGTGGCAACGATACTCTTTGCAGCTTTTATCACACTCATTGATGCACCTTTAGGCAGTTCAAGTTTATATTCATATGAGAGTTTCGAGAGCTTTTGGAGAAATCTTGCTCTCGCTAAGATAGAAGCTGCGGCAACCGCAATATTCTCCTCAGCTTTGTGCATTTGAATAAGATTAAGTTTCTTTCCCTTTTCTTGGAGCTTACTCAATATAAATCTCTCATCTGCAAACTGGTCTGCAATTGCATTATTACATTCCACTTTTGTCAGTAGATCCTCTATTGCCTTTGCATGTCCCCAGGCGAGAAGGGTGTTTAAGTTCTTTTTCTCTTGAATGAACTGATCGTATAAATCGTTATATTTTTCGGGGGAAATTTCTATGATAGAATACCTATCATTACAGATAATGACGATCCTTTCTGCCAGCTCCTCATTTTTTTTATCGCTAAGCTTCTTACTATCTCGAACCCCTTCAACCGCAAGCAATTTGGCAGTCTGTTCGTCTACATAGACCGCGGCACTGACTAAGGGTCCAAAATAATCTCCCTTACCAGATTCATCAGTCCCAATAATTGGGAATCCTATACCAGCAATGAGACTCTCTTTCTTAGGAGTTTCCATTTGTTCAATGATTGCCTTAATTTTTAGAGCAAGCTCCCCATTTTTGAGTTGCGAGTAATCATTCCTGAGAACACCCTTAGCGTTCTGGTAAACACGTATTACACCCACATATCCACCGTGGGTGACTGAAAATTGAATTCCGTAAGCAATATCTTTATATTCCGATACGACAATATTCTCGGATTCAAGAACTTTTCTCATGTTTCGATATGTGTCCAGAAGCCTTTCAGCAGTCGTCAACGATTTCTCCGGGGTTATGGATTCAAGCCATAAATAGACTTGAAATATTCAAAGATGTCTTTGGTTTCTTTTTGGATAAAGGTTACTTTTTCAATAGCCTCGTCACGATTTTCTACTTTCGTAACTTGACTGTCATCACTATGCATCATAAAATTCCTACAGAAATCCAAACTATTGCTTAGCTTATCCAGATAGGACTCGTTATATTTCGATTTATCACAAATAGCCTTTCTTTTTGGATTAGTCTTGTCGTTCAGAAACCCAAAATTGGCTTTCCTGTTCTTAAAATAATCTCGATCAAACAAGCCGATGCCTATCAGAAGTTTTTTTGCGAAACCTTCGAATCCCTTTGAAGCAGGCATTACACATGCCGAATACTCTGGTAAAATCAACTCGGATAAAATAAGACACTCAGAAGCTACAAAATACTTTCTATCTTGTGTCTCCAAATATTCATAGACATCACCCAGTCTACCTCTAACAATTTTTTCTGCATTTGATAGAAGCTCTGGCGTATACCTTGAAGCAAATAATTCAACTTTCTCTTTATCACTTGAAATAAACCTTGAAATGATCTCTTTATCCGAAGGACTTGCAATCTTTTCAACACTGGAGCAGAATGAGTCAAAAAGGCTACCTTCTTTTCCTTGCAACCAAAGCGTCCCATTGGAAAATTGAGTAATAGTCAACGATGAAGTTACATCAGTAATCTTAGCTCTATATTCAGTGTCAGCCTTTGGATTATCAATAACTTCTACATTGTCATATTCTGCAATGGCACCCTTAATCTTCTTCCTCAAATCTGGAAGCATTATCATATATGTGGTACTACAGGCTCTTGTTTTAAGTGATAAGCCTGTAATAAACGAGGATGGATCAGCTTCCCACCTTGCCTTTAGTTCGATTAATTCCTGTTTTAAAGAACTTTCCCCTCCCTGCGAGACTATTTTCCCTGTGTAATAAAAATTTAAGTTTGCTTTATCTTTGGAATTTGAAACATCGAGCCTTATGTAATGTTCCATTTCAGTAACCTTAGACTGGTAACCTTTGTTTTTACAAAAATCGATAAATGACTCAACTACCTTTTGAGTATTTTCCTTGTCCTTCATTGCATGTTACCTGCCTCAGATTATTTTAGTTCCCTTCCAACCATTTACTTTATGCTCTCGACGTCAATGACCTTGACGGCGATTCTTTTCGCTTTGCATAATTTAAAGGGGATGGATATGGTATTAGTAAGAAGTTCAAACTGGTCTTGGCCGGACGAGACTTTTAATGTCATCTTCATCAACTGAGAGTCAAGGTGGAAATCGTACTCGTATTTCTTGGGTTTTGGCTTTGATGTGTTGTATGAGGCAAGACCAGCAGGGACGGAATTCTTCGGGGTTTCGTCTTCGTGCCGATACAAATCTACGTCTTCCCTTTTCGTCTTCGGCTTTTTCGTCAAAATGCACCCCTTGATGACTGCTAACTTATTTATATTAGGGTGATTATTGACAAATTGCAACATTGGCACGAGATTCTGAAAATCTGGGCTATTTCTACAGAGGATGAATATATCACTCAGGGCAAATTACTTCATAAAGTCGATGCTCTTAGAAATGAGCAAAAAGTGTGGATGCCAGCCACAAAGAGTTGTTTTGCCCGCAGGCTCGGGGTTCTCGATTACGAGATGAAATGTATGAACCTGAAATGTGAACTTCCAACTCTGCATACTAGGAGAGATAGGTAAAGGAGAAGGGGTGACTGCATTATGTTTCCTTATTTCACACTTGCAAAGGATCTTCAATATCTCTATCCTTAAGAAAAGCAAGTTACAACTTTAATAACCCAATATTCTCAGCAAAACACCGCCACAAGTCACCAGTTTTTTCAAGGTCCTTCTCCATAAGATGGAACCGTAATGGATTAAATGATTCTTCTTTACCATTAAACAATCGCTCAAATTCCGCCCGGAATGTATCATTGTACTTGCGTGAAAGGCTCAGAAAAGCGCTATTTGAGTTGATATTTAGTTTCGATCGGAGATCTACGGGCAAAGCAAACATCGAATTTGCGGGTATGAGATTGATAAGAAATTCCAAACTTCTCACTTCATATTTTACTTTGATTTGGCTCAGAAATTGGAGTAATCCCAGCGAAATATATTGAACTTTAGGGAAGCGTCGTTTAACAAGTTTCGCCACGATGCACAACTTGTCGAGTGTTCGCTCTTCACTATTTATTGAATCAATTCGGAGAACTCCAGCGTCGAACCTAGAAAAAAAATCCGGCCATTTATTCGAATTTAAATCTGCTGCTACTTCCAATTCTTTGGGCTCCAGATATCCCTTTAGCTTTGGATCGCTTGCCGCACAAATTATTATGCACCTGCCCAGCTTCATAATTTGACCTGATATAAATAGTTCGCCATCCCATAACACTTGCAACAAGTCAGCGTAACGCTTTTCGACCTCATCAAGGAAAAGTAATGGAACAATATCCTGAGCCTTAAAGTTGCGAGCTTCATTTATCACATAGGTTAATACACTCAAAGCGTCTGGACTTGATAGATTACCTGTCACTTGGGGAATCTGAAGATATTTGCCCAAACAATGCACGAAGTGAGACTTACCAGTCCCAGGCTGTGCAAACATCAGAAGATTGTGTGGTCGCCTTCTAGTATTATCGTCCAGATAATCCCGAAAATCTTCTATTGTTTCTCTGATAACTGTCGCAAGACCAAGTTCCAATGTTGCAAACTCCGGCAAAGCAAGTTCACTCTTCTCGATTATCGGACCGATATCAAGATCTGAAATAAAGTAGGGGAATTGATCCTCACGTTGCGCAGCTGAGCCACTCTCAAGAAAGGATAATAAATTTTTGGCTTCTTTGGCGCCTCTATCTAACTCCGCTTTCAGATCTTCCATCCTAAGGATGCCCATATTATCAATGAGCGGGATCGATTATCGAAGATAGAACTGCATACTCCTGATCTTCCCACGGACGTCCAATATTTGTGGCAACATATTTCGAATATTTTGCACCTTCTCGTGCAGCATATGCCGAAGCCGGCTGCACCTCGTTTAGCCTGTAAAGCATCAATTGGGCAACCTTCGTTCCAGGATATAATGCTATAGGGTGTGTCCCAACATTATGCAATTCTAAGACTATAATGCCACTGTGCCCAGCATGAATTAGTCCAGCAGTTGAATGAACATTGAGCCCTTCACGAGCCCAACTACTTTTTCCTTCTAATTGTGCACCTATTGAGGGAGAGAAATGAATATATTCCATTGTGCAACTTATTGCGAACTGATTAGGGTGTAATATAAATTCTTGATCTGGTTCAACTCTTTTAACAATCTCGTAGAAACGCATGATTTGCTCTGGATCCTTGCGATAAAGCCTATTAAACTTAACCGGATCGAAGTAAGGCAACGCTTCCATTTTCTTGATAATAAACTCTGTGCCCAGTCGCAAATCAACGGTTGGGCCGATCTGATCTTTACTAATGATAGGCGTCACTACAACCTCGCCATGTGCCATAGCAAGGACAATTTCAAGCTCGTTGAGAAAACCGTTCACCGTTTTCATTTATGGAAAGCCTCGTGAGTCTGATAAAAACGCACGATCTCGCTCCCTTCAATTGATTTTGTTATTATCACGTCGTGGTTGTGAATATACGGCCAAAGGTCGATAAGTTGAGTTCGAATAGGTTTTTTTTCTTCATTGTTACAAAACTGTATTAAAAAGTTGTTGTCAGATAATAGTTTGTTTAACAAAGCTGAAATCATTATGTCTCTGACATCGTTTGCACATTCAATTAACTGAAGTTTGGCCTCTTTTAACATTTCTGGTGTTCCCAATTCCGCTTCAGGCCATTCCGTCTTCAATACAGTTTTCTCTCTCTTGCCTGCAATCAACCAACCTTTATGCAAAGTCTCCACTTGTTTTTTAATTGGATTGATGTCACTCGGGCCACCCGGAGAAGAAAATATAGCCTTATATTCATCGAGTTCTGAAATTTCTTTAGCCAAGCCTTCCAGCTCCTTCACCCAGTCCGGATCAGAATTTTTCAAAGAGGATTTCTCCCTCGATTTTGGGGCGATAACATCATATAATTCGTCCCTCACCGCACCCTCAGCATTGTCTAAGGTCAAACGGACATTGTAGTCATGATTCAACATTTTTTCGAAATCAGCGGTTATCTTCCTTAACCCATCTAGACGCTGGAAAATATAATGACGGCGAGCTTCAACGGGGGGATGCGTTGCCTCGGGGATCCATACTGATTTTTGCACCCAGTACGTTGCAAAGGTAACGAAACTCACATAATACCCTATTCCTAACATATCAGTTGCAATGAGGTCGGCAACTATCTCTGGAACCCAATGTTCACGGAGTTGGTTATATATAAGTTGATCCTTATCTTGGAATTTCTTGACACCGGGTAAACATCTTGCTTTTTCAACCAAGCCATGGTTTTTGCCTAAAGAATGACTCAACTCGTGGACCAAATTTGGCCAAGAAAGTGGATTTTCTTTCTCGACAGCGGGTATCGTGAGTATACCGCGGAGTCGAGAAATGTCGCTCAAAGGGTCTCTTTCCGAATTTTTTGTCATATATAGGGGATCTAGGAAAGAATATTCATGGATGAGTATATCGGAAAAATTATATTCCCCCGTTAGCAATAATTGCCAAGGCGCGGACGTACTTGAAAAGGGAACAGCTTTATAACCCGCAGCCTCCAATATCCTTCTAACAAATAAATCCACTTCCGGGCGAGGCCAAGGAGCTGGAATAAAACACAAGTGTGAATGAAGCTTTCGGAAGCTCTTTGGAATATCAACTCGTAATCTTGTATAATAACTGGTCCAAATTCTTTCCAGTTCATCAGGTGAGTCATTGAGCAGTTTCTTACCAAGTCGAGCCAATTCCTCAGCGAGGGCATCGTTGCTATTAAGCAAGTTGGTTATCATGTCAGGTGGGCGACTGCCTGACGGAATGCTTGCCGCCCTTTCAGAGAGATATTGGCGCAATCTAACTATACATTCTAAGTAGCGAGAACACCAGCATAGTAAGAACTCTCTGACCTGGCTCAGTTCCTCTTTCGAGAAAGTCATTTACAAGTCAGCTTCTACAAGTATTGATGACAACGTAGCAAAGTGGGCACGCAACTGCTCTACATCATTCTGAGAAGGCTTTCGTTTGCCTGTGGTAATATCCTGAAGAATCGAATTGTATCTACAGGCATAAGAGGCGATAGCTTGATACTTTGAAACATCGACATCGCGTTTCCGCCCTTCTGAAAGCAACATTCTGCGCCTCGCAGTTGATAAAGTATTGATGGCAGGAATCTCTTCAACATCTTGCCCCGAAACAACAGCGCCAGCGGCTTCCACAGTCTGACACAAATCTAGTGCTATCTGTGCAACCGTTGGCAACTGCATGGCATCTCCCTGGCATAGTTCCCAGCTCACTTTAGAAGCAATTTGAGAAGGATCAAGTTCACTATTAAAAGAAACGCTCATCTCACTCATACCAATCCTCCTTGTGCAAAAACATATTATTCTGAAAAGTCAACGTTCTCTTTAGTTCTTTCCTGAGGCAAATTATGCGCCGCGCTCAGGACTGTTCTTGAAAGCACTTGCTGCCATATTTTACATATTTCTCAATTTTTTTCAAATATAATTATAAAACTCAATATTCTGGGCAACTCTTTACCGTGCACTCATGCCCGATCGTGACCAAATTAGCTCTTGCTTTAAGAATACTCTGAAGTCATCATCTTTGCAACCCTTTTTTTCTTGGATAGCCGGCAAGGGAAGTATTTCTCGATGAACATTTGATTGAAGGGCTGATCAATTCGAGATGAAAGATGTATGGTTAAGGAGAAACTTGTCTGAGCTGACTATAGGGAGGACTTCTCGACAGCAGGTTGTCTTTGTTTTTGTTGCCTTCTATGTGGACAGCGCAAATTCCCCAGCAACATTTCAGGGAGAAAGATGCCTGCAGAAGTGCTATGGCAGGTTTATCTTGTTGAGATGTGTTTGATATCTCCAACCGCCTCTGAAAAAGCTCAGGGGATTGGCCGAGACTTGCGGTAAATTGCACGGCGAAGGACAAGCTTGGAGGAGCGACAAAAGAGCAGAAGTCCAGGAGAGCAAAAGTACAAAAGTGTAAAAGAGCAAAAGTGAAAAGGATTATAATGCTATAATTGCCAATGGCCAACTACAAAGACTTAATTGTATTTCAGAAAGCCGATGAACTTGCCTTTCAGATTTATAAAGCTACCGAAAAGTTTCCAAAATCAGAGATGTTCGGTCTTACTTCACAAATAAGAAGGGCGGCTCTGTCTATCCCGACAAATATAGTCGAGGGCTACGCACGCAAAAGCAAAAAAGAGCTGCAACATTTTATCAGCATTGCCCTTGGGTCTCATGCGGAGACTGAGTATCTCTTTAATTTCTCGAAACGCCTCGGCTACTTCGAAACCGATTCAGACCACATTGAAAATCTTTTATCTGAGGTTGGGAAGCTCTTATGGAGTTTCCATCGTTCTCTCTGACCTTTTTGCACTTCTGTACTTCTGGCTTTTGCACTATGGTACTTGTAGTACAAGGGGTATGACAGGATCTCAAGCTGAATGCCAGCGCGATGGGGGCTATAATTAACCTCGTGACTGCGAGAGGCGGGCGGGTGAGCGGGCACACCTTTTCCTTTACAATATCTGATGCTGACTTTAGTCGATATTTGATATAGAATAAATCATGACGTCGTAAACGGAGGTGTTTGTATGTCTCTAAATGCGGTAAAAAAGATTAATCCTGAAGATTATATCCTTTCGGTCCTGTCTCCTGAGGATAGGCTTGATGCTGCTTTCAGGGTAGCGGGTGAGGCTTTTAAAAAGACAAAGCTGACAGTGAAGGACGTTGATAATGCTGTGAAGGCTGTAAGGAGAAAGGCTTACGGAAAAAAGAAATAGAGTAGTTATTGATACCGGTGTCCTTGTCTCGGCTTTTGCTTTTGGCGGCATTCCGGAAAAGGCAGTCAAAAAGGTGTTTAAAGAGGCAGACATCTATGTATCACCAGTCCTCCTCGAAGAATATCGCGATACTCCTTTAAAACTTGTAGAACAGGGGAAGATCAACCATCAACAGCTGAAGGTTCTTATTGCCGGCATAGCTGCCTTTGTTAGAAACGCAAAGATGGTCTACCCTACAGAAAAAGTATCGGTCTGCAGAGATCCTGAGGATGACATTCTGCTTGAATGCTGTATTACTGCAAAAGCAGGGCTTCTGATAACCAGCGATAAGGATCTACTTGAAATAGAGGAATTACCCTTTGCCCTTGAGATCGTCACACCGCGGGAATTCATTGAAAAATTCTGACTTCATCCCTCAACATGAAAAAATATAGAAAGAACGAGCAAGGGGATTTTCTATTTTATCCTGATACTCAATTTCTTGCCGAGTACAAGTGCGGCCTTTTCCAGCGTATTTAATGTGACCGAGCTATTCTCCGGGTCAAGCAAGCGGTCTACGGCTGTCCGGCTCGTCCGCATCCTGGTTGCCATTTGAACCTTTGTTAAGCCCTTTCTTTTCATCTCCTTTTCGATCTGAAAAGAGAGCACACGTTTTGCAGCAACCGCCTCCGCCCCGGTGAGCATGTCCTGCTCCCGAAGAAAATCGTCAAAATTGCTGCCGAGACGTTTGCTTTTCATAATTAACTCGAAGTAATGTACCTTAATTGGTGCATAGTGTCAACTTTCCTATATAAAAATCTTGCGTTCACAGTCCGTTCGCAATGGATTCTACCACCGGCAGAAAGAGATAACTTCGGGATTGATGAAATATTTGTGGTATGATAGTGATATATAAAAGACGGAGTTAACATGCCAAGAGCAGGCTCGCTTGAAAGAATCGAAAAAGAGATTGAAAGACTTTCCCCGAAAGACCAGCTCAAGCTGGTGGAGAAACTTGCTCACCAGTTGAGAAAGACCGGGATTGCTGTGAAGAAAGAGCTTGATTGGAAGAACCTCTACGGTCTCGGCAAAGGGCTCTGGAAGGGTGAGGATGCTCAGGATTACGTTAACCGCCTGAGAGAGGATCGGGTGTGACGCTCCCGGAAGAGCTTGCCTGAATACCGATGCCTGCCAGGTATATCAGCAGCAGAACCTCGCAGTTATTTAAAAATTCAACCGGTAAACAGCGATAGCATCTGAAAGTGTCCACGTGGACACTTTTGGTAATTGTAACTTATTGAAATAATTATCCTTTTTTCCTGGTCCTCTTATTCGTAATCAGCTGGCCGGGAGTTCGACTCTCCCCACCGGCTCCACAGTAAAATCAAGCATTTCCGAGAGTTACAGCATCGGAATGTCTCTTTCTGCTGTTTCGGAAAATAGGGGAAATTGGAGGGAAATCGCTCCCGTTTGCACCCAAAATGCACCCACTTTGTGGATAAGAACATTTATTTGGAAGCGCTCCGAATTACCTACCTATGACTTTCTATTTATAAAATATTTCAGTTACTCACATTACGGGATAGAAACCGAAAGGCTAAAAACAGGCCACATCAATAAAACTACATCTTCCAGCATAACGAAAGCAAAACCAATCTTTTTTGGTTGGATAGTCTCCGTGTTACCCGGATGATCGTCAAGGAGGAATAATGGCACTAAGAAAGAACGGACAGCTTACCCCGAAAGAACAGCTTTTTGTCGCTGAGTACCTTAAAGATATCAATGCTACGCAGGCAGCGATTCGCGCGGGATACTCCAAACAATTTTCGTTAATTCATTAATGGAGGACTAAAATTTATGACAGAGAGCATGGCTCCAAAACAAGATACCGTTTTAACCGAAGAGTATACCTGTCCTAAATGTGACCAGGCAATCACAATACCTTACGAACAACGCGAACATAATAAGACCTTCCGGCCGAAAATATTCTGCAGTAAATGCCACAAAGACATATCTCAGCCTTTCTTTATAAACCTCGCCTCCAATGGAACAGATTTCAGGAAAAGCGTTACAGTTGGGAAAAGAAAGCAATGGGGACCTTTTGGCGAAGGTACGCCGGAGAATCCGATAGTTATGCCTGATGAGTTGGTAACCTTCGACGAAGCCTTAAAGAGGTTACCACGCAAGGAAAGGGCTTTCATGATCGAATACGTCAAGGATTTTAACGGTCAAAGAGCGGCCGTGGTAACCGGCTACTCCCAAAAGAATGCCAGAGCGATAGCGTCACGATTGTTAACAAAAGACAACATTTCTTACGTTCTCAGATGCTTCTTCCATGAACGTCAGATAAGCGCGAAAAAGACAGTAGAAGACATTGAAAGACAGTTAGAACGCATTGCTTTCACAAATATCACGGATATAATTTCCTTTAACCAGCACGGTTTTACCTTCATTAAGAGTTCCGATAAGATACCAGAAGAAATAAGGCCGGCAATCGAGAACGTTGAGTTTACCGAGAACATGACCGGTATATCGGTCAAGGTAAAGATGAGGGATTCTCTGCAAGCTCTTAAGCTCCTGGGTATGCAGAAAGGTATGTTCCAGAAAGATAGTAAGAAACAGACAGACGGTGTACCTCTCGAGACATACGAGCAGCGCAGGAGGCGCCTCGGCCTTGACGATATGGAACCGGCGGAGGCTCTTCATAAACTTTTCACTGATTGGGCCAGTGAGGAAGGGTATAAAATCTCTAAGATATCACCAGAACTCGAGGAGCAAGAAGGATGAATGGTTTTATTCTACATAACCACTATCCCCAGCGTTGTGAAGACACCGTTATCGAAGGTGTTTCTTTCAGGATGCCGTAAGCAGTCAATCAGCCTTCCTGTACACGGCGACATTCAAAATTGGTAATAATGAGCTAAGAGTAAAACACATTGACAGAATCATATCATTGTCATAAAATCATCTTCATCAAACATATCTTTATAGGGGGGGTGGCATGACAAAGGCGGATCTGATCGAAAAAATGGCGGCAGCATCGGGATGTACCAAGGCTTGCGCTGGCAAAGCCCTTGATGGAGCTATTGCGGCAATAACCAAGGCGGTCAAAAAGGGAGACAAGGTTGCTCTCGTAGGTTTTGGTACATTCTCACTTTCAAAGAGAAAGGCAAGGACCGGAAGGAATCCTCAGACCGGAGCTACTATCAAGATTGCAGCAAAGAAACTTCCGAAGTTTTCAGCAGGCAAGGCTTTCAAGGATGCAGTAAACAAGTAAGACATAGATATAAACCAGAAAGCCTCTCTTGATTTCGAGGGGCTTTTTTATGTAATTATTTTTCACTTTCTTCCTGAAGAAGGTACTTATCGTCGCCGGTCTCGTGGGAGGAATATTGAGGGAACAAGTTAGCGAAAAAAATGCGGGATCTGAATAAGCTTCTAAAGCGCGTAGTTGGTGTGAAAAGTCGCATAATTACTTGTGAGGGTTAATTATTCATGAAGCTTTATGGCCCTAAAAATTGGGGCTCTTTCGAGGTCGAGCCGTTTGAAGAATACTACGGTCGTATTGGAAATCTTTTTCCAAACATACCAAGGTGTGTGTTCGAGAATTGGATACATCGTCACTGGCGAAATTTTGAGGAGGATTGGTTGGATTTAGATCCACAGTCTTTTCAATTTCAAAGTGCTGTAATAAAAAAACATGAGGTGATGATCATTAATCACGTCTCAGATTGGATGCGAACACTTGATAATTGGGGTGATGCCCTGTTTGAGAACGAAGAAAGACGTGAAACATGGCTTGCAAAATACGTGCTCGAATATGGAACATGGCCAGCACCAATTATTCTTTTAGAGAACCAAAATACATATTTGCATAAAAGGTTAGGTAAACTTGCGATACCTATTCAATTAATTGAAGGGCACATGCGGCTTGCCTATATTCGGGGATTGATTCGGCATAAATCACATAGCGTTTCAGATTCACATAAAGTTTGGTATGTGAAGTTCCCTTACCTTGCTCATGCAGCCGACAGCAAATAATTGCGGCTGAAGAGACCGTTTCTTTTCATAATCGCCAATTTGACGAAAGGCTTTGCAGTATGCCCCGTGGCTTGCCATGGGGATGAATGCATGCCTTTCGTTAAGTCGTAAGTTAGCTCCCCATGCTATGGACATTGCCGCTTGTTACAATATTTAATATTCATCATGTTTTATAAAGTGCTTGCAGATATAGTTGTCTTTGTTCACTTCTTGTGGATACTCTTTTTAATATTTGGCGTATTTTGGGGAATAAGAAATCGAAAGGTAAAGGTTATCCATATTTTCGCATTGACCTTTGCTATAACCATACAGGCATTCAGTTGGTACTGCCCATTAACTCATCTTGAGGCTTGGTTGAGAGCAAAACACGACCCAGCCTTGTCGTATACAGGTTCATTCATTGCACACTACGTTGAGAAGATTGTATATATTGAGCTTCCCGCTACCTTAATTTTCGTTTTGAGCATTTTCTTGGTAGGAATTAGTTCATGGCTTTATCTGAAAAGGAAGAGTCAGAGATAATTTCTTCCTGTAGTCAACTCCCATGAGATGATTATTTGAGAGCCACAGTACATAGAAAGTAATACTCTGAGATTTTTCGACATCGTTCATTTCCTGTTGACATGTGCACACCCGATTGCTTTTGGGGTGGGAAAGACTACCTTTCGAAGTATTCAGGGCAGATGCCTTCCTGTAGTCTTTAATCTCAGATTTTGATATACTTTGCACATTACAAAGAATAATCTAAAATAGAATATTCTAAACAGCTCTTTAACCATTCCTTTTGGGGATAACCGAGTTGAACGACTATAAAGTAAATAAATTTGGAGCAATAGTTGCATCTAAGGGGACAAGATCGTTTAGTTATTTTACATCTGAAGCTCTACATCGTGACTTATTCTTGGTGTATATCAAACTCGCAGAAATTTATATAACTATTAATATAGAGGATGCAAGAAAAAGATTAATCGATCTTTATTCAGAGCCAGGGAATGAATTAGCCGAGGCGTTGGTCGACTATTTAAAGAATGCAGATTTGAAAAAATTGTTTGATAGTAGAACTTATGAAGTCTATTACGGGCAAATGGCTTTTGCAAGAACAGTGGATAATTTTATTACATATTTTAGAGATTTATTGGCAGAAGTTGTTAATAAACGTCCTGATATTTTGAAATCAAAAGATCAGGAAAAACTCGATTTTATACTGAAATTCGACAACATGGAAGAATTACGAAACGCAATTGCGGAGAAGAAAATTGAAGAACTATTCTACAAGGGAATTTTAGACATTGATAAGTTCTTTAAAGATAGATTGGGAATCCAATTATTTAAAACAGAAAAAGATTTAAATGAAGCAAATATTTTAATTAAGAAAAGAAATGTTATTGTTCACAACAGAGGAAGAATAACCAAACAGTTCTTAAAAGAGTTTCCAAATCCTACCTTTAATGAAGGAGACTATTTAATTTTCAGTTATGAGGACTTATCTCAAATATATGTAGTACTCAATAATTTTCTGGTACATATAGATACTGAAGTAAGCTCCAAATTTGAACTTGAATTGGTAGAAAGCATATATGCTTAATAATAGCAATTCTAAATGCTGCTGTTTGTGTGGGGCATAGTCTCTTTTTGCTTCCTTACATGTCACTGCCTTAAAAGAATACAACTGTTTATTTGGTAATCAATAAATGTGTTGACTTTCAAAAGTTCCCTCTTTGTAGGTGTCTCTGAGAAAAAAGGTATGTTACCTTAGGGGCGAAAGAACCACAGCAATCCAGAGGAACCAGAAAGGCAAACATCCTTCCTGAACAGACGCATCCGAAAACTAAAATCGGAAAGGCATATAGTTCAATTAGAAATCTATGATATACCGGCAAGTTT
>JAGVOC010000390.1 GCA_020052975.1 Desulfobacterales bacterium | reverse complement strand
GAACCGCTTGAATTTACTTCAAGCGGCGGGAGAGTCCGCCTCAGGCGGATTTCCCGCCAAGTAAAAAGTCGTTTTTTGACTTTTTACGAAGGTATCAAAAATGATGGACTCGTAAAAAGTCAAGAGTCAGACGGCAAAGAAAAAAGCTCATTATGCAAGGCGCACGAATCTTGAGGAATGAAGCGTACTTACTGGTACGCTGCAATGACGAAAGATGAAGCGCAACACAGCAGAATGACTTTTTACAAAGCCGTCAAAAATACTTTGCCCTGATTATGCATTTCTGCTATTAATTACAAACAACTTTGGCAGAATCAGGCCGGGGAATGGGCTTATGCGACCCGGCCTTTAACGGAGTGTTATGCAAAGGTTTATATATGAAAGATAAAAGAGGTCTATATTACTATCCTTTTCCTCAGAACAAAAAAGTTCGGATGTATGTCCGCAAGGCAGGTGAAGAAATCTGTTTCAGACTCTGGACTTCTGACGATTTAAAGCTCTGGGAAGATCACGGGTGGGTGCCCCACGGGGCAATTAAACAGGCAGCCGGAATATATAAGGGCGGCAACTTCGATCCTGGTAAAGCTTATGATATTGAAATTGCTCGAAACCTTATTACTGAAAAAGCATAGAAAAATAATTTCATACATAATAATGGCTTCGTAAAAGTCATATGCGAACGGATTAGAGATTTTTGGGAAGTTGATTTGAAATGAAAATAGCTATTGCACAGATTAATCCGGTAATAGGTGATTTCGAATACAACTTGAACCGGATAAGACATTATGCCGGTAAAGCCGTATCTTCCTCATGTGATCTTGTTATTTTTTCAGAACTTGCTGTTTCAGGCTATCCTCCCCGTGACCTTCTTGAAAAACAAGATTTTATCGAAAAAAACCTTGCGTCCCTTTCAATGCTGATCAATGAAATTAAAGGGATTGGTGTAATCTGCGGGTTCGTCGATAAAAATCCTGATGATGAAGGAAAGCCGCTTTATAACTCGGCTGTTCTTTTTGAAAACGGAAGGATACTTCAAAAGGTTAACAAAAGACTTCTTCCGACTTATGATGTGTTTGATGAAAGCAGGTACTTTGAAGCAGGTGTAGAATGCAAATCCTGTAATTACAAAGGAGTAAAAATAGGGATTACCATATGTGAAGATGCCTGGAATGACGAGGATATTCTTAAAAAAAGAATCTACCATATAGATCCTGTCGACCTTTTGGCACAGGACGGGGCAAGCGTTATTATTAATATCTCTGCATCCCCTTTTCATATTGGGAAAAAAGAGTTCAGATGGAACATGTTCAGCGCTATTGCCCGCAAATATAAAGCCGCTTTTATCTTTGCCAATCAGGTTGGAGGAAACGACAGTATCCTTTTTGACGGGACCAGCTCTGCTTTTGACCGGCACGGTAAAATAAGAGCCCTTGCAAGGGATTTCGAAGAAGATATTATCTTTTACGATCATGAAGAAAAATCCGGAAGGTTCTTTGAAGAAAACATGCATCATGTATCCGGTTCAGACAGTGAATCCGTTTTGAAGGCTCTTATTATGGGAACGCGTGATTACGTCACAAAATGCGGTTTTTCCAAGGTAGTGCTGGGATTAAGCGGCGGAATAGATTCAGCACTCACAGCCTTCATTGCGGCAAGCGCTTTAGGCTCCGAAAATGTTCTTACAGTATTCATGCCATCTGCATACACATCAAAGGAAAATTATGAAGATACTAAAAAACTCGCAGAAAATATCGGAATAAGGATTGAACTGATTCCAATTGATAGTTTATTCGGGGAATTTGTCAGGCTTGTCGCCCCCTCTTTCAAAGAGAGCGAACCCGGAATAACGGAACAGAATTTACAGGCAAGGATCAGGGGAACTATCCTGATGGCATTGTCAAACAGGGAAGGCCGGATTCTCCTTTCAACGGGAAACAAGTCTGAACTTGCCGTTGGTTATTGTACGCTATACGGGGATATGAACGGAGGGCTTGCCGTAATATCGGATATACCCAAAACCTTTGTTTATGAACTTGCACATTTTATAAACCGTGAAAAAGAAATTATTCCGGCAAGCATAATAGAGAAAGCTCCTTCTGCCGAGTTGAAACCGGATCAAACCGATCAGGACGATCTTCCGCCCTATGAGGTACTCGATTCAATATTAAAAGGATATATCGAAGAGTTAAAAGGAGCAGATGAACTGGTTTCCAGAGGCTTTGATCCTGAAATAGTGGAAGATGTGATATCGAGGGTTGACAGGAATGAATACAAACGGCACCAGGCCGCTCCCGGCCTTAAAGTTACAACAAAGGCTTTCGGTTACGGGAGACGATATCCCCTTGCCCAGAGATATAATAACAGGATCATCCATAAAAATTAGTTGATGATCCTGTTTAGGATTCGAGGGTTCAAGGGTTCGAGGGGCCAAGTGAAATACCTGGCTTCTTGTGCCCTTTTCTTCGACTAACCCCCATGCCCGGCGCGGGCACAACGAAGCATGAGAATACAGGAGCCAGAATAACTATGGTATTGTTTTTCTTCTGTATTCTGGATTCTGACTCCTGTATTCTCATATTATTCCTTTTTCACCGAACTCCTTTATCTTCTCGTCGTTATAACCAAGTTCACGAAGTATATCTCCCGTATTTTCCCCGAAACCGGGAGGTGGTGTACGAACAGAGCCGGGAGTTCCGCTGAGCTTGACGGGAATGCCGAGGGTTTTTCTTTTTTTGCCGTCCTTTCCTGACATCTCAATAACCATCTCTCTTTCAGCAAAAAGCGGATCTTCAAGGACCTCGGGCAGATTCTGAACTTTTCCCCAGCACACATCTTCCGATGAAAGGATAACCGACCACTCATCCAGGGTCTTTTTCTTAAAGGACGTTCTCATAAAATCGATCAATTCAGCCCTCCTGGTTTCATTATATTGAAGCGGGGCATATTCCGGAACCCCCATGATTTCACACAGCTTTTTCCAGAAACGGTTTTCAACGGCGCCTATTGAAATGTAACGCCCGTCGGCGGTCTCATAAGTGGTGTAACAGGCATAGCGGTGGGATAAAAACGCATCTCCACGCCTTGTTATCTGCCCTGAAATCTCCTGATAAAACAGAGGGACAGGCATGAGACTTACCATTCCGTCAGTCATTGATATATCTATATACTGCCCTTCACCTGTCTTCTCCCGCGCGTACAGGGCAAGAAGAATCCCGATGGCGGCATTCATTCCTCCGCCGGCTATATCTGCTATCTGGACACCCGGAATTGCGGGGGCCTTATCGGGTTCTCCGATCAGATCAAGAACACCTGAAAAACTCAGGTAATTAGCATCATGCCCGACCCTGTCCCTGTACGGCCCGGTCTGGCCATATCCGGTTATTGAGCAGTATATAATCCCGGGATTAATTTTGCGGACCGACTCATAATCTATTCCCAGCTTGTTGACAACACCCGGTCTGAATCCTTCCATAAAGACATCGGCATCTTTAATCAGCCTGAAGAATATTTCTTTTCCTTCCTCTGTCTTCAGATTAAGCGACATATGTTCCTTATTCCTGTTCACAGGATCAAAGAAAAGGCCGTCCGCCAGAAAACGTCTGTCCTCAACCGCAATCACCCTTGCTCCATGATCACCAAGTATCATGGAACAATAAGGACCCGGCAGGAGCCGGGACATATCCAATACCTTTACTCCGGATAACGCACCTTTAGGAATCATTTCTCCTCCGGCCAATTGTTTTGAAAAAACTTAATGATTTCGTAAAAATTACATTTAAGACGGCAAAGCAAAAAGCTCATTATGCAAGGCGCACGAACCGTCACATACCTTTGAAAACAGGTTTCCTCTTTTCCATGAAAGCGCCGACAGCCTCTATCAGGTCATCCGACGGAAGCACCGCAGAGTTTTTCTGAGCAACATACTTCAGCCCCGGATAAACACCGTTGTCTCTGCTGAACAGAATAACGTCCTTAACTCCCTGTACCGCCATTGGCGGATTTTCCGCGATACTCAAGGCAATATTTCCGGCCTCTCTTTCAAGTTCTTCCCGGTTTTCACAAAGCCTTGTAATAAAACCTGTCTGTAATGCTTCCTTTGCTGAAAAATCCCGCCCCGTGAGCGCAAGTTCCCTGAACCATCCGTCCCCGATTATGTGGGGAAGCCGCTGAAGGGTTCCAAGATCGGCGATTATAGCCATTCTTGTCTCCCGTATGCTGAATACCGCATCTTTTGAAGCAATGCGGATATCACAGGCACAAAGCAGATCAATTCCGCCTCCTATGCAGTGTCCGTGAACTGCAGCAATCACCGGCTTGCGACACCTTTCTATTACATTCATGCTATCCTGAAGTTCAAGTATTTTGCGGCGTGTAACCTCACGTGCGCCCGCAGATCCGTCCCCAAGAATGCTCCCTGTTTCCATGAGATCAAGCCCCGCAGTAAAGCTCTTCCCTTCGGCATTGATGATGATTGCGCGGATATCAGGGTCTTTGTCAAACTTTTCAAAATGCCCGGCAATTCCTTCGAAAAAAGCAAAATCCATCGCATTCAGTTTTTCCGGCCTGTTAAAGGTCAGCCATACGATGTGGCCTTCCCGTTTTATCCTGAAAGGATCTTTTTTATCCATTCCGTTTTCTCCCTGTTTTCGTTTTTATATCTGCTCAGACGAATATATGCATTTAGAAATACTGACGACTGATATCCGATTCGGCATCACTTTGCAATATCAGTGTTCGGATTTGTTAATTAGATCCAATATATCCGTTCTATGCTTGCCCCCCGGCTCATTAACTTTTGCTTTTACTGGCGGGCCTTTTTGAGATAATCAAACATTAAGATTTCAAACTCGGATTTGAAGGGACGAAACGGATATTCTTCATTAATCAAAATACAGAAACGCATAATTTCATGCCCGTACACATACTGTTCCACAAATTGGATTTCTCATCAAGATGACCAGTTCTTTTGAAATACTATTTGCGCGTATTTTTACAAATATTTATTCGATTTGTTCAATATATAGAAAATTCTATATAGTATTTGATTTTGTGTAAAATTAGGGGACGTCTTAAACATTTAAACTTAATCAATGGAGCCAATTGCAAAACGGTTTAAGACGATCAAAAAAAATGGTCGAAATAGGAATTGTTGCCCATAATGAGCCCCATGAATGCTCCAAAAGCTGCCGAT
>JAGVOC010000016.1 GCA_020052975.1 Desulfobacterales bacterium | reverse complement strand
TTTTCTTTTATACAGAAGGGCTCTCTTATAAAAGCGATTGTTACAATATCCCTGCTTGCAGGATTTATCGGTTTCTTCGCGATCAGTTTTCCCTCATCAACATATGCCGGGGAGGTGAAGATTTCCGGGGAATCAATCGATGTGCTCACAAAGGTAGGACAGGCGACTGCAGAGATTGTCGCAGCGGTGAGACCCGCAGTGGTGAATATCTCGACTATGCGAACGATAAAGGTACGAGGGGGAGAGAACCCATTTCCGGACGACCCTTTCTTCAGGAGGTTTTTCGGAGATCAGTTCCGGGTGCCGAAAGAGCGGAAATCCGCTAACCTCGGCTCCGGAGTTATTGTTGATCCTCAGGGATATATCCTTACTGCAAACCATATGATACAGGGCGCGGAACAAATAAAGGTTACCCTTTCGGACAAAAGAGAATTCAAGGGAACGATTGTGGGAACCGACGCGATGACCGATATCGGCATCGTTAAAATCGATGCAGCAGAACTCCCTACCATAACATGGGGTAATTCGGACAAACTCAGGGTCGGAGAGACGGTGCTTGCTATAGGGAGTCCGTATGGATTGAGCCAGACGGTAACGATGGGTATTGTGAGTGCAGTCGGAAGGGCCAATGTGGGTATAGCTGATTACGAGGATTTCATCCAGACTGATGCGGCAATCAATCCCGGAAATTCCGGAGGAGCGCTTGTGAATGTTAGGGGCGAGCTCATTGGCATCAATACTGCAATATTCAGCACAAGCGGCGGATATCAGGGCATAGGGTTCGCAGTCCCTGCGAGCATGGCAAAAGCAGTGATGGACAAACTTATCAAACAGGGTAAAGTCGTCAGGGGATGGCTCGGAGTAAACATCCAGGCTCTTACACCAGAGCTCGCAAAGCAGTTTAACCAGAGTGATGAGAAAGGCGTCCTCGTCGGAGATGTGATTGAAGGGAGTCCTGCGGAAAAGGCAGGCCTGCGGAGAGGAGATATTATCATTGAATTTGAAGACAAAAAGGTCGAAGAGCCTTACCAGATGCGCAATATGGTTGCAGATACCTCGCCGGGGCAGACTTTAACTCTGAAAATTGTTAGGGAGAACAAGACGGAAATCAAGAAGGTCACGGTAGAAGAATTGCCTTCCGATGAAGAGCAGCAGCTTTCGAAAATCCGTTTCGACAACCTTTTGTCAGGAGTAATAGTCCAGGACCTCACCCCTGAAATATCCAAAAAACTCAATCTGCCCAAGAGGGTAAAGGGTGTTGTTGTTGCCGATATCGGAGAAGACAGCGCAGCCGTATCCTTGCTGACCAGGGGAGATGTCATACTTGAAGTGAACAAACAGCAAATAAACCGTGTCAGAGACTACGAACAGATAGTTTCCAAAATACAACCAGTAAACGACATTCTGCTCCTTATATTCAGACATGGTTCCACGCTCTATTTGAACCTTTCAGCGAAATAGAGGGCAGGGCAACTGTCGATTCTGTAAAAGCTCCATAAACAAATGAGTAGATAGGATTCCTGAATACCGTTATACCGCAACGCAGGTAAATATCTGGTAATGGAGGTACGCGCAGAATCCGTCCGGTGTTTTCCGGAAGACATCGCCGGTTTCACTGAATTCCCGGGTGATGACGCTGCAAATTTCTCTGACCTTTCCCTCATTCAGCCCGTAGCGTTTTGCCAGATCGTCCGATGTCAAAGGCAGTAGCGGTGCAGGTTCAACTGAGATCACAGACCATCCCGACTGCACAAGAAGCGTCCGGAGGTCATCGGTCGAGGGATACCATTTTCCCGTGCCCATATGACTATAGAGCATGTTCAGACATTCGGCGTCTCTCCCTCTTTCGAAAGATGCTGTCTGGTGTAAAAAGAATTCTCCATTAGCCATCTGGGTCCGAAGGTGATGCAGGAATGGCCTGATACCGTGCTTTCCCATATAATGGAGTGCGGAGCGCATGAGGAAGAGGAATTTGTCCGCGCGGGGGTGGATGCGGGTACGTGTAAATGTTTCTATCGCGCACTGCACCGTGTGAATGCAGTCATGCGCAGACTCGCCGAGCTGCTTTCCTGAGAGGTCGATATTCACAAGTTGAGCCGAGAGGTCCGGGCACTGCTCGCGCAGGGCGCCGAGGAGATAGCCGGTCCCTCCACCGAGATCGACGACTACTTCGGGATGCGAATGTCTCACCGCTTCGCATACGGTTAAAAGCAGAGGTTTTGCGATAGAGGGGTCTGAAAAATATCCTCCGTGGAAATTCCCCCAGGCGGAGCCGTGGACGCTTCTTTCTTTCCGGATATCGCGTCCCGTAGACTTTCTGCTCATGAAATCTTTTTCATAATATGCATAAGGGGAACTCCCAGTTTCCGCGCGATTTTCTTGCAGTCTTCATATTCGGGGGTTGCCTTCAGGACCTCTCCTCCGAGGCGGGAAATTTTCACCCGTATTTTCCCAAACTCTGTATCTATGCTTTTGATTGTTCGATCAAGTGCGATTCTCTCCATCTCATAAAACCTCACCCCGATAGAGCTGGTTTCTTTCAGGATGATTGCACTCAGGGTATTCCTCTGCGCGTTTTTGCAGAGAACAGAGAGCTTGACGCCCGGCCTCCCTTTCTTCATGAGAATCTGCGTAAGAAAGACATCAAGGGCGCCGGCCCGGAAAAGCTTTTCCATGACATATTCGAACAGCTGAGGGTTCATATCGTCAATATTTGTCTCGATGACCGTAATCGTATGATCGGACAAATCCGCCAGAGTGTTCCCGGAAACTTCATGGGAGAGGAGATTCCCGATGAAGACTCTCAGCACATTCGGCCATCTGCCTAAATCCCTTTCGCCGGCGCCGATGCCTGTCGTTGTCGTCTCCATCAAGGGCATCCCGGCGAATTCCGAGGCAAGTTCTTTTATGATGACCGCGCCGGTGGGCGTTGTCAGCTCATACGGCATCCCTGTGGAATATACCGGAACATCTCTCAGTATCTCGATAGTAGCGGGAGCAGGAACAGGCAGCGTTCCGTGTTCGGTCTCGACAAAACCGTTTCCGAGATTTATTGGTGACGAGAGGACTTGTTCGATACCAAGAAGACCTATCCCGATAAGGGTGCCGAATACGTCTGCCATACAGTCTGCCGCGCCGAGTTCATGGAGATGAACTTTTTGCACCGAAATGCCATGCACTTTCGCTTCAGCCCGAAAAAGCCGTTCGAAGATTCGCAGGCCTTTCTGTTTGATGTCGGGAGACAGTGACGACGTCCGTATAATTTTTCTGATGTCATTGAAATTCCGGGCTGGATTGCAACGTCCCTTCCCGCATACCACGTCTATCTTTGTGGCCGCGAGGTCAGCCCGGTTCACCCGTTTTGCAGTGAGGCGG
>JAGVOC010000250.1 GCA_020052975.1 Desulfobacterales bacterium | reverse complement strand
TGTAATTGACGCCCTTAATCAGATCCGTACCGAGGTAATTTCTGAAGAGAAAGCCTTTATTTTGTCCCCTGAACTGATTGAGCGGTTCAACTATTTCGTAGGCAAGAACCTGGGGGATCACTTTCAGGGAATGCCCGGCAAGTTCAGGGTGTCCGGACATAACGTTGTTGTGGGAACATACAGACCGCCGCCGGGGGACCAGGTAGCGTCCTTGATGACCCGGTTCTGCGAATGGATGAAAGAGTCCTTCCGCTATGAAGAGGGAAAACAATCGTTTTCAGATCAGGTTCTTCAGGCGGTTATTGCTCATGTGTACATCGCCATGATTCACCCCTTCGGAGACGGTAACGGACGGACGGCCCGGCTGATCGAATTCTATATACTACTGCGGGCCGGTTTGCCGGATATGGCTTCGCACATCCTGTCGAATCATTATAACGATACCCGGCAGAAATATTACCGTCAGCTCGATCTATGTGTCCGGGCAAGGGATCTGTCCGGTTTCATCAAGTATGCCGTTCTTGGATTCCGGGACGGGCTAAAGGGTGTTCTGGATATTGTTCAGTTGAATCTTCTGGAAATGTCATGGCATAAACTCATCTATGATGTTCTCGACAGCAGGAAGGCTACAGGCAAAACCCGCGCCATTGTGAAAAGGCGGCGAACACTTGCTCTTCATTTCCCTGTGGACAAATGGAATACTCCCGATGATCTTGTAATCAGTTCCGGTATTCTGGCGAAGGAATACGCCAAGCTATCCCAGGCGACACTCATGCGGGATTTTGCGGAACTTGAAAGGCTCGGTTTGATTGTCAAAGAAAAGGACAAATACAAGGGAAACATAGAAATCATGCGCGGTTATATGCCGATGCGGAAAACGAAAGTGAAGATTTAAAGAAGACCCAAAAACCGGAGTTTAACTTTTTATCTCTTTAATTAATTGGATAATGGAATTTACTATTTTCTAATTGACGGGAAGAACACAGGATGTCCCACTGATCTTCTCTGATCCACGATGCTCGTGACTCAACAGTTGGCGTTAGCGTCATCGTTATAAAAAGGAATTTTGATAATGGAAATGTGTCCGGCTTGCGGCAAAACCAGCAATATGGTCTCTTCCGCATCAATGAGAACTAAGGCAGGCTCCTCTGGAGAAAAAAAATGGATTAAGACCATTTCATTTCACTGCGAACGATGCCGGCAGTTCGTCCGCAGCGAAGAGAAGGAAGAGCCTGCCAGAGAATAGTCCAACAATTCTCTGGGAAAAATACAACAGCCGTTAATCCGTTAAATAATAATCTCTTTACCATTACAAACTGTAGCGGACTTTAAAAGACTGGATGGCAGTGTAAAAAAAGGGCGCATATCCCCCCGAAGCTCATTTAATTCGATAATTTTTCCGCGTCAGTCAAATATTTTGAACCTGAATCGCATTTCGCTATTAAATAATATGCCGATATTTCAGCTATTTATCTGCTATACTCATATGTTGATGTACGTCCCCAACCCTGCCCCGTCTCGTATAATCTCCCCCGAATCTTCACCCCATGAATTGAGCAGAGTGAATATTACCTGGCATCCGGATGTAATAATTCGTTCTGCTTTTGCGGCATACTGACAGGTGTCAACGAAAAAACGCGGGATAGCCCCATTGCCATTTTGATATCGCCCTTGCGGAGAGCATCACGGACCTTATCGAGTTTACAAGCATCCTCAAGCGATAGGTATGGCGACCAGCCTTCATCCGCTTCGTACAATACCACGTCAACCTCGGCAACATATTTTCCTTCATGCACCAGTTTCGTACGATGTTTTTGTTTCATGGCTTTCTCCTCTTAAAATCATCCGTCCATTTAGCAGAATCGGGACGATATGCCGTGACCAGCACGGCTGGTGCCGATAGGCCTTTCGGAATACCCCAGACAGCATGTATAGCTGAACCTCCCTTGGCATATTGCAAGACCAGAACACACGATCCTTTAGGAAATTCAGGGTATTCCTCGATAACATAAGCGTCTCCGGTTCCAACCACGACATCCAGAACAGTAATATCGTCAGCTATAAGTTCATCATAACCATGTTCTGAAATTATGACATCTTTTTGTTCGATTAACCCAAGGATTTTATGCCATATTTCACTCGTTATATCATTCTGCTACACGACAGAGCTCAAGATTACAGGGTACACATTCCCGAAGACATAGAACATTCATCCGGCAATTCTATTATGTATATTTTATGGCGTGAATATGAGGAAAGCAAGATAAATTTAGTTCAAACAGCGAGTTATAATTCATCAACCCCACGGAATATTGTTGAGGTATTGGAGCTTAACCCTGAAAAGGGTAGAAACGCATAATTTCATGGCATACCGCCCCCCCATGAAGCTCATTTAATTAGATAATTTTTCCGCGTCAGTCAAATATTTTGAACCTGAATCGCATTTCTCTATTAAATAATATGCCGATATTTCAACTAGTTCTCTGCTATACTTATATTTTGATGAACCCTATGCTTCCCCATCCGTTACCTGCTTTGCGATGACCAAAAATTTATTCTAAATTCATGTAACAATATAGTTGACACTGTAACAGTACGTGATACAATCCGAGCTATGATAAAAAGCTTTAAGCATAAAGGGCTTGCTGAGCTTTTCGAAAAAGGAAACTCCCGTAAGATTCGATTGGATTTGCATTCGCGAATATTGCGACGGTTAGAGGCTTTAGATCAGGCTGAGTCATTGACAGATTTGAATGTTCCGGGATTCAATTTCCACGGCCTTCAAGGGGCGCCAAAACGTTACAGTATTCATGTCAATGGGCCCTGGTGTTTGACATTTGAGTGAGTTGAAGGCGAGGCGCTTCGAATCGATCTTGAACAATACCACTGAGGATTAGAGATATGGAAGAATATTTTGTTAAACGTCCTTTAAAAAGACCCCCGGTTCATCCGGGCGAAATACTGCGGAAAGATGTGCTTAAGCATCTTGGCTTGTCGGTCAGCGAAGCAGCCAAGCGCCTCGGGGTTTCTCGCCAGCAGTTGCACCGGATTCTGGCCTGTACTCATCCGATTACTACAGAGATGGCTCTTAGAATCGG
>JAGVOC010000046.1 GCA_020052975.1 Desulfobacterales bacterium | reverse complement strand
TTGGTGTAAAATCTCATACAAGGCCTCCTTTGGAAAAGATTTGGGTCCTGAATCATACCTGATTCGGGTATGATTCAAGGGGGCCTTAATGAGTATCAATTGCGTCAAGCCTGACGTTTAATAGGCATGGTTTGAATTGGTAAAGGTGATTCCTGCGCGGCTTACGCATCTCGTTATGTTCATAGTAAAACCTTACTGAGGAGGTAAGAAGATGCCAACTCTATTTTATACAGGCAAGATGTCATTACCGCTAAAGCTCATGGTAAATATGGGGAGTATCGTTTCTTGGATAACAGGGAATGCTCGGGACTCTTACGCGATGAAAGAAAGAATGAAAGATGCGTACGACGGCAAATATTCTGCTTATATCAATAAATACGATGAATTGGCATCATTTCATTATGAGAAAATATCCAACACCCTCATCCAAAAAATAGACTGCAACAGCAAAGAGGTTGTCGACGTTGGATGCGGGACGGGAATTCTTTCTTTTCTTGCATTGGAGAAGGGTGCATCAAGAATAAGTTGCGTTGATATATCTAAGTTAATGCTTGAAAAGTGCAGGGAAAAAAGTATTACCAAGGGATATACTGGTGATTTAATCTCCTTCCATGAAGGAGATTCTGAGAAACTACCTTTTAATGACTCCACTTTTGATATTGTATTTTTAAATATGGTCTTAGGAATGGTTCCAAATCACCAAGCAACTATTACAGAGTTAGCAAGGATTCTTCGTCCAGGTGGCACTATTGCATTGTCCGCGCATGGCCCTGCTCATTATATGGAAGCAACAGAGGCTGTAGTGAAATCAATGAATATGCGTTACTTCTTTGGTCACCGCATTGAATTCTGGCCACGGGATGAAAAAGAGATAAAAACCTTTTTCATCAATGCAGGCTTGGGAAACATACAAACAGAGCGATTAACCTGGATTGAGGAATTTGAGAATGGCGGTGAAGTATTTGATTATTTTGCATCTACGTCTGGGCTTTGGTGGCATCATAGATTACCCCCGGAGATAAGAAATAAAGAAACGGAGAAAACACGCGCCTATTTTCTGCATAAGAATATTACTAAAATTACAAGTGATGTGGTTTTTGCATTTGGATCAAAAAAATAGATTCACATAACAAGGCTAATGCAGCCGACGCTAAAAGCCGCGCTACCCATTTCTTTGGGAAATCAACGTCCTCTGCGAAATGCCTGCGGTGAGAAGTAGTAGGTGAAGGCCGCTTTGGACTGTCATCTTCAGCCGTAACATTTTTCTGAGGAAACAAGCATAATATTTTGTATCAGAAAAAATCTCTGCTTATGCCAAACTTCACCATTTTCTATTCGTATTTCACCGAATCATTTCTTCACAGCCTTCCATACATGATAGACCCTCTGAATAACAGTAACATGTGTGAGAACCAGCATGACCCATAAAACAGGGATTATCCATCCTGTAAGAGTTGCGAAGATGAGGAGGATGATCCTTTCGGGTCTTTCCATAATACCTGTATTGCAGTCTTGTCCCAGTCCCTCAGCCCTTGCACGTGCATAGCTGATCAGAAACGCCCCTACCAGGGTTCCAATACTGAGGAAAGACCCTGTATGGTTTCCCTGTGCAGCGAGATACCAGGAAATTGAGAGAAAGAGGAATGCATCCGAATAGCGGTCAAGTACGGAGTCAAGAAAAGCTCCGAATTTCGTGGCCCTTCCTGTTGTCCTTGCGACTACACCGTCAAGCATATCAAACATTCCGCCAATCAATATAAGGATACCGCCAAGTTTGATATTCTGCGGAATAACAAATGCTGCGAGCACGGTAATGAGAAAACCGGTTACTGAAAGTGTATTGGGGCTGAAAGGGATATATTTTGTGAAACGGCTGAGCGGGACATCGAGGAAATGGCCGAGCCTGGCACTAAGCATAGAACATATTCATTGCGGGACAGACTATTAACCGTCTCTTCTCTCTATCTGAATTCTCTATCTGAATTTACCTCTCGATCTTTCCCTGTATGAACTCTTCTACCATATCCCGCGCCTTGTCATCAGGGAATTGCGCCATCGGGTGTTTCATGAAATAGGCTGAAGGGGATATCAGCACTCCCCCTATCCTTCTGTCACGGGCAATTTTGCAGCACCGTATTGCGTCTATTACCACTCCTGCGCTGTTCGGTGAATCTTCAACCGAAAGCCTTATTTCTAGATTGATGGGGACATTGCCGAATATCCTGCCTTCCATCCTGAGGAAACAGACCTTATTATCGTTCAACCAGGGTATGTAATCAGACGGTCCGATATGGATATGCTCGTTTGTAAGGCGGATATGCATCTGTGACTGGACAGCCTCGGTCTTTGATATCTTCTTCGATACAAGCCTGTGCCTGTTGAGCATGTTCAGGAAATCCGTATTTCCGCCGACATTCAGCTGGTAGGTATTATCGAACTTCACCCCTCTGTCCTCAAAAAGTCTGGTGAGGGTGCGGTGGATGATCGTTGCGCCGATCTGACTCTTGATGTCGTCTCCGATGAGGGGGATGTTCCTCTTCTCAAACCGCTTTGCCCAGTCTTTTTGCGAAGCGATAAAGACTGGCACACAGTTAATGAGGCTGACGCCGGTTTTCAGGCATGCTTCTGCATAGAAAGCAGTCGCTTTCTCAGAACCAACAGGAAGATAATTGAGAAGGATATCAGACTTGCTCTTCTTCAGGACATTCGCAACGTCGCAGGCTCGCTTTTTT
>JAGVOC010000284.1 GCA_020052975.1 Desulfobacterales bacterium | reverse complement strand
TGTGCCGCAACCAAAATCCAGGACATCCATAGTAGAAGTCAACACGATTTCGTCTGATATTGCAGCTATTATATCGTTTGCCAGCTTGACCCGTGCCGGTACCTCGTCCTAGGTGGCGGCCTCTTTGTCAAAATCACGCTTTTCAATATTCATCGAGACGACTCCGCCTCATTGGTAAGTTGCAACGTATAGGAATACAAGAGGTTGTCAATTTCTTTTTAACTTTCCTGGTGATGACTATTTGCACTTCTCATAATTATAGCATGATCAAAAGATGTACCTTACTAATGAAGAAAGGATGGTTCTATTTTCTTAACATAACTATCCGGATTTTATGGAGTTACTGTATGCGGAGGGAAAAGGATAATGACAATAAAGAGAACCATCTCTTTTATATGTTTTTAGTGCTCTTTGAGAATGACAAATTCCCTTTGGAACAAATAGTACGCTCATTTCTTGACAAATGAACAGCCTATAATTACAATGTAAATATGGCAGCAATATCGTTCGAGTGGGATGAAAAGAAAAATGCTTTGAATAAGAAAAAGCATGGTGTTAGTTTTGAAGAGGCCCAAACAGTATTTGTTGATGAGAATGCTTTGCTGATCCATGATCCCGATCATTCGGACAATGAGGATCGATTTATCATGCTCGGATTAAGTGCTCAACTAAGGGTAGTGGTCGTCTGCCACAGCTACCGCAGTGAGCAGACGGCGATAAGAATTATTTCTGCCCGTAAAGCAACGCGCCTGGAGCAGAAACAATATGGGGGAAGGTGGTCAAAATGAGAAAGGAATATGATTTTTCAAAAGCAAAGAAAAATCCTTATGCAGGTCAACTCAAGAAACAGGTTACAATTCGTCTTGATGAGGGAACAGTTGAATATTTTAAAAAGCTTGCCAAAGACGCAGGAATCCCATATCAAACGTTAATTAATCTGTACTTGCGTGATTGTGCTGCGGCTGGCAGGAAACTCTCGATACAATGGAAGGCTGCATAAATTAGACGTGGAGATTTTTCAGTAGGCGCTATAGTGCCTTTGCACCGGTCTGTTAGGCAGAGAAAATCGCATCTGAATATCGGGCTATTTGCATAATAGCAAGCCTGACACCGATTTTCCCTCAACGGAAAAATAACAATCATAGTTGCTGTAAGTAAAAAGACCTGCCCCAATTCTTTTGTCGTTTCGCGATATAAGACCTAACCTCGCCCGGCTTAGAGTTTCTCCTCAATTAAATTCCATCTTTTATCCTTGACCATCAAAAAACGGCAACGTCCGCCGGATAGTTCTTCCCATAAACTACCGATGAGGCGATCGTCTTCGGCGTCTCCCCAGCGGTCTGCCCCCTTGTATTCAAGGGCAAGAACCACCCCGTTCGACAGTTGGCACAGGAAATCAGGATAAAATCGTCCGTCAGCCTTCTGCAGGAAGAACGAGCAGCCTTCCTTTCTCACAAGATTACGCACCCAAAAACTGATGCGCCCCTGTTGAGCCAGTTTATCCAGTTCTACCGCACACTCGAATTCTTCCTTGCTGTCGAAATCACCGATACGCCCATAATAATGTTTACGGAAATCGAAAAAGCCAAACCGTTTATCGTAATCCCGACTCGGAGCATATGCCTGAGGATGAAACTCGAAGGTATAACTATCGTCAACCGCAATACGCAATTCCCGCCCTTCTCCAAAGAGGGTTTGCTGATAGGCTTTTCCTATGGCCGCCGACCTTAGCTCTTTTATGCGGCCCTCAATAAGATTTCTGATCAGAAACTTTTGTAAATTAGCACGGCCGAGATCCAATCCGGGGTGAGAAAGAAAGTCCTGCAACCACTGAACCACAAAGGCTCTTTTGCTCTCATGGGTTATTGACTGCTCCGGCAGATTGCGGCAAAGCCAGGCGGCAAGCTTTACCTTATCCCAATTCTCCGGCGTATAAGCCAGTCCAAGGTCGCGCTGCAGCTCAGGAAGAAACCGATGCACCACCTTGCCGGATGTTTCATCTACATCTATTTCGCCGCCTTCGGATACAGTCATTGCCGCACCGAGAGCTGATAAGTCATAGTCCGTCAGCCTTGCATCATAAAGCGACAATTCCCAGGGATAATCCAGAACCTCCGGATCATCGAACAATGCCAATTCACCCTGCACTCTCACAGCTATCTGCGGTACAACGAACCGTTCTCCCAATTCTGAAGGTGTTTGGAAAAAATCTATAGCTGTAGTTCGGCTGGTCTCTGCAGCCTGCTCAATTGCTATGCGCGAATGTTCGCCTGTCACTGCTTGCTTAAGTTCTGCCTCTTCATCGAGAGTCAAAGGCTTGGAGATGGTAAGCGTCTTTTCCTTATCATCCCATGAAACCTTCTCCCGCACATGTTTCGGAACGTTTTTGAGATTGGGTTTTTCAGGAAGAGTCACAGCAACAGGCCGCACAACAATACGCCCCGGACGTGCTTCCAGATCCAAACGTCCCTGTTCATCTCTTGCTGCAGCCACAAATTCGGCCACTTCCTTCCGCTCAAACCCTGCGTTTTCCACAAGACTGTCGCGCAATGCGCCCGCAGTCTCCGCAAAATTCCGCGATACGACAAAAGCATACGATTGATTCAGCGCATGCGCTTCACGACGCCGCGCCTCCGGCTGACGCAGCACACGCCCCAGTAACTGCTCGACCGCTGTAGCTGAATGCAAAGAGGCCATACTCACCAGTATATACGCAAACGGGCAGTCCCATCCTTCGGCCAGCGCCCTTTGGGTAATAACGTATTTCACCGGACAGGCTTCATCAGCTATGCCTCTTCGGTAATCCTTATCGATCTTTTCGAGCCCCTTTTCTTCGCCCGTGGCAACAATGATCTCCTCTGGCGGAACGCGGTGATTATCGATAAGTTCCTGCCTTACCCGATCAAAATCCAGAGTCTCGATACCCTGTCGCCGGGGCTCGGACTGTATCAACACCACCGGACGCAGATAGTTTGATCCCCGACGGCGTTCTTCATCTGCGAGCTTATGCAGTTCGTCACGCCGGGCGATTGCGTCAGCCAGACATTGCTGCCAGTTCGGCTCTGTTTCAAGCACAATCGGCAGCTTGATCATCTCTTCGGCTTTCAACTCCGCTGCCGACACGCTGTGCAACACATTACTCGGTGTTTTTTCCATATCAGGCGTAGCAGTCAGTTCCATGATGCCACTCGGACGGAATCTGGCCAAGGTGTCAAAGGCAAGTTCAGTGCGGCTGTTATGCGCCTCGTCGACAATGACAAATGGTCGGCGCAGGCGAAGCACGTTGGCGAGTGAATACATTATTATTTCGCCATCACGCAGTAGTTCGTCACGCTGTACGGGTGACAAATTATCAAAGTGATGCATCAGCGAACCGCTGGATTCATAAACCTTGCGACTTTCCTCGTCTTCTACCTGAAATGCCTGACGGGTTGCAACAATTACCACCGTTGATGTTTCCAGTGTTGCGCGAGTGACATTCTTAGCCTCTTCTAAATCAAGCACTGTCACCGGTCCGGCTTCGCGCAACGCAGCTGCGTATGGGTTGTATCGATCGCGCAAAACTTTCAATGTCTGTTCCCTTATAGCTTTGGAAGGGGTAAGCCAAAGGATCACGCTATGCTCAACATGCAGGAGGTGAGTGTTAATCAATACCACACTCTTAGCGGCCAGCCATGTCTTACCGCCACCGGTAGGTACACGTAGACAGAAATACGGCATGTCAGACGGAAATCCGGAGAGAGGGTTATACGAAAGCCCGCGGCCCCATAAGCGCTCTGTTACCACGTTGAAGGCTACCGAAGGATTCGGTAACTTGTGACATTCCCGGAAATAAGTTTCGATGCTTTCCAGAACCTGCTGCTGATATGTTTTCGCCTGAAAGGTCAGCATAGCCTATATCTCCAACGCATATGGCGTCTGTTTGAAGACAATGCCTTCACGCGCAAGCCGGGCAGCACCCAAACGGCACGCAGCGGCATATATTACCTTTGGTCCATCAAACTTCGGGAGGGATTCATAAACCGATCCGGTAAGCACATTGCCGCCAGCAACCGACTTGTCCTTAATAATGCCATTGTAAAGCAGATAAACACCACGGCCTTCATGTTCGCCGAGTAGCGGCGAATCGGCCTTTCCTGTAAACCCTGTGCCGGTTTCAATAAACCAGACGAACTCAGCTAACTGTGCAAACGTCACGTCGGGCCGAACCTGTCCGTCTGGTGTAAATAATGGCTCATCAGAGAGTTTACAGAACTGAAAACCACTACCAAGACCTTCAATACGTTCACCTTTTGCATTTGTGTAACCGTCCGAAACGCGCCTTACACGCTCAGCGGTCACATTGCGAACAATCTTGTTGTCCATCTCAACCATAAGGAAGCGGCGCGGCTCTATTGCTGGATTAGCAGCATTCAGCTTTATAACCGCATGACCGGTAGTTCCAGAACCTGCAAAAGAATCAAGGACTAAATCGCCTGGTTTAGTAGCCAATTCAATTATTCTACCAATCAGCCGCGATGCCTTAGGCGTTGTGAAAGGACATTCCGAAAGAATATCAAGCAATTCGGAACGCGCTTCTTGAGTATGCCCAGCATCATCATAATGAAAAAATGAGCGAGGGACAACGTTTCCCATTTCAGACAAGAATCTTTTAAGTCTTGGCATTCTTGCTTTTCCATTGGCACCCCACCACACTAATCCTTTTGCATGATTCTCAATATGCCGTGCCGCATCATATTTCCAAACAGCCGTCTTCCTTGGCCATATCACTTCGCCAGTATTCGGGTTTTTTATACCATGATACAGGTTTGGTCGTTCATCCGCGGATTTATTGCATGTGTAAGTAACTGAATTCCATGGTCCTCTTGGATCATCATCAGGATTTCGATAATTGTCTAGTTGTTTGCTGGTTCGTGTTAACCTTTGAGGTCTCCATAGGTCTTTTTTCCTCGCATAAATAATGATAAATTCATGATCGCTACTGAAGTATTTTGCATCATTTGCAGGCGAAACACGTTTTATCCAAACACCTTGTAAAACACGATTCTGCATTCCAAAAATCTCGTCGCACAGGTGGATTAGATTTGCATTTTCGTTATCGTCAATGCTGATGACTATCGCACCGTCTTCGCGAAGAAACTTCCGAAGGAGAGCAAGTCTCGGATACATCATACAAAGCCACCGGTCATGGCGGTCGAGAGTTTCACCCTCTCCTCCGACAACATGCCCCAGCCATTTGCGAATTTCC
>JAGVOC010000048.1 GCA_020052975.1 Desulfobacterales bacterium | reverse complement strand
GCCCAAAGATGAATTTATTCTCAGGTTTCACCCTTATGCACGCGAAAGTCAATCAATTACTAGATTGCTGACACGAACAGAAAAAGTCTGGCTTATAGCTGTATCTCTCGGAGAAGATTTAGAGTTCAGAGCCAGAGAATATTTTAGAAGTAATGAAGTATTTCGGGGATACATATTAGATCGATCGGGAAGCTTTTTAGTCGAGGAAGAAGTAAAGAAAATAGACGCGGAGATTTCTCGAGAATGCCAGAAAGATAGCTGTTCCACTACCCATCGATATAGCCCTGGATATGGGGATTTCTCTATCAAGGCACAACAAATCTTCTTCAATCTTATCAAGAATTCTATCCCTGAATTGAAAATCAGTTCTGGTTGCCTTCTGTCCCCGGAAAAGACAGTAACCGCGCTCATGGGTATGAACCGGGTTTAAATGATTCGCTTTGTTCACCGTGAAAAAAGGTTTGAGAAAGCCTTGGAATCCCTGCAAAAAAGCGGGGAAAAAGCCTCGGCCGTGGCCAGGAAGGCGGAGGGGATTATTGTCATATTGACCCAACGGGGTTGTCCTGATTTAAAGCGCGCCGGAAGGTTGACCGGTTGGGGTGAACATCGGGTGAACGGGTGTATCAAATATGACTTGGGAGACGGCTTTCGCATGATTTGTTTTAAGCGGGGAGATCACTTCTATTTTTCTTATGTGGGTACCCATGATGATTGTCATCGCTGGTTAAATCGCAATAGAAGTCGTCATAACCGGGTTGGTAAAAGAGAAGCTGTGACCACCGTTGTGGAAAAAGAGAAGCCCGAAATAAAACCTTTCCAGGAGAACCAGGGAGAGGAATGGGATTACGATGAGCAGTTAATGGCCCGGGTAGATGAAAAAATATTGAGAAAAATATTCGGCGGGATATGGGGAAAGAGAGATTTTAATGTAAGCAGGGTCGGAGGAGATTGATAGGATGATTGAGCGGATTATCGAAAAAGCCTTAGCCGGGGAACGGATCAATGAAATTGAATTAACCGATTTATTGGGTGTTTCCCTGTTTAGTAAAGAATCGGCCTTACTTTTATGGGCCGCCAGAGCAATGAGTAATAAAGCCTGTAACAATTTGGCAGAGATCCACGCTCAGGTGGGCCTGGATATCTCTCCTTGTCCCGGAAACTGTAAGTTCTGTTCCTTTGCGGCCCGGAATAAAATATTCAAGGAAAATTACGATCTTCCCGTGGAAGAGGTTCTGACCAAAGTGAAAGGGTTTGAAACCGACGGCGCCAATGCCCTTTATCTGATGGCCACCGCCCGATATTCTTTTGAAAAGTTTTTAGAGATCGGCAGGGAAGTCAAAAAATCATTGAATCCGGAAACGATTCTCATCGCCAATATTGATGACTTTTCAAAAAAGCAGGCCGTCCGGTTAAAGGATGCCGGCTTTACCGGGATCTATCATGCCCTGCGTCTGGGGGAAGGGAAGGATTCTACTATCTCACCATCTAAACGGTTAGAGACCTTCCGTAACGCCAAAGAGGCGGGTTTGGTCCTGGGAACCTGTTTGGAGCCGGTGGGACCGGAACATACGATTGAAGAGCTGGTTGAAAAAACCATCATCACCAGGGAAGCGGAACCGGCTTACAGCGGGGCGGCCCGAAGGATCCCAATTCCCAACACCGAATTGTGTCAATATGGCCGGGTAAGCGAAGCCCGGATGGCCCATATTCTGGCTGTGGTCAGGCTGGCTCTGGGTTATGCCGTTCCGGGAAACTGCACCCATGAGCCCAATAGTATCGGCGCAGCCGCCGGAGCCAATCTGTTTTGGGCTGAAGCAGGCTCCAATCCCCGCGATACGGAAAAAGAAACCGAAGGGAAACGGGGGATGACCGTATCGGATTGCAAACGGGTTTTTCAGGAAGCGGAGTGGGAAGTCCTGGAAGGACCTTCGATGTTTTATAAGGGGTCGCCGCGGGAATGAACACCCTTGAAACTATCAAAGAAAAATGCATTGAATGCCCCCTTTGTCAAAAGGAATGCCGGTTTTTAAAGAAATACGGCACACCCAAATATATTGCCGAGACTTATGACCCCAAGGACCGCTTGCAGCAGTCCCTGTCCTTTGAATGCAGCCTCTGCGGGTTGTGCTCTGCCATCTGCCCGGAAGATCTTAGTTCCCAGGAGATGTTTCTGGAATGGCGGAGGGAGGCCGTTGAAAGTGGATGGGGCGATTTTCAGGAGCACGCCCCGCTTTTGGCCTACGAAAGACGGGGCGCTTCAAAACGCTATAGCTGGTATGGACTCCCCCGGGGATGTGATACTGTTTTTTTTCCGGGATGCACACTCCCGGGTACCCGACCGCAACGGGTTCTTCAGCTCTACGAACGCCTGAAGGAACAGATCCCCAACCTGGGGATCGTTCTTGATTGCTGCACCAAGCCGTCCCATGATTTAGGCAGGCAGGAATATTTTGAAGCCATGTTCCAGGAAATGAGATCGTATCTATTGGAACATGGCATTCAGACCGTCCTGACAGCCTGTCCCAACTGCCACAAAATCTTTAAGAATTACGGAAATCCCCTCCGGGTAAAAACAGTCTACGAGGTGCTGGCCGAAAATGGACGGCCGAATATCCAAAATAAAACCGCCGTGGCTACCATGCATGACCCTTGTGCCGTACGTTTCGAATATTCCGTTCACCGGGCCGTAAGAAATCTACTGGCCGGAGAAGGCCTTGAAATTGAAGAAATGCCCCACCGGCAGGAAAATACTTTATGCTGTGGAGAAGGGGGGGCGGTGAGCGCTCTTTCACCGGACCTGGCCCGGTCCTGGGCCGAAAAAAGAAAAGAAGCGGCTCACGGGAAACCCGTCATAACTTATTGCGCCGGATGCGCCAATTACCTGGGAAGAATTACTCCCGCTTATCACCTGCTGGATCTCATTTTTGAGCCGGAGGCCACCTTGGCCGGGAAAGCCAGGGTCTCACGGGCTCCTGTCACCTACTGGAACCGGATTCGGCTGAAGAGCCGCTTAAAAAAGATCCTTCAACCGGCCGTCAGCCGGGAGCGGACTTTTCAACCACCCGTGAAAGCGATAAAGAAAAGTCTCTGGCCGCGACTTTTGATTTTCGTCCTGATTATGGGAGGAATAGCGGCGATTCGGTTGACCGGGGCTACCCGTTTCCTTGATCAAGAAACTCTGAGAAACTCAATACAGAGTATTGGTCTGTGGGCCCCAGCGCTGTACATACTCCTTTATACCCTTGCCCCGGTCCTGTTCCTGCCGGGCCTCCCCATCACCCTTGTCGGGGGAATCCTTTTTGGGCCTTTTTTGGGGGGTCATTTACACTATCTTCAGCGCCACCGCCGGGGCCTGCCTGGCCTTTCTGGTCGCCCGCTATGTAGGCCGGGATTGGGTTTCCAGTAAACTTAAAAACCCCCGCTGGCGTAAATTGGATGAGGGGGTGGAACGGCAGGGCTGGAAGGTAGTGGCATTTGCCAGGCTGATTCCTCTTTTCCCTTTCAATCTCCTGAATTATGCTTTTGGGCTGACTAAAATAGGTTTTATTCCCTATGCAGTGACTTCCTTTATCTGCATGCTTCCGGCCTGCATTGCGTTTATTGTTTTTTCAAGCTCCTTATTTGACATAATCAAAGGGAAAATTTCCCCGACATTTATAATAGGTATTGGTTTGATTATTGCGGTATCACTCATCCCTGTCTTTTACAGATACTACAAACAAAAAACAGAATTGCCGGACCTTTTATGATGAAACATAACCCTTTTATATTTAGACTTGTTAAATTGACAGGCACTACATGCCTGTTTACGGTTCTTTTTTTTCTCTGCCATGCCCGGTCACAGGAAATAATCGATATAGGGAGGTTCTCGACCGTAAAAAGCGGGGAGATCCTTCCGTCCGGATGGAAACCGCTTTTTTTCAGGAACATCAACAAACACACTGCATATTCGATTATTGAAGAGAACGGATCTCCCGTAGTAATGGCTGTTGCCGAGGCTTCAGCTTCGGGTCTTGTCCGCGAGATAAAGATAAATCCCCAAGAATACCCCGTTGTGCGCTGGAAATGGAAAGTTGGAAATGTTTTAAAAAAAGGAGATGTCAGCCGTAAAGAAGGAGACGACTATCCGGCCCGCCTCTATATCACCTTTGAATACGATCCCGGAAAGTCGGGGCTTTTCGAGAAATCAAAATACGAGATGGCTAGGCTTATCTACGGTCGATACCCGCCGCATGCGGCCATAAATTACATCTGGGAAAGCCGCTCACCGGTCGGGACCATGGTTCCGAATCCATATACAAACCGGACAATGATGTTTGTCGTGGAGAGCGGAGGAGAAAGGCTGAACAAATGGATAGAGGAAGAAAGAAATGTTTACGAGGATTACAGGCGGGCATTCGGGGAGGAGCCTTCCATGATATCGGGTGTCGCGATAATGACCGACACCGACAACACCGGCGAAACGGCAACCGCCTATTTCGGTGATATCAGGTTTGAAAAGAGTCCGGTAAATCAGTGAGCGGTTTAAGGCAATGAAAATGGAAGGAGCATTGATATGGCACAAAATTATTATGATAATTACATGCAGACATTAACCGAGGCTTTCAATCCCGGTACCCTGGAAAATGTTATGTGCAGGACAACGGTCTCCGTGGCCTGGAATGGAACGCTCTATGACTGCGATTTCAACCAGATGCTCGGCCTTCCCATCGGTCCGCAGTATTCCGGACATATAGAAAATTTCGATATGCAGCGGGGTTAGCAAGCGAATTAAAAATAGACGCTATTCCATACGGTCGAAGATTTCCCGTGGCTTGCTGCGGGAAGTTTCAATATTATTTGTACATCGAGTCAATAAGATCCTTGAAGGCTTCATTAACGCTCTTTCTCTTGACCTTCATGGTAGGTGTAACTTCACCGTCTTCTTCATAAAGCTTCTTTGGAAGGATTTTGAATTTTCTGACATTTTCAACCCGTGAAAGAGTCTCGTTTACTTTATCTACCTCACCCTTTATCAATTCCTGTATCTCCGGCGCCTGAGTAAGGTCTTTATACGTTGAAAACTGGATCTTCTTATCCTGAGCATACTTTACAACGTTGTCTTCATCAATCATGATAAGAGAGCTTAAGAACTTTCTTCTGTCTCCTATCACAACCGCATCATTTATATATATGCTCGATTTCAGCTTGTTCTCAATATACTGAGGTGTGATGTTTTTTCCGCCGGCAGTAACTATGATGTCTTTTTTGCGGTCGGTAATTTTTAAGAAACCGTCACTATCTATTACCCCGACATCACCCGAATAAAGCCATCCGTCTTTAATGGTTTCAACGCTTGCTTTTTCGTTTTTAAAATACCCTTTGAAAACACCCGGAGATTTAACCAGGATCTCACCATCTTCAGCAATTTTTATCTCCGTTCCCGGAAGCGGGGGGCCGACAGTTCCGAATTTTACTTTCCCGATTCTAGACATGGTTGTAACGCCTGATCCTTCAGTCTGACCGTACCCTTCAATAAGGTTAACGCCTATCGACTGAAAAAAACGAAGCACATCAGGAGATATGGGGGCAGCGCCCGAATATGCAACCCGGAATCGGTCAAAGCCCATTTTCTCTTTAAGCTTCCGGAAAACGGCAAAATAGGCAATCTTGAACAAAAGTTCAAGATAAGAAGGCACTGCTTTAAAATCCATCAGGAGCTCTGCTCTTTTCTGCCCGATTTTGAGGGCCGTAAAAAAAACCGCCTTCTTGAACCACGTGGCATCGGACATCCTTATAAGAATAGCCGAATAATACTTCTCCCATATCCTCGGCACTGCATAGCCTACTGTGGGCGATACTTCACCCATGTTGTCTGTAACCGTATCCGGTTTTTCAACAAAGTTTACAATGTACCCGTAAGTTATATGGACAAAGACTGAAAATAATCTTTCAAATATGTGACAGAGAGGCAGAAAGGAAAGAACCTCATCCGAAGGATAGACTTCATTTGTTTTGGAAACTGCATTTGCCATCCATGTGACATTACCGTGCGAAAGCATTGCCCCTTTGGGAGGCCCTGTTGTTCCGGAAGTATAGATAAGCACGGAGAGATCTTCCTGGCCGATCTCTTCAGCCCTTTTTTCAAAAAGACCCGGTCGTTCGGCTGCGACTTTACTCCCAAGCTCAAGCAGTTCGGAAAAAGTCATGACCAACGGATCTTTGAAAGCTCTCAGGCCTTCCGTGTCCCACACTATTACCTTTATCAATTGGGGGACGTTCTCTTTGAACATGAGCCATTTGTCGAGCTGCTCTTCGTTTTCG
>JAGVOC010000209.1 GCA_020052975.1 Desulfobacterales bacterium | reverse complement strand
CGAGCATCTAAGGAACAGAGGTATCGCACTGAAAACCTGATTTCTGAGGCAATGACCGCTTAAACGACTCCTCTCCCAAAATCAATGTCGGATTTTGGGTTTCAATGTTTTATTTACAAGTATAGATACCATGTGGTAGCTTAACAACTTATTTGATGCTGATGGTATAGTAATAAGTCGTTTTTTGGCTTTTTATGACGGATGGACACTATTTAGGGTGAATTTAAAATGCTGCTTTCAGCTTTGGAAAAACTAAAAAGGTTTTATGCACAGTTTTCTGCTGATGATAATGTGCTTATTTTAATCAATGCAGACCCGGACTCTATTGCCAGTGCAATGGCTGTAAAAAGGCTGTTGTGGCGCAGGGTTGCCGGTGTAACCATTTCCAACATAAATATCATTAAGCGCCCGGACAATCTGGCAATGATCCGGTTGCTTGGTATAAATATGATTCATATTGATGAAATAGATGGAAATAAATTTTCCCGTTTTGTGATTGCAGATTCCCAGCCGGATCATAATAATTTGTTTTTAAAGTATAAATATAATGTCATCCTTGACCACCACCCTGAAACAAATGCCGAAGCCGGATATAAAGATATCCGGCCACAATACGGAGCGGCTGCAAGCATGATGACTGAATATTTAAAAGCCGCAAAAATAAAGCCGTCATATAAGCTTGCAACAGCCTTGTATTACGCCATAAAGAATGACACCAGCAATTTTGAAAGAAAGGCTTTAGAAGAAGATGTGAAGGCTTTTCAGTTTCTTTTCAGGCATACAAATATTAATATTGCGAGGAAAATTGAGCAGGCTGAATTAAAATTCGAGTTTTTGAAGTATTTTAAAATCGCAATAGAAAATATGCGGAAACAAAAGGACAGAATATTTGTTCACACAGGGCAGGTTGTCAATCCGGATGTATGTGTTATTCTGGCAGATTTTTTTATTAAAATCAATCATATAAAGTGGAGTATCGTTTCCGGCTTGTGCAATAATGTTCTTGTTATTATTTTCAGAAATGACGGTTTGCGCAAAAATGCAGGCGATGTGGCAAAACAGAGTTTCGGGCATATTGGTGTTGCAGGCGGACATAAAAGTATGGCCCGGGCAGAAATCCCTGTTTCGTCTATAAAGGATATTCTGGATCCTAAAAACGATGAACAAATATTAAAGTGGATAATTGCCCAGGTTAATAAAAAGGCCGGGAAAAAATAATGGCGGCTTCGTAAAAAGTCAAAAGGGATTGATTTACATGAGATATTATCCGGTTAATCTTGACATAAAAGATAGAAAATGCCTTGTGATCGGGGGAGGCGACGTAGGAACCAGGAAGGTGATGACCCTTTTGGAGTGCATGGCTTCCGTAACCGTTGTCAGTCCTGAGGCGAGTGAAAAGCTTCTAAAGCTTGCCGGTTTAGATATCATAACATTAATAAAACGTTCTTATGTTGATTCAGACCTTAAAGGCATGTTTCTTGTTATATGCGCAACCGATGATGAAAAACTTAACCGGCAGGTGAGCAAGGATGCTGAAAAGTTGAATATGCTGTGTAATATTGCCGATCGTCCTGAAGCCTGCAATTTTATTCTTCCCTCCGTAGTAAAACGGGGAGACCTTGTAATATCGATTTCAACATCAGGGAAAAGCCCGGCTTATGCGAAAAAACTCAGAAAAGATCTCGAAAAACAGTATGGTGAAGAATATGGTATATTAATAAATATGATGGGGGCAATCAGAAAAAGACTTCTAAACCAGCACCATGAGCCGGAGGCCCACAAACATATTTTTGAAGAACTTCTTGAAAAAGACCTTGTTAATATGATCCGTGACAATGAAACAGATAAGATTAATTCTGTTCTTTTTAATGTTCTTGGGGAAGGATATTTGTTTGATGATTTGATCAAGGCGGAATAATATAACATGGTGTGATAAATGGATAATTTGATTATTGTAACCGGCTTGTTGTATATTATTAGCGCGGTTGGATACATTTTATTTCTTTTTTTGCAGAAACAGAATCTTCACAGGTTTGGCCAGATTTTTCTGGCAACAGGCTTTTTGTGTAATTCCATTGTGATAGGGTTCTATTTTGCAAAAACAGGGCAAATACCCGTAAGAAATCTGCATGAGACACTTCTTGTAACAGGATGGGCCATTGCCGGAGTATTTTTTGCTTTTCAATACAAGTTTAAGGTAAAAATTCTCGGCGGTTATGCTGCACCGCTTGCTGCTATTTCTGTGACAGCCGCATTCCTTGTGCCTTATAAAACGGTTGAAGCCCAAAATATCTTCAACAGCATATGGTTGATATTGCATGTTATTTCAATTTTTTTGGGGCATGCTGCCTTTGCCATGGCCTGTGGAGTCGGATTGCTTTATGTTGCGCAGGAAAATGCAATCAAGACAAAAAAACACGGTTTTTTCTACAAACGCCTTCCATCCCTGGATCTTCTCGACAGCACCGGTTATGCCTGTATAATTACAGGTTTTACATTGCTTACCATCGGGCTTATTACCGGATTTGTTTATGCAAAGTCGGTGTGGGGAAAATTCTGGAGCTGGGATCCGAAAGAGGTCTGGTCAGGAATTACCTGGTTATTGTATGCGGCAATTCTTCACGGACGACTGACAGTCGGGTGGAGAGGTAAAAAGGCTGCCATAATGGCCGTTATTGGATTTATTGTGGTTTTGTTTACTTTTTTTGGTGTGAACTTTCTTTTAAAAGGGCATCATGGAATATTTACACGATGACGTGTTGTCATCGGTTGTAATAAGTCCTCAGTATGTTTGATATTATGGTTGAAATAATACTTCTTGGAATAAATCATAAAACTGCTCCGGTTGAATTGCGCGAGCAGCTTGCTGTTTCAAAAGATGAAGCAGCTGAACTTCTTGAAATATTTAAGAAAACGGCTTCAATAAGGGAAGTTGTTCTGCTTTCAACATGTAACCGTGTTGAAGTAATAATGGTGGCCAGTGACACAAGCGAAGCACTTGAATCTGCCAGGGAGCATCTTTCCAGATTTAAAAATGTGCCGGTCTCCCGGTTTCAGCAATCAATATATACTTATGAAGGCGATGAGGCTGTTCGTCATATTTTCAGAGTTGCGTCGAGTCTTGATTCCATGATGGTGGGTGAACCTCAGATTCTGGGACAAATAAAAGACGCTTATTTTACAGCGACAAAAAGAAAATCCTCAGGAGTTATATTAAACAGGCTCCTGCACAGGACTTTTTTTACGGCAAAAAGAGTAAGGACTGAAACCGGAATAGGAGATCATGCTGTTTCCATCAGCTATGCGGCTGTAGAATTAGCCCGTAAAATATTCGGTCTTCTTGAGGGGAAAAAAGTGCTTCTTATCGGAGCCGGAGAGATGGCTGAGCTGGCTGTTGAGCATCTGATCCGGAACAGGGTTAAAGAGATATTCGTTGCAAACAGAACTTTTAAAAACGGCGTTGAACTTGCCAGGAGGTTTGGCGGGACGGCCATACGGTTTGAAGAGATAACGGATTTTGTTCAGCAGACAGATATTATCATAAGCTCGACCGGTTCACCTGATATTATTATTAATAAAGAACAGGTAAAACATATAATGCCGGGCAGGCGGAATCGCCCCCTTTTCTTTATTGATATTGCTGTCCCAAGGGATATTGATCCCGAAATAAATAAACTTAACAATACCTATGTCTATGATATAGATGACTTAAACGGTGTTGTTGATGAGAATATAGATGACAGAAACAGGGAGGCAATAAAAGGAGAAAGAATTATTGATGAGGCAGTTATAAGCTTCAGGCGATGGTACGACAGCCTTGATGTTGTTCCCACCATAGTTGCTTTGAGAAATAAAATTGATGCTATTGCAACAGCTGAAATAGAAAAAACCATGCATGCGATGAATATTGCAGATAGCGAACGGGAAGCATTATACAGAATGAAGAATGCACTGATCAATAAAATCATGCATAATCCAACCCTTCTTTTAAAACGGGACGGATGCCATGGAAACAATTCTGTTTATATTGATGTTACACGGAAGCTTTTCAATCTTGACGAATGATGGCTTTGTAAAAAGCTCATTCTGCTGTGTTGCGCTTCATCTTTCGTCATTGAGGCGTACTAAAATGTACGCCTCATTCCTCAAAATTCGCGCGCCTTGCATAATGAGCTTTTTACTTTGCCATCCATTTGATATTGTCAATCATTGACGAGTGATGGCTTTTGAGAACACAAAGCAAAAAAAAGGAGATTTTAACGGTTTATTCTTTGCGTCTTTGAGGCTTTGTGTGAAAAATTTAATGATGGAGAACCGATTTGAAAAAAATAGCGTTTCTGTTTCCGGGACAGGGGTCCCAATCTGTAGGCATGGGTCTTGACTTTTACGAGGAGTTCACCTTTGTAAAAGACCTTTTCGAAATGGCATCAGATATATGTAAAATAAACATATCAAATCTTTGCTTCAAGGGCCCGATGGAAGAGCTGACCGCAACGGTCAACCTGCAGCCCTCAATAACTGCCGTAAACCTTTCATGTCTGCTGGCTGTTGAAAGAGAAGGAATAAAATCATCTTTCTCAGCCGGACACAGCCTCGGTGAATACAGCGCACTTTGTGCAGCCGGGATCGTTTCAAAAGAAAGCGCTTTTGGTCTTGTCTTTAAAAGGGGAGCGCTGATGCATAGAGAGGCGATTAAACATAAAGGAGCAATGCATGCGATAGTAGGGCTTCCCATCGAAGAAATTGAACAGTTAATAGCCGGTGTTAAAGGTAAGGATATTGTATCGATTGCAAATCATAACACAAAAACACAGATTGTAATTACCGGAGAACCTGATGCAGTTGTAAAAGTTTCAACCGCTGCTTCTGCTAAAGGCGCAAAGTCGGTCCCTTTAAAAGTGAGCGGGGCATGGCATAGTGAATTGATAAGAGGAGCAGAGAAAGAATTTAATGAGTGTCTGGGAAGTACCTCTTTCAGCAAGCCGGAAACACCAGTTATCCATAATGTTACCGCCGATATTTCCCAGGATACTTCTGAAATCAGAATCCTTATGGGGAAGCAGTTATGCAGTCCGGTTAAGTGGTTTGATTCAATGTGCAGGATGATGGATGAGAAGGTTGAAATATTTGCAGAAATCGGTACTGGCACAGTGCTTACAGGGCTGTTGAAAAAAATATTGCCGAAGGATTACCCCTGTAAAATATATTCCATTAACAGCCTGAAAAGTTATGAGAATTTTATAAAAGAAGTCAAATAGATATTATATCAGCAGGAATTTGTTCAGGTTTTTTCGTTATCTTCAGGTTCAACCCATACGATATGCTTTTTATTCACAAAAAGGATTTTCCCTTCTCCTTCCCTGTAAGACACATCAACCAGGACTACAAAAGGTGCTCCAGATTTTGTAAAAAGATCGGAAACCCGCTGTTCCGGTGTAAGATTTATTCTACCCTGAATTGTTAAACCGTCCGACGTTTTAATTGTGACCTTTTTATAATCGGTTTTACCGCTATAATCTTTCTTGCTTTTAGCCAATTTATTACCCCCTGTTGTGATAACAGTATTACTTTTGGGACTTTTTACAAGTCCATCATTTATACCTTCGTAAAAAGTCAATTTTTCACACTAAGGCACAAAGACACGAAGAAAGGCATATTGAAAACATTCAGTTTTTTCTTTGGGTTCTCCGTGATCTTTGTGTGAAAATAACTTTTTACGAATCCATCAACATTATTTATATTCATATTACATAATTTATAAAGATACAATATAAAGCTGTGTTAAATGCGAGGGTTGTCTTAAATCCCTCATAAATACTATTTTTTTCTTTACTTATACAGGTCTTTATGTTAAAAAAACCAACTTTATAAAAGAAAAATCTCTATGGTAGAGGGGCTTGCTATGAAGAAGAAAGACGTTGAATATTTCAGGCAGTTTTTATCAACACGCCTTGAAGAACTTTTGAGTCAGGCAGGGGATACGGTTTCCGGGATGACTGATCCTAAGGAAAACTTTCCTGATCCAACAGATCGTGCAGCTCTTGAGGCTGACCGCAATTTCATGCTCAGAATCAGGGACAGGGAAAGCAAGCTGATTCACAAAATTAAATCGGCTCTTGAGCGGATCGAAAATGGCACTTTCGGCGTATGTGAAACCTGTGGCGGGGAGATTTCGGTTAATCGCTTGAAGGCAAGACCCGTGACTTCTCAATGCATAGACTGCAAAGCGAAAGAGGAGGCCTTGGAAAAAGCTCTTGGATTATAGCAATAACAGGGGAATAGACCTTCATATACATTCAACTGCATCAGACGGGACTTATTCTCCTGAAGAAATTCTTGCTTTAGCTGAAAGACTGAATCTTGCTGCTATTGCAATTACAGATCATGACACAATTGATGGTTCAAAAAAAGCAATCGTTGCCGGCATTCCCCCGAATTTAAAGTTATTAACAGGTGTTGAAATCAGTGCGGCGCCTCCTTCATCTTTTTTCTGTTCAGGAAGTTTCCATATTCTGGGCTATTCGTTTCGTCTTGATGACCCTTTATTAAATCAGACTCTTTCCGAACTGCAGCTGACCAGGGAGAACCGAAATCCCAGGATAGTCAAGCTCTTAAACAATCTTGGCATAAATATATCGATTCAGGAAATTATTGAATTTGCAGGTGACGGGCAAACAGGAAGACCCCATATTGCCAGATTAATGTTAGAGAAGGGGTTTGTTGAGTCAATTGACGAAGCATTCGACAAATATCTGGGAAAGGGAAAACCGGCATACGTTGATAAATACCGTATCGAGTGCAACAAGGTGATTGAGATTATTATAAGTGCAGGCGGTATACCTGTCCTTGCGCATCCGGCACTTATTGAAATCAGTAATGGCAGGCAGTTTGAAGAGCTTATAGTTAAATTGAAAGAAATGGGTTTAAAAGGGATAGAGGCATATTATCCGGAGCATTCAAAAGAACAGGTTTCATATTATTTGAAGCTTGCGAAAAAGCATAAATTGCTCATAACAGGTGGTACCGACTTTCACGGCTCGTTAAAACCTGATGTTAATATGGGTTCCGGAAGGGGAGATTTTCATGTGCCATATTACCTGTATGAAGATCTGATTAATCAATTAAGGGATTTTGATGAAACGGCCTGAACCTTCTGAATTAGAGAAAAGACTTACATACGAATTTAAAAATCAAAGCCTCCTTGATGAAGCTCTTCGGCACAGTTCTTTCGTGAACGAACAGGCGCACCACCAAATGCGTGATAATGAGAGGCTGGAATTTTTAGGAGATGCTGTCTTAAATCTTGTCATAGGACATATGTTGCTTAATTGCTTTCCGGATTTGGAGGAAGGTGACCTTACCCGGATGCGCGCCAATCTTGTTAATGAAACACAGGTTGCGTCTGTTGCACGGTCTTTAGATCTTGGTTCCCATATACAACTTGGGAAGGGGGAATCTTTAACTAAAGGAAGGGAAAAAAATTCTATATTGGCCAACACATTCGAAGCAATCATTGCCGCAGCATATCTTGACGGAGGTTATGATGCAGCTTTCAGATTAATTGAAGAGCATTTTTCATATTTTTTCGAGCTTGATGGAGGTCTTGCTGCAACATATGATTATAAAAGCAGAATTCAGGAGCTGCTTCAAACAAGACAAGGTGAAAAACCGGTCTATAGTGTTATTGAAGAAACAGGCCCGGATCATAACAAGGTATTTAGAGTCGCGTTATCGGTAAATGATATCCGGACCGAAGGATATGGAAAAAGCAAAAAACACGCAGAGCAGGATGCTGCCAGAAAAGCGCTTGATATACTGACGGCAAATCAAATGAAAGCCGATGGATAATGCCCTGAAAGACTTTATAATTCCTGTTTTTATTCCCCACGCAGGATGTCCTGATCAATGCGTTTTCTGTAACCAGAATACTGTTACCGGTAAACAAAGAACAATCCCTTCACAGGAAGAATTAAACCGGATAATTTCAGAATTTTTGAATTACAAAGGTCAAAACAGAGGCAAGGTTCAAATCGGTTTTTATGGCGGCAATTTTTTAGGTCTTGGAATTGACAAAATTGAACAACTTCTGTGCGTGGCAGCAAAATATGTAACAAATGGACTTGTTGACAGCATAAGGTTTTCAACCCGTCCTGATACTATCGACAATAATAAGCTTGATTTTCTTAAGAATTTTCCAGTATCGACCATTGAACTGGGCGTGCAATCAATGGATGATTCTATTCTGGCACTGGCAAGGCGGGGTCATACTTCTTCTGATACAAAAAATGCAGTGGATTTGCTTAAAAAAAAGAGTTTTAATATTGGCCTGCAGATGATGATCGGTTTGCCGGGCGATGATGAGAGCAGATCGGTTTCAACAGCGCGGCGCATATCTGATCTTTCTCCGGATTTTGTCAGGATTTATCCTACCATAGTTCTGGCAGGAAGCCCTCTTGCGGTGCTTTACAAAAAAGGGGAATATGTACCTCTTTCCCTCGAGGAGGGGGTTTCTGTTTCAAAAAAATGCTACCTTATTTTCAGGGAAAATAATATTAAGGTTATCCGCATGGGTTTGCAGGCAACGGAGGATCTTCGGGAAGGAACTACTATTCTTGCAGGGCCCTATCATCCGGCCTTCGGCCATCTCGTATATTCGGAAATTTTTCTTGATAATATAGTTTGTGTTCTTCAATCGGAATCCGCTCTTCCTGAAGAGATAAGCATAAGGGTTAATCCGAACAGTGTTTCGAAGCTCCGTGGATTGAAAAACAGCAATATCCATAAAATAAAGAGGCTATTTAAGATCAAATCCGTGCGTGTTGTCCCTGATCTATCTATAACTTCCGACGGATTCAAGATCGAGGGTTTATAGTAAGGGTTTTTCTCACGAAGCCGTTTATCGTATTCGCCTGTACAATCTTGGGGGCGTCCTCGAAGACCTGTAACGAATTTTCTGCGGTTCGCATACGCACCCATACCCAAACAATTTGAACGAGCTCCAATCGAAACGTTATTCTGGCAATCGCTATAACGATATGAATCCGGTTTTATGCAAATTGCAGCGACGGAAACAAGCGGCGGCTATTGATCAGCATTATAAGCCTAAAAGGCAATTGCTGGTATAATGTCGTTGCGGAGAGTTTCCTTGTTCAGCCAGGTTGATACCACATCTTCATGCTGGCGCGCGTATTTCTGGTTTATGAGAACATCCACATCAAACCATTCCAGCGAGGCATACCAGGGAGGAAGTCCGATTTTAAAACCTTCATTAAGGACGACATCGTACAAAAACAGAACATCAAAATGCATTTCGCCGGGAACAATGGCCGGTTCATAGAAAAAAGTCTTTACACGGGGTTCCGAATACGCCAAGCCTTTCGGGAGCATCAGAATTTCTTCTCCGATCCTCCGGGCGGCATCCATCGGATCTTCACCAAATTTCAGGTGGCTGGCAGGCAGGGTTAAGCCATGCTGGTTGGCCTTTACGCGTCCTGCGTCCATGCCTGCGATCTTTTCCCAGGCCGGATGCTCTCTGTATTTTCCGAGAAGAACTTTGCGCCCCTTAACGACAAAAAGAAAAACGCAGAGGCACATTCCGCCTGCCGGAACACTGGTATGTCCTTTGGGCGGAGCAAACGGGGCCAACCACAAAAAGGTGTCATTCCGGTCTTTTTTTTCTGATCTCATATTCTTTATTCCTTTGTATATTTTTTTAAGCCTTCAAAACTATCCCTTTTATTATCTGAAACAAATTATATTTTGAGGCAATTTGAGAAATAATCCCACAAAATCAGTATGTTTGTCAATATTTATGGATCATCTCCAAAAGAGATGGGGATTGTATTAGGATTGAAGCTCCTGCAATTCAGTTATTTTCTTGAAATATTTCCCGAAATTATATATTGGTTTTTTAACTTTCTTTACAACTCCGACCATAAACGGCATCGAACGCCAAAAAATATTTCTCCTTTTTACGATTTACGAAAAAACGCAGGGAGATCCGGATATGAGCTCAAGGTCGCTGAAAATAATTTTCGCGGTTTTTGTACTGGCGGCGGCAGGCGGACTTTTTGTCGCGTTCGGGCCTCCCAGACTCATGGCCAAAACCGAGACACCTGATTTTTGTGCATCCTGCCATGTCATGGAGTCCCAGTTTGAAGCCTGGTTTCATACAGGCGCCCATCGTAGCATTCGATGTATTGACTGCCATCTTCCCCACGAAAATTTTGGCATGTATTATACATGGAAGTCAATCGACGGAATGAAAGACATGTTTATCTTTTATTCCGGCAGAGTGCCTGAAATGATAACGCTTTCAAAGCATGGAGAAAAGACGGTTCAATCCAACTGCGCCCGCTGCCATGAAACCACTGTTGAAAAAATTGACCGGGCGCGCAATTGCTGGGAATGCCACCGCTGGCTTCAGCACAATCTTGCAGGCAGCCGGCTGACTTATAAATAGAGACCTTTGAAGAACGTCCAATTTTGGCCAAGTACAAGGAAGGCGAGAATAAAGGCTTAGGTTCCTGGTTCACAGTCCCTGGTTCCTGGTTAAAAGTAAAAAAACCAGAAACTAGAAACCAGAAACTAGAAACCAGAAACTAGAAACCAAGTCTTTTAATCAATCGGCCAAAAGGGGGTGTTATGCAAAGGTCTCAAATAAAGAAATAGGAGGGACAGATGACTTTTCCTGATAATAAAAAACGAATTTTCGTTTGCCTTGTGTTGTCCGTCTTGATTGCTCTGTTTGGTTGTCAGCCATCCAAGCCTGAACCAAGGCAGACGGTCGTGATCCCGGACGGGGAAATCAATCCTGAACTATGGGGAAAAGCCTATAACGAAGAATACGAGCTTTGGAAAAAAACGGGAGATCCTGTGAGCGCAAGGCTGAGCAAATACAAAACAGGGATGGACGGCAGCGCAATTTCAGTCGACAAACTCTCCGAGTTTCCGTACATGGCCCTGTTATTTAACGGATGGGGATTTGGAGTGGAATACAACGAACCCAGGGGACATGCCAATATGGTCCGCGATCAGCTCGAAATCGATTCCTCCCGCCTTAAGGCCGGCGGAGTCTGCCTCAGTTGTAAAACCCCCTACGCCCCGGGTTTGCAGAAAGAGATGGGCCCGGATTATTACAGGAAGCCTTTCAGGGAAGTCCTGAATAAAATCCCTGAAAAAGACAGAACGCTCGGCGTCGCCTGCATAGACTGCCATAACAACAGAGACATGACTCTTCGGATTTCACGCGAATTTACACTGGTAACGGCTCTCCAGGGAATGGGAAAAGATGTCAATACATTGTCCCGCCAGGAGCTGCGTTCGGCTGTATGCGCTCAGTGTCATGTCACATACAATATCAATAAGGATGCGGAAGGGAAATCCGTCGGGTTATTCTTCCCATGGCAAAACAGCAAATGGGGAGCAATTACCGTTGAGGATATAATTAAAAAAATCCGCAGCGATGAGACGGTCAGAGAATGGAAACAAAACGTCACCGGATTCAAAATGGGGTTCATCCGCCATCCGGAATTTGAGTTTTTTACCAACAACAGCTCCCATTTCAAGGCCGGGGCCTCCTGTGCGGACTGCCATATGCCGTATACCAAGGCCGGCGTATATAAAATATCAGACCATCGTGTGATGAGCCCGATCCAGAACGAAATGCGGGCCTGCCAGCAATGCCATGCCGCGAATCCCGGATGGTTGAAGGAGCGCGTGTTTGCAATTCAGGACAGGACGGTTTCCCTGATGATTCGCTGCGGATACGCCACTGCCTCAGTTGCAAAGCTGTTTGAAATCACGCATAAGGCCCGGGACGAAGGAAGGCCCATCGACCATGAACTCTACAACAAAGCAAAGGATTATTATGAAGAGGCATTTTACCGCAGCCTTTTCATGGGCGCTGAAAACTCGGTGGGATTTCACAATCCTACGGAAGGCATGCGCATTCTGGGAGATGCCATTGCCTTTGCAACAAAATCGGAAGCATTCCTGCGACAGCTTCTCACAAAGGCGGGCGTCGATGTACCGATCAAAGTGGATCTTGAGATCATGAAATATGTCGACCAGAGGGGTGAGAAGAAAATACGTTTCAACCCTGCTGTCGAGTATAAAGATCCTATGGGGCTTCAAGACCGCTTCTGAACAAGCCGGCATAATGGAATAAGGGTAAATCGATTCAACCCGGGCGGTTCAAAAGGTTACGCCCTTTTCTGTGCGATATCCCGGCTCTCCCTCATAGATCAATGTACGCGTCCTTTGTGCGATGCTTTCAGGATCGACCTCTATTTTGGCAACGCCCGTTTTCATTGCAGCGCGCGCAACTGCGGCTGCGACTGCCGGGGGAACCTTAAAATCCATTCCTCTGGGAATTATATATTCGGGACAGAGCTCCCTGTCTGAGACAAGCTCCGCTATCGTCCTTGCAGCAGCTATCTTCATCTCCTCATTAATCGTCCTGGCCCGGACATCCAGCGCCCCTCTGAATACTCCTGGGAAAACAAGGGAATTGTTGACCTGATTCGGGAAATCGGATCTCCCTGTAGCAACAATAAGCGCTCCGGCCTCTTTTGCGGCATCAGGAAGTATTTCTGGTGTCGGGTTCGCAAGCGCAAATATAACCGGTGCTTCAGCCATTGTTGAGATCATCGCTTTTGACAGGGCGCCTGCAACGGAAAGCCCTATGAAGACGTCGCATCCCTTCACTGCGTTCGCAAGATCACCGGTGATTTTTTCAGGATTTGTCTGCTGTGCCATCTCTTCCTTGATCCAGTTCATCCCATCGGTTCTCCCGGCATATATTGCTCCTCTCGTGTCACAGAGGATAATCTGCTTTATTCCGATCTCCATTATCAGCTTGCAGACGGCGATGGCGGCGGCCCCCGCCCCGTTTATCACAACCCTGACATCTTCGGCTTTTTTCCCGGATATCTTCAGCGAATTGAGCAATGCAGCCGTGACGACTATGGCCGTTCCGTGCTGGTCATCGTGAAACACCGGAATATCCATCTCCTCCCTGAGACGTCTTTCTATATAAAAGCAGCGGGGCGCCGATATATCTTCAAGATTGATTCCTCCGAAAGTCGGGCTCATCCTCTTTACAATCTCAACAATCTTGTCTGCCTCCTGGGTGCAGAGGCAGATAGGAAAAGCTTCTACTCCCGCAAAAGTCTGAAAAAGAATGGCTTTGCCTTCCATAACGGGCATCGCGGCCCTCGGTCCTATATTCCCAAGGCCCAGGACGGCGCTCCCGTCCGTGACGATTGCGACCAGGTTTCCCTTGGCAGTATAGTCGTATACCGTCTCGGGATTTTCCCGTATCATCCGCGCCGGAACTTCGGCAAGCGGAGGCATGTAAAACTGGCTGAGAATGTAATTATCCTTGATCGCTATCTTGCTCCTTATCTGAAGAACGCCGCGATACCGCCTGTGAAGCTCCATCGACTCTTCCGCAATAGACTGCTTCTTTTGAGTGGGCGGCGGAATCGGCCACTGCCCTTCATAAACATATCTGCGTGTCATATCAGCGACCATGGCCGGATCGACATCTCCTCTGGCTTCCCCGGTTTGAATAGCAGCCTGAGCGACCGCCTGGGCGATTCTGGGAGCGACACTGAAATCAAATATCCTGGGCATGACATGCTCCGGAGCCAGTTCATCCGGTCCTACACAGTCAGCCAGAGCCTGGGCGGCCGAAAGAGCCATCGTATCATTAATTTTGCCGGCTCTTGTTTCGAGGATTCCCCTGAAAAAACCGGGAAAAATCATTGCGACATCCGACTGATTCGGAAAATCGGCCCTGTTGAACACCATTACCTTTGCTCCGGCCTGCCTTGCTTCATCGGGCATGATTTCAGGATTAGGCGTTGAAAGGGCAAAAACAACAGGATTTTTTGACATGGATCTCACCATGTTCCCGTCAAGAACATTTCCCGATGAAAGCCCGATAAAAACATCCGCGCCCTTCAAAGTCTCTCCGAGCGTTCCTGTCATTTTATCAGGATTCGTTTTCTGCACAATTTCCCACTTGGCCCAGTTCATTCCTTTCAGCCGGTACTTATACAAGGCCCCGTCCCTGTCGCAAACGACCACCTGTTTTATGCCGGCCTTTATCAGAAGGTCCGCACTTGCAAGCCCGGCCATACCTGCGCCGTTTATAACGACACGGGCATTCAGCAGATCTTTGCCCACCACCTTCATTGAATTTATCAATGCGGCAAGGACGGAGATTGCCACCCCGATCCCATGATTATTGAACACCGGAATGTTGGCGCCTCTCCCGAGATGGTCCGTAATAGTAAAGCTCTGCGGACTGGCTATATCTTCAAGACAGAAAGCTCCGAATGTGGATGAAAGAGCAAGAGCAGTATCAATAAATTCGTAAGGATCCTTCGTCCTCAAACATATGGGAAGAGCATCTATTCCGGCAAAAGTCTTGAATATGACCGCTTTCCCTTCCATAACCGGGAGGGCAGCCTCAGGGCCGGCATGCCCCAGGCGAAATAACCCGGAACCATCCGTCAGAATCCCCACCGTGTTTCCGCGGCAGGAGAGAAGATAAGACTGCACCGGATCCCTCGCAATCGCCATGCATGGCGCTGCAACACCCGGAGTATAGACAAGGCTCAGGATTTTCGTGTCCTTTATCGGAATTTTCGGCGAAACGCCGATAACCCCGCGGTATCTTTTTCTGTATTCAAGCGCTTCCCGGCCGGCAGATACGTCGGTCATGTTAACCTCCTGAAAAAAGTGGCCGGACACTTAATCGGATTTCATACTCCGGTATCCGGCCTTTGCGAAATGAGTTGAAAATTGAACTGACTATGATTAAAAAATGATTCCAAGTCAAGCCTAATAAGCATTCCTTCAGCAACTCCTGGTTGTGAAAATAAAACAGGAGGGATAGTTGCAATTTCTTCGGAAGTCAGGTCAATGGAGACGGTGTTAAGTGTTAAATAAAATGGAAGCCAGTTCCGGCAGATCAAGAATTTTGATCCGGATCTGCATGTCCTGCTTTCGGAGAATGGGTTCGGGGAAGGGAATTCATTATGGCCGGCTTGGGGAGATTTTGGATTCAGGAGGCGAAAAAATTGGCCAGAATCGGTTGGAACATTCCGGTTTGAAAATATTGGCAATAGGGGATGCATTTGGACAGCAGCATAAAAGATATATCCGCTCCCAAGTCCTTTTCCCCTTCCAAGGTGTCGAAATTGCCGCCGCCCTTGGAAATGACCAGATCGGCCTCCCGGATCAATTCCCTTAACTCCTTGGAACATCGAGATAGAATGGTGCCCGGGACCGGGGCCTTCAGCCCATTGGGCATAATGGCAGCCACCTGGTCCAGTCCCACCATCTCCGCTTCGCTTTGGGTGGCATCATTCAACGCGGGGGCGCTTCGGACAACAAAGACCACCTTCGGATGGTAGGTCTCTCGAATAATTTCCAGCAACAATTTATCGAAAACGATCTCTCCGGAATTATCCCCCAGGTAAATCAGGGAACGGGTTTGACCGAGTTTTTTCTTGAAGGCCGCGAACGGTTTCTCCGGCCAAGGCCGTTGCAGCCCTTGAACCAGCGTTTTTTCCACGTCCAGGGAATGATCCGAAACCATGAGGTCAATGGCATTTCCCATGATGGCCATTTTTACCGCCGCCTGTAGAGGGTCATCGGCTTCCTGCACCAATTTTTTCAAAGTCGGGTAGAGGGATTGACCGGTCCGGTTTTGCTCCAATTTCAAAGCCCGGAAGGGGTCCGGGGTCTTGAAGGCCGTTATAATTTTTTCCATGACCAGTTCGATCACTTCGGGACTGGAGAGGTCCCATTGCAGCCCCCGCAGGGAGGGAATGGTCAAAATCTGAACGGTCAAATCCTTGATGACTACCTCATCGTCCGTCAATTTTCTGATCGCCGTATTGGCCATCTTCAAGATGCAGGAAATACAATCGGGTTTTATGAGCATTTAAATATTAAACCCCCATGCCCGCCGACGGGCGCCGCCGCGTCTTCCAACCGGCGCTCCGGCCTTCGCAGGGCTCAGGATGACAAGAATAGACTTTTTGCGCGTCTTACGTTACCCGGTCAAAACTTCTTCATCATTTCGCTCATCAGATAAGGCACTTCGATCCGTCCGGTGGGGGCCAGGATCCGGCTGCTGTAGTCCGTGGCATAATTATTCTTGAGGGTCCGGACCAGTTTTCGGAACAGGGAGGTATCGATGGCTTTGGCAATGTCGACAATATTCCGCCCGGTGCCTTCGGCTAAGATCCTGGGTCCGCTGCCGATGACCAGCCGCCACCCCCCGGTAAGCGGGATCTTTAATTCTTCCATCCCCGGCAGGCACTCATCTTTGACAAACTTCAGATGGTCCTCCTCCTTACCCCGGAGGATATTATAATACTGGTTGAATTTCCAAACCCCTGTCTGGATGCGGTACGGTCCTTCCTGAATGCGGCCGGAGGGGACATAGACTTTATTGGTATATTTCCAGACGTATTCGAGTAATTTATTGGAAAGCACCCGGTACTCCCGGGATGAAATGGTTTTTCGCAAATTCTCGGTTTCATCCACCGTAGCTACGGCCACAATCCTCGGCCCTTCCCCGACCGCCACATAATACCCCCCCACCAACCGAATCCCCAGCTTCTCCAGGGTCGGATTGTACTCCTGGGTTACAAAAGACGCATATTCATCAAACTTCCCGGGCATCACATCCCAATATTGCGTAAACAGGATGGTCATCGTTTCTCCTTTTCCGGCCTTACGAAAGGAATTACCGTTTAAACATGCGGGTCATCAGCTCAGCCAGATATTCCGATTCCTTTTCTTTGGCCTTGGCGTATTTAGCCGGCCTGGCCTGGACCCAATAAAGACTATCAGGAATGGATTGAAAACGATCCAGGACCCATTCCATATCCTGGGGAGTTTTAAAATGGTCCTCCATTTGTTTGGCAACCCGCACGATTTCTTTCAATTCTTCCGGATCGACACAGGGCTTTTCCTGGATCTCAGCCGGGACCTGGGCGGTGACGGTCCCCCCATCATGATAAACAACCATCTTTGTTTTACGATTGACGGTACTTTCCACCGTCCCGTCGCTTTTATCCACGATAAACTGATCGGGGTTAACCTCTCCGCTGACCACACTCTCACCCAAACCCCAGTTGCCTTCCACTACCACCTTCGAAAGGTCTCCGATCGTAGGTAAGACCGTCAGGACCACGCCGGCGGACTTGGCCTCCACCATCTTCAGGACGGCGATGCCGATCGGAGCTTTTTCCATAGCCATCCCTTTCTCCAGCCGAAAGGCTATGGCCCGGGTAGTAAAGGCGCTTCCCCAGACCTGGATCACTTTTTGGAGTACCGATTCCTTCCAGCGGACATTCAGATAACTCTCCATCTG
>JAGVOC010000382.1 GCA_020052975.1 Desulfobacterales bacterium | reverse complement strand
TTTCGTCATTGCAGCGTACGAAAAGTACGCTTCATTCCTCAAGATTCGTGCGCCTTGCATAATGAGCTTTTTACTTTGCCGTCTGAATTTCGACTTTTTACGAAGGTATCCGAATTGATGCTCTAGCAAAAAATGGGTATAGATGATCAGGATTACAGATATAATTGACAAGATTACAGCAACCAATCCGGATGCGGATCATGGTATCATCGACCGTGCCTATATCTATTCTGCAAGGGTTCATGAAGGACAGACCCGGTTGTCGGGCGAACCATACCTTTCCCATCCTCTCGAGGTGGCGGGTATACTTGCGGATATGAAGCTCGATGCCGTGAGCGTTGCTGCCGGGCTGTTGCACGATGTTATAGAAGATACCCGCGCAACTCCCGAAGAAATAAAAGCGCTGTTCGGACAGGAAATATTGCATATTGTATCCGGGGTAACAAAGCTCGGCAAGCTTCCTTTTGACGGCTCCCAGGCCGCCGCACGCCAGGCAGAGAGCATTAGAAAGATGTTTCTCGCGATGGCCGATGATATCAGGGTTATCCTGATCAAGCTTGCAGACCGGCTTCACAACATGAGGACACTCCAGTTCCAAAGCGATGAAAAAAGAATAAAAATTGCCCAGGAAACAATGGACATATATGCTCCTATTGCCGCCCGTCTTGGTATCTACTGGATAAAGCATGAACTGGAAAATACGGCATTCATGCATATTCAACCGGACGAATATTCAAACATCAAAAATCTGGTCAGTAAAGACAAGGAGGAACGGGAAAAATATGTTGAAACAGTTAAGGACTATATCAAGAAGAAGATGGATGAAAATAACCTCAAGTGCGAGGTTATGGGCAGATACAAATATTACTACAGCATATACCAGAAAATGCTCAAACAGAACCTCGCCTTTGACCAGGTTTACGATATCATAGCATTCAGAATCATACTCGATACAGTTCCTCAGTGCTATGAAGCTCTCGGGCTTGTGCATTCACTCTGGAAACCCATTGCTCATAAGTTCAAGGATTATATAGGATTCCCAAAACCGAACATGTATCAGTCTTTGCATACGACTGTTGTAGGTCCCATAGGCGAGCGGATTGAAATACAAATCCGGACATGGGAAATGGACACGGTTTCAAAATCAGGAATTGCTGCTCACTGGAGTTACAAAGAGGGAAAGAATATCGATGACAATATCAGCAAAAAATTTTCCTGGATACAAAACCTGGTTGAAAACCAGGAGGAATTCAAGGATCCTGTTGAATTTCTTGAAAATGTCCGTATAGATCTCTACCCGGATGAGGTATACGTATTTACTCCGAAAGGGGCTATCAAATCTCTTTCCAAAGGGGCAACACCTGTTGATTTTGCTTATCTTATACACACAGAAGTCGGAAATCAGTGTACAGGCGCAAAAGTAAACGGTCGGATGGTTCCTTTAAATTACGAACTGCTGACAGGAAATATAGTTGAAATAATAACTACAAAGGGCCACCATCCGAGCAAGGACTGGCTTAAGTATGTTAAGACGGTAAAAGCCAGGTCAAGGATAAGACAGTGGATCAAGGCCCAGGAAAAAGATCGCAGCATTACTCTGGGGCGCGAGATGTGCGAGAAGTCCTTCCGCAAGGAACGGCTTAATTTTTCGGCGCTTCTCAAATCCGGTGATATAGATAAAATCATTGATCAGCTTGGCTTTAAAACTGTTGAGGATATGATTGCAAGCGTAGGATATGGCAAAACCACCCCTTTGCAGATAGTAAGAAAGATTCTTCCCAAGCCCGAGACAGAAGAAGATGAATCAATATTAGATAAAATAATAGGACGCGTCAGAAAGAAAAAAACGACATCCGGAGTTATTGTCAAGGGAATAGACGACATACTGTTAAAATTCGGAAAGTGCTGCCAGCCGGTTCCGGGCGATCTAATTACAGGGTATATTACACAAGGCTATGGAGTCACTATTCACCGGACAAATTGTGTGAATGCCCTTAAAATGAATCCTGAAAGACAGATAGATGTCGAGTGGAACGTGACTTCAACCGATTTATATCAGGTTAAGATACATGTCACTTCCCATGACAGGGTCGGCTTGCTGGCAGATATAGCTTCCAATATCAGTAAAAATGGCGCCAATATTATTGGCGCCAATACCGTAACAAATGAAAATCAGGTTGTTGACAGCCTTTTTACCCTTACCGTTAAAGACATCGACCATTTAAAAAAGGTCTTATCGGATCTGAGGAAGGTAAAGCTCGTTGTGGATGCAAAGCGGATTGACGAATGAGATTCGGTGTCTGGAAATTACGGCGCTTTGACCACAAGGCCTGATTTGATGCAACTAGTGCATACAGTTATTTTTCTGACTTTTCCCTTATGAAGTGATCTGACATTTTGAAGATTCGGGTTAAACCTGCGTTTTGTTACGTTATGAGCATGGCTTACGTTGCAGCCAACCATAGGTTTTTTCCCGCATATTGCACACATTTTGGACATCTGGTTTTCTCCTTAAGATCGTAATATGTTTTACACTGTCTGCTGCTAAAGTAAATGTCATGAATCTATTCCATTCGGATACGCACCCATACCCAAACATTTTGAACAAGCTCCAATTGGAACATTATTCTGACAATCACTATAAACAGAATATGCGCTGATACACTAAATCCTGTTTCGTGTAAAGCACTTTTTCACTTTTGCTTTGAGAGTGAAGTTTCACACAGGGCAATATACTGAAGAGCTTTCTGATGAACTCCTACATCGGGATAGTTTATTATAACAGACTTGAAACGTTTCAAAGCAGCCTTATAATGCTTTGATTTATAATAAAAAACGCCTATTCCCAATTCTGATTCAGCAAGGCTTTTATAGCATATGCCGATATATTCTCTGGCTTTGGCAGCATATGCGTTATCCGGGAACTGCTTAATCAAGCGGTTGAATACTTCAAGTGCCTTGCGGGCTGTGGTCTGGTCTCTGTCAGGGGTATCAACCTGCTCGAAATAGCATAATCCTGTCTGGAAAATTATATAAGGGATTGCATCATTCAAGGGATGAAGATTTTCAAATTGCTCATATGCAGAAACTGCTTCATCAAATTCCTTTAATTTGTAATGTGAATCTGCAATTTTGAGTTCCGCCAGGATCGCATATTTACTGAAAGGATACCAGTCTTTTATTTTCTCAAAGGATTCGATTGCACCCTTGTACTTACCTTCCTGATAGGCTTCCATTCCGTCGCTTGCAAGCTCCTGGGCATATTTTTCCTCCTTGGTCTGAAATAACGCACAACCGGAGCCAATGGAAAGGATAATAACAAGGACCGGAATTAAACGAAATAATCTATTTTTCAATTTTTCAAACTTTCAATGTAGTGTTCCGCGGAAAAGGCAGCAATCGCTGCATCTCCGACTGCTGTTGCAATCTGGCGCAAAGGAGTGCTCCGCCCGTCGCCGGCAGCAAAGAGACCGGGAACCGAGGTTTCCATTTTATGGTTGGCAATTACAAATCCGTATTCATCTGTCTTAATTGTGTCCGGAAGAAAACCGCTGTTAGGGAGAATTCCTACCCAGATAAAGCAACCGTCAACAGGAAGCTCTTTTAATTCCCCTGTTTTAACATTTTTTACGGTTATTTTTTCCAGGCCGACAGACCCTTCAATACGGGTTACAACCGAATTCCAGACAAAGTCTATCTTGTTGTTAGCAAAGGCGCGTTCCTGTAAAATTTTTGTTGCTCTGAGCTGGTCTCTTCTGTGGATAAGATAGACCTTTTTTGCAAACCTGGTAAGGAAGATGCTTTCCTGAACAGCAGTATCACCACCGCCAACAGCCGCAACCGCCTTGTTTTTGTAAAATGGTCCGTCACATGTGGCGCAAAAAGAGATTCCTTTTCCCAGAAAAGCATCTTCTCCCTGAACGCCAAGTTTTTTTGGATGCGCACCTGTTGCAAGTATTATGGCATGGGCTGTGACTGTCCTGCCGGGGAAAATGACTTTCTTAACCTGCCCTGACAAATCAAGGGAAATTACCTCGTTGTTTTCTATTCTGAGGCCAAGGCGTTTAGCCTGTTCCACCATTTTGTCAACGAGATCCATTCCGCTTATCCCTTCAGGAAAGCCGGGATAATTTTCGACCCAGTCGGTAACAATTATCTGGCCGCCGGGCACAAGCTTTTCATAAAGAATTACATTTAATCTTGCCCTTACAGCATAAATTCCGGCCGTAAGCCCGGCAGGTCCTCCCCCGATTATTATGAGATCGTAATCCGCTTTTTCCATGGCAGGCTTTTGTTACAGTATGCTGTTTATTGTTTGCTGTAGTTTGGATTTTGCTACCATGCCGGTAATTTGATCAACTACCTTTCCCTGCTTGAAGAAAATAAGTGTAGGAATGGCTTTTATTCCAAATTTTCCCGGGGAAACAGGGTTGTCATCAACATTGCATTTCGCGAATTTAATCTTGTCGCTGAATTCTCCTGCAAGCTCTTCGATTATAGGCCCGATAGCCTTGCATGGGCCGCACCATGGCGCCCAAAAATCAACCAGAACCGGTTTTTCCGATTGAATAACTTCTGAATCAAAACTGCCGTCACTGATTTCCATTATACCTTCTGACATTTCATATATCCTTTCCATAAAAGAATTTTTATTTTGGTAGATTATAGTTGTATGCATGAATATTGTCAACACCCTCATTTTCAGGCAGGCAAAAGAAAAGCACCGGTTTCTGCTTATAAACATAAAAGATACCGGACAGATAACAGGATAAGCAGATCGTTGCGGTATAATAAGAGAGTCAACGAGGACAAGCGATTGATTGACAAAAATATTCCGTTTTGTTAGCTGTTCGGCAACATAGTTCTTGTCACATTCTAAAGGGAGATGCTCATATGGAGAATTATATCCGGATAGGTGCACTTATATCGGGCGGCGGAACCAATCTGCAGGCTATCATAGATTCATGCGAGTCCGGAAAAATAGATGGGAAGATGGTCTTTGTCGGATCTGATAATCCGGACGCAAAAGGCCTCGTGAGAGCATCAAAACACAACATTCCGACCTTTGTAGTGAACTATTCCTCCATAATTAAGGAGTACAGAAAAGATCCAGGGGAGATCAGGCTGCCCGGCGATTTTGATGAAGAGGATATTCGTTCCAGGCTTTCTCTTTTTCCGGCCGGATCTGATCTGCAAAAGATAAAATCTTTCATTATCACAAGGGCTGTTGCCGAAGCCGGACTTCTTGAAAAGATGCAGAGCCATCCCTTTGATCTTCTTGTCCTTGCGGGTTTCTTGAGAAACCTTACCCCGTATTTTATAGACAGAGTAAATACAGATTCTGACAATCCACGCATCATGAACATACATCCAGCCCTGCTGCCGGCTTTTCCGGGAACTGACGGGTATGGAGACACATTTCGTTACGGGTCGAAAATAGGAGGATGCACGGTACATTTTATCGATTACGGGGAGGACTCAGGTCCTATAATCGGACAAAAGGCCTTTCCGATAGAACCGGACGACACAATAGATTCGATCAAAAAAAAGGGGCTTTCTCTTGAGTGGGAGCTTTATCCCGAATGCATTCAGCTTTTTGCCCAAAACTGCCTTAAAACTGTCAGGATGACTTATACCCTTGAAGACGGTAAGAAAGTCGAGAGAACGGTGGTTCAAATAGTGAACGGGAAGACCGTTGCATAACACCCCCTTTTGCCCGATTTATTTAAAGATTCGGTTTCCGGTCTCTGGTTTGTAGTTTTTGGTTTTTTCTTTTAACCAGGAACCAGGAACTATAAACTAGGAACTTAAGCCTTAAATATCGCCTTCCTTGTACTTGGACAAAATTGGATGTTCTTCAAAGGTCTCATATAGTGAACAGTGAATTGCGAAAAGTAGAAGCCATTTTAAAATCTCGGATCAGGTCTGAGAGCAAGGCGCAAGCCGATGAAAAAGCGCAGCATACACGGGAGTATGTGAGCATTTTGAAGAGGCTTGCAACACAGCTGTCAGGCCTCAGACGGGGTTTTGAAATGGCTTCTAAGCTACAACATTTTTATCATAAGCGGTATGGCAACCATTGAGCCGATAGCGGCCCCGAGGTTCGTAAAAGCGACCACAAGAAGGATTCTGGTAACCTTGTTTTTCCAGAAGCCCCTGATCGAAAGTATATCTTCAGGAAGACTTTCGAGATCCCGTACCTTAGGTTTACGGGAAAAGGCTTCCACAAGCCCTGAAACCCATCCTGCCGCAATTAACGGGTGCAGGGTTGTTAAGGGCGCTGCCAGAATCGAAGATAAAATTGTTAAAGGGTGCGCCATTGCCAAAAGGGCGCCTAATCCTGCAAGAAGCCCCGTAATAATTATCCACCAGGTTATCATGTCCGCACCGGCCTTTGCTCCGCCGTAATAAAAACCTAGAATAAAAATCAATAATATACCCAGGGACATAACCCACTGAAAAACATCAGCCATTCTGCTTTTAGGCGGTATTTGTTCGAGAGAATCGGTGTCGATGGTATCGTTCCAGAATGATTTTATGCCTTTTACATGGCCGGCTCCCACAACAGCAACGATTTTATTTCCCGGAGCCGTTTTGATTTTTTGTGAAAGGTACATGTCTCTTTCATCTATTAATATTTTTTTTAAAACCGGAAGCGATTTCCCCACTTCAGCAAGAAGGGTCTCAAGCACATCTTCCTGTTTCATTTTTTCTATGTCTTGTTCGGTGATATCCCCTACTTCTCCAAGAGATAAAAGCAGCTGAAAAAGGAGTTTGGTTTTGCCCCAGAATCCCATTTTACGCCAGACTCTTGACAGGGTTACCCGTATATCCCTGTCAGACGGATATATTTTTGCTCCGGCAGCTTCGCCTGCCCGGATCGCCTCTATCATTTCCTGCCCCGGCTTAATATCAAACTTTTTTGCAATTCTTTTTTGAAAAGATGCCATAAGGAGGTTGGAAAGGAGAAGAAAAGATTTTTTTTCTTTTATTACCTTGACGATATCCGTATTAAGCCATAAATCCTTATTTATTATGGCCTGATATCTTGTTTCGCAAAGCTCGACACATACGGTATCAGGTTTTTCCTCGTAAATAACTGAAGTTACGAGTTTAACACTCTCTTTTGATACATGAGCTGTTCCGACTAAAATTATCTCTTTACCTTCGTGGGTCAGACGGTGAACCATATCACAGTTGCTTGTTTCCTGCATTTAGCATTAATTCCTTTTGTTATTATTGTAAAATATCTTGTAGAATAATACATATATAAAACTTAAGCAAGGTTTCCCCCTTTTTTTCCCCTTTTTTCGGATTTTTTACGAGTCCGGTATAACTGATGCAAATAAAATCCCGTAATAGAAGGAAATGTTAAATGAACGATGAAACAGATGTGGAAACAGCCCTTAATATTATCGATAAAGAGCCCTATTATCTTGCCACCGGCAATGAGATCAGAATGTTTCAAGCCGCATATGACATAAGGCTTCCCGTTATGTTAAAAGGCCCGACAGGGTGCGGCAAAACAAGGTTCGTGGAATATATGGCATATCGTTTAAAACGGCCGCTTGTAACCGTTTCCTGTCATGAAGATCTTTTTGCAACAGATCTTGTCGGCCGGTTTTTGCTCAAAAAAGACGAGACGATCTGGATGGACGGTCCTTTGACAAGGGCTGTGCGAAAAGGGGCCATATGTTATCTGGATGAGATTGTGGAAGCACGAAAAGATACGACCGTTGTTATACACCCTTTGACCGATTACAGAAGAACTCTCGGGATTGATAAAACAGGAGAGGTGATATCGGCGCATCCTGATTTCATGCTGGTTATTTCCTATAATCCGGGATACCAGTCCGTTCTGAAAGACTTGAAGCAAAGCACGCGCCAGAGGTTTGTCTCTATTGAATTCAACTATCCGGAGGCAGAAAAAGAAGCCGAGATTGTATCGCATGAAGGCGGAGTTGAAGCCGGCGAAGCGCTGAAGCTTGTATCTCTTGCAGAAAAAATAAGGAGCATGCGTGAGTACGGCCTGACCGAAGGGGCCAGCACCCGCCTTCTGATATATGCGGCACAGCTTATTGGCAGAAATATCCCGGTTCGTGAAGCCTGCATGTCTGCCATCTGCCTGCCCCTGACTGATGATATAAAACTCCTTGAAACATTGAATGATCTGATTGAAGACGTATTCTGATGCAGCGACAGGCATTTGTCCGGAGGATGGAAGCAATGGAAGAAACAGACCCGATAAAAGAACTATCTTTTGCCGATCCGGAAACTGCAAAATCAGTTAAAGAGAAAATAGAACAAAAAAAAATTGTGCTTTCAAAAAGTCAGGCCCGAACACTGTTTGAGGAAGTTACATGGGCCTTATCTGTTGAATATACCTTTGGAAACACTCTTGCGGCAGGCTACATCAGCCTGTATGAAACTGCGAAACCGGATAGAGTTGAAAAATACAAAGAGCTTGTAAGAAAAGCAGGCGAAAACGGCCCAACTTTCGGTCGACTATTGGCCGAGCACCTTGTTCCCGTTCTTGCAGATGGAGATGAAGGACTGCTGGGAAGTTTTCTCGATGCAGTCCATTCAATGCAACAAAAGGGAACTTACACTTTATCCGACCCTCTCAAGGCTGTTTCTCTCCTACTTTCAAAAGAAGATAAAAAATCCTGTTACGTATTTCTCGGGATACTGAAAGATCTTTTTTCAAATGAACTGACTTACAGCGAGTGCCGTCATTTTTCCCATATCCTCCCGAAAGAAGTGTTGTCTTTTCTGCCTTCAAAAAGGTCCTGGCAGGCCGAGGAGCTTTATAGAATAATCCGTGAAGACTATCATCTTGCCGACCTGTTTTTTGATGGTATGGGGAAAGGTCTTTCTTTCCTTTCACAGGAAGCACTCAAAGAATTTATAACGCTTGGCCTTCAGAAATACACCAAAGACAAGTTGCTCGCCATGAAGTTTATCTCTCTTGAATCCAAATTTGGCGCCGACACACTTTTGAAATTACAGACAGCGGCTCCTCTCTCGGATGTCAGGCTCCAGCTTGCCCGATATATGAAGGCTAAAACCGGCCGCTCAATATCCGTATGTCCTTTATCTTTAATGCCGGGAGTTGTCCGTGAGGCAGTATTGAATGAAAACGGCGACCGGCCCTTCGTTTTTTCGGACGGGAAATTCTTGTATCTGCCTGATGAAATAGATGTTTATGAAAGTTATGAAGAAAACAGAGGACTCTATAAATGTCTTGCAAGACTTGAATCGGGATTGTACGAATTTAACACTTTCGGGTTTGACCTTGAAAAAGCTCTCAAACTCAGCGGCGCATTCAGTGGTGATTTTTCTTTTCCTCAGGGATACCGGAATGAAGGTGATGGTGTCCGGGGGGATTGCTCGGATCTGGAAAAGTTTTTCAGACTTTTTCCGGTGTGGGAGATTGCCTGCGATCTGTTTAACATATTCGAGCACGGGCGCATAAGGATTATCAGCGCCGAAAAATATCCGGGGCTTGTCAGGCTTTCTTATCCCCTGCTTATCCGTGAAGCCGGAAAAATATATAACGAAGAAGATCCGGATAAATTCCTTTTTCTGCTTTACATGCTTATTGCTCTCGGAGAAACTGCTCTGGAATTTTTTGCTCCTGATGCTGCAACAAGAGAATCTCTGATGGTGATATACGGTATGTTTAAAAAAGCCATGAATATGGAAAGAAATATTGAAACATGCGCTCTCCTCGTTTTTCAGACATATGGGAAAATAGGCAAACTCATAAGAGAAAAGAGATCGGACAGCAATCTAAACGATTCCTACAGGCCTTTTAAATATTTCAACTAATCCGCCGACGTAGTCGGCGGTGGGGTGTGGGGGCATGGCCCCACACCGATAACTCATCAACAATGTTGATGAGTTGACAT
>JAGVOC010000302.1 GCA_020052975.1 Desulfobacterales bacterium | reverse complement strand
ATGTCAACTCATCAACATTGTTGATGAGTTATCGGTGTGGGGCCATGCCCCCACACCCCACCGCCGACTACGTCGGCGGATTAGTTGAAATATTTAAACATAAAGGTTTAGAGGACTTTTTTTACACAGGGAGCAAGAAGGGAATCAAGTCCGAACATGCAAATAGGCTTGAACGGATTCTTGATCGGCTTAATGCCGCGAGCGAAATCAGAGATATGAATTACCCTGGTTCGTTCCTTCACCAGTTAAGCGGTGACAAAAAGGGCTTTCACGCAGTCAAAGTATCAGGCAATTGGCGAATGTTTTTTCAATTTATTGATGGTGATGCCCATGTCGTCGATTACGGTGATTATCATTAGGAGGTTTTGAAATGAGCACAATGAGAAAAATGACGAGACGCCCTACACATCCGGGCATTATAATAAGAGAAGACTACCTTATACCCCTATCCATTACAATTAAAGATATGGCGGCAACCCTGGGTATTTCAAGAAAAACTTTATCTAAGATCATAAACGAAAGAGGAACCATCACACCGGATATGGCTTTGCGCTTATCTCGCGCCTTTGATACCACTCCTGATTTTTGGCTTAATTTGCAGAAAAATTTTAATTTATGGCAAGCTGAAACGGAATCAACGGAATGGAAAAAGGTAAAACCATTTTCGCATAAGATGCTTCACCATCACACTTCACAGCTCGGCGGCGAACCAATCGTTTCAGCCTGACCGCCAACGGCGGCGGCTGAACTCTGTGTTATGTAGTTGTTTATCCCTGTTTCAATCTGCACAGATAGTTTTCCCATTCTATCGGAAGAAGCTGCTTTTTTGCATTATTGCACTCTTTGCAGGCCGTCACGATGTTACCTTTCGTGCTTTTTCCGCCACGCGCAACCGGAACTAAGTGATCCATTGTAAGCTCTTTTGCAGAAAAAGCCCGGCTGCAGTAAAAACATATGCCTTTTGCGAGCTTGCGCTTCCACCACTCGGAGACTCTCAATTCCCTCGCTTTTCTGCGTTCCCTTTTAATGTCTTCGTCTTCGAGGTTATATGCGTAAGGTTCCATAAAATATTTTACTTTCTTCGCTTCAAATCAAGGCTTTTCAGCCATTTTACTATTTCACCGTTTAATATCTTATAGAATTTTTCGGAACCCCCAAGCCCTTTTCTTCCAAAAAAATAGTTTATCTCAAGAAATAACGGCTTATTATTCTTTTCCGATGAAAAAATAAAATCGAATCCGGCAAGATTGATTCCGGTTTTTTTACCGAATTCTTTGACATTCCTTTCCGCGGTCTTAATCAGTTCCGGGTCCGATTCAAAATCCGCAACCGCTCCCTGCGATAATCCGGCGCGGAAGTTATCGGGATCTTCCTGCACCCGCCAGTAGGATATGAGTTTTTTCCCTATAAGAGCTACTCTTAACGACCTGTTATCGGATTGAATATATTCCTGTAACAAAAACCCTTTTTGTCCGGTTTTTTCAAACTCATACGCTTTTTTCAATATCTGCTCCAGATCAGACCCGGCCCTTATTAAAGATACAGTCTCTCCTTCTCCTCCCCAGTCGAATTTAAAAACAAAGGGATAAGAAAAAGGCGGGCGCTTATTTAAAACTTCTTCGTGAAAATTGTATAGGGCAGATACTGCTTGATATGTTTTAGTTTCAGGATGAGGAACAGATGTTTCCTGAAACAAAAGAATCTGGCCTGTTTTGCCGGGGTATTTAAACCTTGTATCATAATTGGGAAAAACATTTCTGCAGTTTCCCCTTGCCATGCGATATAAATCTTCGCTGCAGCCCTGGGGAAGTATCACCGCATCGGCAAGGCTTATTTCCTCAAACTCAGCCTTGCCTGGTTTTCGCCCCGCACATATAATGTTTTTATCCGCCGTAAAACAGGGATGAAATGAAAGAATCATCAGTAACCGAATTGTCTTAAGGTTCTGTCGTCTTTGCTCCAGTCTTTATCAACCCGCACAAACAGTTCCAGAAAAACCTTTGAGCCGATCAGCCGTTCAATTTCCTTCCTGGCTTCTTCACCAATTTGTTTCAGCTTACTCCCTTTTTTACCTATTATAATTCCTTTCTGGGAGTCGCGTTCAACATGAATCGTGGCGCCAATCCTGACAATCCCCTTATTTTTCTTTTCCGAAAAGGAATCGATCGTCACTGCGACAGAATATGGAATCTCCTGGCCAGTCAGCCGGAATACCCTTTCCCGGATCATCTCTGCCGCTATAAACCGTTCCGGAAGATCGGTAAGAGTCTCTTCCGGGAAAAAGGGAGGACCAATCGGAAGAAGCTTTTCCAGCAAGCGGAGAAGATCCTCTATCCCATCCCCTCTTTTTGCCGAAACAGGCACAATAGCTTCGAAGTTATAAACCGAACTCCATTCGATTATGGCGCCGGGCAATTTGGATTTATCAACAAGATCGATCTTATTCAGTGCGAGAACAACAGGTTTTTTTATCTTTTCCAGATTCTCTATCAGGATTTTACCCGATTCACCGGCAGCATTTGCCGAATCTTCAAGCAATAGAATAATATCGACATCTCCCATAATTGAAATGGCGGTATCAACTATTCGCAGGTTTAAAGGGCTTTTTGCCTTATGTACGCCGGGTGTATCTATGAAAACAAGCTGCGATGACGCCCTGTGAACAACTCCGAGTATCCTGTTCCTGGTAGTCTGGGGTTTTCTGGAAGTAATGGAAATTTTGAAGCCGAGCATCTTGTTTAAGAGTGTCGATTTCCCGACATTCGGAGCACCGGCTATTGCGATATAACCTGATTTAAAAGCCTCTTTATGATCTGCTCTTTTCTTTTCCATAAAACTGCGCTCTTTCTTGTGGGTACCCCCCACTCTTGGATGCAATTCGACAAACTCGGCGCCACAACACAAAAACTTATCTGACAGGATTTACAGGATTTGACGGATCAACTGCATCGAACCGCTCCGGAAGAGCGGCCCGAAACATGCATCCGCTTCGCGGAGGGTGTTAAGCGTAGGTAACATCCTGTCCATCCTGTTAATCCTGTCTAAAAACCCTGGTTAATCAATGTGTTGAGTTAGTTTCTCTATGCCATCCCAGACAGCTTTTTTACCGGCTTTTGATTTTGCGGAAAAAAGGATAAGAGCATCTTTTTCTGCAAAAATAGTTGTTGCAATAATTGTCTGCTGCTTTATCTGCTGTGCCTTTGAGAGCTTATCGGCTTTTGTGAGTACCCGGATGAAAGGAATTTTATAATAATTCAGCCAATCCGTAACAGATATGTCTTCAGGACCGGGAATCCTGCGGATATCCATTATAAGAACAACGCCTTTCAGGTTTTTCCTGGTTGAAAGATATGTCTCTATCATTATTCCCCACCCTTTTCTGACAGAAACAGGCGCCTTGGCATATCCGTAACCGGGAATATCAACAAAAACCAGCTCATCATTTATAAGAAAAAAATTGAGAAGCTGGGTCCGTCCGGGAGTTGAACTTGTTTTAACAAGATGCCTGCGATTCAAAATCGCATTTATCAGAGAAGATTTCCCGACATTGGAACGCCCGGCAAAAGCTATTTCAGGAAGAGTTTCCTCGGGATACTGGGAGGGTTTGGTAGCGCTTGTTACAAATTCCGCCGATTTTATAATCATTTCTTCCGATCGGCAAGATAAGACTCAAGTCTTTTCATGCCTTCTGATATATTATCAATTGAATTTGCGTATGAAAATCTCAGGTACCCTTCACCGTTTGCCCCGAAATCAATTCCAGGAGTAACTCCAACGTGAGCTTTTTCAAGAATATCAAATGCGAGCCTGTATGAATCATTTGAAATATGCTTTGCATTTGCAAATACATAAAATGCGCCTGTAGGTTCAACCGAAATGCCGAAACCAAGCTCCTTAAGGCGGGTTATCATATAAATTCTTCGCTCATTATATATGTTTTTCATCCGGAGGACATCTGCCCCGGCTTCCTTTAAGGCTGTAATCCCCGCTTTCTGTATTATTGAATTTGCAGAAATAAAGAAATTCTGCTGTATCTTCTGAATAGGCCGGATGAACTCTTTAGGGGCTATAAGGTACCCGAGCCGAAGGCCCGTCATTGCATATAGTTTTGAAAAACCGTTTAATACGAAAGCATTTTCCGTAAACTCCAGAATTGAGTGCGCTTTCCCTTCATATACAAGGCCATGATATATCTCGTCTGAAATAATGTAAGGCGATAATTCTGCAACAGCCTTCATGCGGCTTTCAGACAATAGATTTCCGGTTGGATTGGAAGGAGAGTTAATAAATATGGCTTTTGTCCTGTCCGTTATCTTCTCTTTAATTGCGGAAGGCCTGTACTGAAAGCCGTCTTCTTCATAAACCGGTACTGTTACCGGTTCGCCCTGAACGAATTTTATAAAATTCGGGTAACAGGCATAATGCGGATCAGAAATGATAACCTGATCTCCAATATCAAGCAGCGCGGAAAAGAGGCAGAGCATAGCAGGAGATGTACCGGAACTTATTACTACCCGATCCGGGTGTACCGATACCTTGTATGTATCATGATAATGCTTGCATATAGCTTCCCTGAGCTCAATCAATCCAAGGCTGTGGGTATAATGGGTGTGTCCGTCCTGAAGGGCTTTACATACAGCATCCTTAATGCACGCCGGAGTATCAAAATCCGGCTCCCCTACTTCCAGATGAATTACATCAATCCCTTTTCGCTCCAATTCATGAGCCTTCTCAAGAACATCCATGGCTATAAAAGGAGTAATTTCTTCGGTCCGCTTTGATATCATTTTTATACGACCTTGTTTAAGGGATACTCGATTATTCCCTCCGCACCATTCTTCAGAAGCTCGGGTATAAGATCACGAATAATATCCGAACCGGCCACTGTTTCAACAGAATACCAATTTGACTGGTAAAGAGATGAAACTGTTGGAGCATTCAGACTCGGAAGCAGCGATACAATCTTTTCAAGGCTTGCTTCCGGGACATTCATTTTGAGCCCGACAAGCTTTTCCGCAAGGAGCGCTCCTTTAAGCAGTAGGGCTATCTGCTCTATTTTATTGCGTTTTTTACTATTTTTCCAGGATTCGTGGTTCGCGATAAGCCGGGTATTAGTCTGCATAAGCTCATGAATAATACGAAGCCCGTGGGCTTTAATAGTGCTCCCTGTTTCTGTAACCTCCACAATTGCATCGGCCAGTCCGGAAACAACTTTCGCCTCCGTTGCCCCCCAGGAAAACTCAACAGAGACATTAATGTTCCTCTCTTTAAAATATCTTTTTGTATATTCAACAAGTTCGGTTGTAACCTTTTTCCCTTCAAGATCCTCGATTTTTTTAACAGGAGAATCATAGGCAACGGCAAGAACCCATCTTGCAGGCCTTGCGCTTACTTTTGAATATACAAGATCTGAAACAACATGAACATCAGATCTGTTTTCTTCTATCCAGTCTTTCCCTGTAAGCCCTGCATCGAGAGTCCCGTTTTCAACATATCTGGACATTTCCTGGGCCCTGCAAATTGCACACTCAACACCATCATCATTTATTTCGGGAAAATAGCTTCTTCCATTCACATTTATTGTCCAACCTGAACGTTTGAAAAGAGAAATGGTTGCGCTTTCAAGGCTTCCCTTCGGAATGCCCAATTTTAATTTATCACTCATTTACTATATACCTCCCGTGGATCAAATATGACGGCTTCGTAAAAAGTCATTCTGTCCGCCGCGGCGGACGCTTCATCTTTCGTCATTGCAGCGTACTAAGAAGTACGCTTCATTCCTCAAGATTCGCGCGCCTTGCATAATGAGCTTTTTACTTTGCCGTCAGAATTTCAACTTTTTATGGGTTCATCAAATATCAGCTTTCCAATGTTTTTTACTGAACCATCATTTTCAACCTTTCTGTAAAAACAGCTTTGATGGCCTGTATGGCAGGCTGCGCCGCCTTTTTGTTCAATTTTCAGCAGAACCGTATCTTCATCACAATCAACCAGTATTTCTTTCACCAACTGGAAATTACCCGAAGTTTCACCTTTAACCCAGAGTTTTTGCCGGCTCCTGCTGTAATAGGTCGCTTTGCCGGTTGCAAGGGTTACCTCCCATGCGTCCTGATTCATAAAAGCAAGCATTAATACTTCGCCTGTTTCATAATCCTGAACAATTGCAGGAACAAGACCTTGTATTTTATTAAAGTTCAGATTAATCATTTTGATACACCTTTTAATATTTAAACTTCTTGAATTTATACACTATATTTGTTTAAGTCAAATTCTTTTTTGGACAGCTTCGTAAAAAGTCATTCTGCTGTGTTGCGCCTTGCATAAGGATCTTTTAACTTTGCTGTCCGAATTTTAATTTTTTTTACAAACCTGTCAAAAACCGTAGATCCGCTATTGCGCTGCTATTTGTATAAGAAAATGATTGAAAAACCTCGTTAATTCGGTAATATGGGTTTGACACAAGCAACCAAAAACCGT
>JAGVOC010000023.1 GCA_020052975.1 Desulfobacterales bacterium | reverse complement strand
GACGTGCTTGCGAAAAGCGACATCAGGCCGGAAGAGCTTCCACCCGAAGAGGATATAAAGAAACTTGAACGAAGAGTAAAAGCCGAAGATAAAAAATCCCTGAAGAATACCGGAAAATTACCGGGCACGAAAGCAACGGAAAGTAAAAATGCAGAATAAAAAACAGAAACTTGAACTCACCTGGATCGGCAAGGACAAGCAGCCGGTTCTGGAACCCCGCATTCTTATTGAAGATCCGGAAAAGTCATACGGCGATAAGACCGCTGAAAATATGCTCATTTACGGTGACAACCTGCTGGCCTTAAAAGCGCTGGAACAGGATTTTGCGGGGAAGATAAAATGTGCCTGCATCGATCCGCCATATAATACAGGCAATGCTTTTGATCATTACGATGACGGGCTTGAGCACTCTCTATGGCTTTCCCTGATAAAACCAAGAATTGAACTGCTTCATAAACTTTTAAGAAATGACGGCACACTTTGGATTTGCATTGATGATGATGAATGCCATTACCTGAAAGTGCTGTGTGATGAAATATTCGGCAGAAAGAATTTTGTTGCTAACGTTGTTTGGCAAAAAAAATTTTCTCCTCAGAACGATGCAAAATGGATGAGCGATATGCATGATCATATCTTGGTCTATGCAAAAGAAAAAAATAGTTGGCATCCTAATCGAATCCCCATTGATTCCAAAACAAGTAAAAACAGGAAAAATATAGATAATGATCGACGTGGTGAATGGATATCAGTGGATTACACTTGTAATAAGAACAAGTATGAACGTCCAAATCTTTATTATTCAATCATAAACCCCAACACTGAAGAAAAAATATGGCCAAAAGAGACCGCGGTGTGGCGATTTTCAGAGGAACGGCATCTTCAAAATGAAAAGGAAATGTTGGTTTATTGGGGAATGAATGGAAAGAATCGAGTGCCACGTTTTAAAAATTTCAAGGCTATTAAGATTGAGGGGCAAATTCCTACCACTATATGGCTCCATCAGGATGTAGGCAACAATCAAGATGCGAGAAAGGAGTCTATATACTTTAATAACGTTGACCCTTTTGCGACTCCTAAACCCGAACGCCTAATCCAGAGGATTCTCACTTTAGCCTCCAACGAAGGCGACTGGGTTCTTGACTCATTCCTCGGTTCAGGCACAACCGACTCTGTTGCCCATAAGATGGGCCGGCGCTGGATCGGTATTGAGCTGGGCGAGCATTGTCACACTCACTGCCTGCCACGCCTGAAAAAGGTTGTTGACGGCACAGATCAGGGCGGGATTTCCAAAGCCGTTAACTGGAAAGGCGGCGGCGGATTCAAATATTATTACCTGGCTCCCAGCCTGTTAAAAGAAGACAAATACGGCAACTGGATCATCGACGAGCGTTATAATGCCGATATGCTGGCGGCTGCAATGGCAAGGCATGAAGGATTCAGGTATTCTCCTGATCCGGAAATTTACTGGAAACAGGGCAAGTCAACTGAGAAGGACTATATTTTCACCACCACCCAATTTATAACAGTCGAATTCCTCGATAAAATCCATGATGAGTTGAGGCCTGATGAAAGCCTGCTCATCTGCTGCAAGTCATTTTCCAAAGCCTGCGATATAAGGCATGCAAACATAACGGTCAGAAAAATCCCTAATATGCTTCTGGGCCGTTGCGAGTTCGGGCGTGAGGATTACAGTCTGAATATCATCAACATGCCCATTGATGAGGATGCCCCTGATTTTGTGCCTGCCGGGCCAACAGAAGCAAAGAAAAAACCTGAAAAGCCCAACTCAAAAAAACAAAGAGGTCTGTTCGGCAAGGAGGATGATAAATGAATCGGATAGCAACCTCTATCAAAAATCGTCTGAGCCTTCGTCCTCCGCAGGAAAAGAGTTTAAATATACTGGCAGAGCTGGCAGATAAGCTAACGCTCAAAAAGAGTGTTGATTTAACCGCTGAACTTGAAAAGGTAAAAAGCTCTTATCCTACCTGCGCTGATTTTGAACGGAATTTTCCTTCTCTATGTTTTGCTCTTGCTACCGGTGTCGGCAAAACGCGCCTCATGGGTGCTTTTATTGCATACCTGTATCTGGCAAAAGGGATAAAAAATTACTTTGTGCTTGCCCCAAATCTTACTATCTACAACAAGCTCAAAACAGAGTTCGAGGAAACGTCTCACCCGAAATATGTTTTTCAGGGCATCGGAGAGTTTGTTCACCAGCGTCCCAGCATTATTACAGGCGATAACTACGAGAATTTTCGTCAAAGGGGATTGTTTGAATCTGAGATACATATAAACATTTTTAACATTTCAAAAATCAATGCCGAAACCAGAGGCGGAACTTCCCCGCGCATAAAACGCCTTGCCGAATGTCTCGGCGATTCTTATTTCAATTATTTAATAAACCTGGAAGACCTTGTTGTGCTGATGGATGAATCACACCATTATCGTGCTGACAGGGGGATGCAGGTTATAAATGAGTTAAACCCCATATTAGGCTTGGAACTGACGGCAACACCCCAGGTAGAAAAAGGCGCAAAACCGGTAAAATTTAAGAATGTCGTATATGAATATTCACTGGCAAAGGCAATGAGAGATGGTTTTGTAAAAGAGCCTGCTGTTGCCACCCGAAAAGATTTTGACCCTGATCAATATAAAAAAGCGCCGGAGGATTTGGACAGAATCAAACTTGAAGACGGCATCCGCCTTCATGAAGATACAAAGGTTGCCCTTGATATTTATGCAAGGGATAACAAAGTCCAAACCGTTAAGCCGTTTGTGCTGGTT
>JAGVOC010000295.1 GCA_020052975.1 Desulfobacterales bacterium | reverse complement strand
CCGGCCAAAGGATATTCTGCCGCTTATAAAACATGCCGGCGCGATATTCCTTGGAGAATGGACGCCGGAAGCGCTTGGTGATTATTCCGCAGGTCCCAACCACACCCTTCCCACGGGAGGAACTGCACGGTTTTCTTCTCCTTTGGGAGTATATGATTTCATGAAACGGTCGAGCCTTCTCTGCTTTACGAGACAGGGTTTCAAAAGACTCGCAGAGACAGTGAAGACAATCGCGGACGCAGAAGGCCTTGAGGCGCACGGCAATTCGATCAGGGTGAGGCAGAAATAATCAGCACAACACAGGGGGGATTCTATGAAAAAGATTTTCGCGGGGGATCCGGGTCCCTCTCTCCGGCACCATGAAATGGACAACCGTTGAAACTCCGTTTTTCCTGCAGAAGGGACAGAACCTCGACAACATAAAACTCAACCTGGTCGTCAACGGTAAGGGGACGGTCTGGATTGTCGATATCAAACTGATCAAAGGACCGCTGCAGCAGGAGGTTTTTAGACAGCAGCACTGTGAGATAAAGACATTTAAGCAAAGAATTCCTCGATGCTCTGCACCGGGGTTAATATTTTCGCATACTGTGTGTCTTTTGTCCCGTAATAAACACGTCATATTTTTCGTTGACTACAAGTTCACAAAATCAAATAGTGAATTAGGCTGATTATTACCGATTGGAAGTGAGCATATCCGATATATGTTTGTCATGACACAGTTTACCGAACGTTATTAAGTAATGCCTCAGCCTCTTGCCTGCCTAAAGGTTTTGAGAACCAATATCCTTGATAATAATCGCACTTCAGCTTTCTCAATTCTTCAAGTTGTTCAATTGTTTCTACCCCTTCTGCAATTACTTCCATTTTCATGTTATGAGCCATGTAAATAATCGTTTTGACTATCTCCATCGCCCACTCATTGTCACACATAGACTGGATAAAAGACCGATCAATCTTCAAAGCATCAAAAGGGAATTGATGAAGATAGCCTAATGAGGAGTACCCTGTCCCAAAATCATCCATTTGCACCTTTATATTAAGATTCTTTAACTGTGAAAATATTTCTGCTGCAGTTTCAGGATTGTTTATAATGACACTTTCAGTAATTTCCAGTTTTAAACAGGCTGGATTAAGACCAGTTTTGTTCAGAATTTGTTTTATTGTCTTCACAAGATCAACTGTATATTGTTTGATGGAGATATTCACGCTTATTGTCAAATGCGAATGTGCAGGAAAAAGTCTATGCCATGAGTGCATCTGCTTACATGCATCGAGGAGCACCCATCTGCCTATGGGTATGATTAATCCTACCTCTTCTGCTAACGGGATAATCTCATTCGGTAGAACTAAACCCCTCTCCGGAGATTTCCAGCGCAAGAGGGCCTCAAATCCCACAATTTCGTTGGTCTCAAGCAAAACTATGGGCTGATAATTTAACAAAAACTGATTCTTCTCAATTGCCTGCCGCAAACTGTTTTCCAGTTGTAAATATGACAATGCCTGGGCGTGCATGATTTCATCAAATATCACATAGCAAGCCTTGCCAAGCGTTTTGGCTTTATACATGGCGGTGTCAGCATCCCGTAGAATATCTTCGGGATTCTCATACCCTGGTTTACTTACAGCGATCCCGATGCTTGCTGTGATACTCACAACATGGTTGTTTATTTTTATGGGAAGTTTGATTATATTCTGAAGTCGCTCAGCCGCACTTATCACGTTCCTGATATTCTTAATATCTGATAATAGAACTGCAAACTCGTCTCCTCCGAGTCGTGCGACTGCATCATATTCAAGCCGTGCCACTGTATCATAAAGGCGTAAATGCTTTTTCAATCGTGCTGCCACTTCTATCAGCAATTGGTCCCCGGCAATGTGGCCAAAGCTGTCAATTATACTTTTAAACCGGTCGATGTTAAAAACGATAACGGCAAACTTATAATCCTTTTGCCTGTCTGCACGTGCTATTGAAGCTTTTAGGTGGTCTAAAAATAAGGCCCGATTAGGCAGCTCGGTTAGGATATCATAAGATACATAACGTTTTATTTTTTCTTCGAACATCTTGCGTTCGGTGATATCTCTACCAATTCCGCAAATACCTAACGGGATACCTTTAAAGTCCTTTAATAGATTCCCAATAAACTCAAAGGGTATATGCTTTCCATCTTTAGTAACGGCTGTTACCTCAATACTGGCATAGCCTTCCTTTATTATTTTCTTGATAGCTTCCTCAATTTGCTGAATGTTTTCCTTTAAGAAGAAATTAGCTGGCTTCATTGAGGATATCTCCTCATCGCTATATCCTGAGACTTCATTTATTGCCTTATTCCATCTGAGGAACCTGCCTTCTAAATCAAAAACAAAGAATACGTCTTTCAGAGTATTTAATGCATTTTCAGTAAATGCCCTTTCTTTCAGTAAATCCTCTGTTCTTCTTCTCAGTTCGGCAGTTTGTATATTAACTTTGATTTCTAACTCATCGTAAACTCTCCTTAATTCTTCTTCTGCTCTCTTTTGCTCAGTAATATCACGCGCTACAGCAAAAATTAATTTTTCCTCAATTAATGGAAAGGAGTTCCAGGAAATCCATTTATAAGAACCATCCTTACATAAATAGCGATTCTCGAAGGTGATAATCGTCTTTCCCTCTTCAAGACCCTTAGCAGCATTGATTGTTGATGCGCGATCTTCTTGGTGAACAAAATCGAGGTATGGCTTAGACTGTAGTTCTTCTCTTGTCCAGCCAAGCGTCTTTTCCCAAGACGGATTTAATTCCTTGAAATAGCCGTCAAACTCAGCAATACATAACATGTCGATTGAGAAATTGAATAATCGATCACGTTCCTTCTTTGCTCTCTTGTATTTGGTTCCTAATTCTTCTAACTCAGCAATACGTTGATGCAGTTCTACTAATTCATTTATTAGCTGCTTTTTTGTCTTATTTTCTTCTTTCATGTATATCTCTCTGAAGCTATCGATTGCCATGCTGGAGTTACTTCCAGCAAAGAGAGCGTTATATTGTTACTTATCCCATGTAAGGATTTTCTGGATGTGTTTATATAATGCGGGCTGATTTTCAGAATTTATTTTTTTATTGAATTGAATACCCATAAAATAGATACCCCCTATATTTTTGTTATATACAACACATCCTTCAATAGAATCAGTTTTTATGCCATCTACAGATATGAAATTAATGGTTATTGATACACCTGTGTCGTCTTCTATCGGGTCATCGGCATACAATCCGATTCCTCCTAAAGAGATACTACCTAGCAAGGCCTGAATTGATCGAAATTCACCCTTATCTTCAAATTTAAGTGTGGCAGTTCCTGTTATCGGAACTCGCTTATGCCTACGTTGATTTATCATATTTTCGTTACTAAATGTAGCACATCCTTGGGGCTATTACAATTAATTAATTTACAGTGAAAAGCATACCACATTTTTATCGATAACTACTTGTAAGCTTCAATATCTGAATAAGCTCTTTGTATGCGACTTTCAGGAAGTAGTTAACCGAAAACCTTTCTTCTTGAAAGTCGCGTCAATGCAATCAGGTATAATATCGATGATTCTCATAAAGGCCTTAGAAGGGAGGTTGTGTTAATGGATACTTTATCTGAAGGATTCGTGGAGAAAACCTGGCAACAAATTGCCAATTTTACACCGGACAGGGCAAATAAAGAGATGATTGCCATGGGCAAGAACCAGCCGGATCTTCTGGCTTTTCTGATGGCATACACGGAGGATCTTCAGCAGGAAGTGAAAGAGCTTGCTATCTATATCGCCTTTGTTGTGTATAAGATGTTTCTTGACTCAGGTGGTAAGATTCCGAGAATCTCATCCAGGGAGATTATGGCCAGGCATAACGAAACT
>JAGVOC010000246.1 GCA_020052975.1 Desulfobacterales bacterium | reverse complement strand
CGCACGAATCTTGAGGAATGAAGCGTACTTTTCGTACGCTGCAATGACGAAAGATGAAGTGCAACACAGCAGAATGACTTTTTACGAAGCCGTCAATAAAAGGAGGGAACAACCTATGATGGACTATCCTTTGTTGATGAGAACACTTCTTTTGAGGGCAGCACGGTATTTCCCGAAAAAAGAGATATTATCGATTTATCCGGATGAGATATTTCGCTACACTTACGGGGATTATTACAAACGAACCTGTCAGTTAGCCAACGCGCTTAAATCCATCGGCATTAAGAAAGGCGACAGGGTTGCAAGCATTGCGCTCAACAACCATCGGCACCTTGAGCTCTATTTTGGCGTTCCCTGCATGGGAGCGGTTCTGCATACGGCAAACTTCAGGTTGCCTCCGCAGCATCTTTCCTATATACTCAATCATGCGGAGGACAAAGTGCTCTTTATCGAGGAGGATCTTCTCATCATAGCGGAAATGATAAAAGATCAGTTAAAAACTGTGGAGCATTTTGTTGTTCTTTCGCAAAGCGGCAAGCTTCCCAATACAACTCTTTCGCCGGTTTATTTATATGATGATTGGATCTCGCAATTTCCGGCCGAATATGATTTCCCAGAAGATCTTGACGAGAAAGATCCTGCGATGATGTGTTATACTTCGGCCACCACCGGTGATCCGAAGGGTGTGGTATATACCCACAGGAGCATAGTCCTTCACAGTTATGCCGGGGCTGTAACTTTCGGAACTTTCGAGAGCGACTGCGCCCTCCATATCGTTCCGATGTTTCATGCGAATGCCTGGGGTATGCCGTTCATCTGTGTAGGGATGGGCATCAAACAGATACTGCCCGGCAGAGAAACGCTCAATATGGAAAAGATCTGCCGGGTGATTGCAGATGAAAAGGTCACCGTTACCTGCGGTGTCCCTACAATATGGCTGATGCTCTATGATTATCTCGAAAAGGGAGGATGGCACGATTTTTCATCCCTGAGGGTTATAGCAAGCGGCGGCTCGGCATGTCCGCTCTCTCTGATGCGCGGATTGAATGAAAAGTACAATTTCCCCATAAGACAGGCATACGGCGGGACTGAAACATCTCCCCTTGCAACAGCCGCCCTCGAAAAAAGCTACATGACGGACCTCTCCCCCGATGAACTCTACAGCGTGAGAAACAGTGCCGGCCTGCCTGCTCTCGGTGTCGACATGAAGGTTGTGAACACTGAAACGGGAAAAGATGTAAAAAATAACGGTACGGAGATGGGTGAGATATGGCTCAAGGGGCCATGGATAGCCGATGAATACTACAAAGATCCGGAGCGCTCCCGGCTGTCTTTTGTGGACGGTTGGTTCCATACCGGTGATATGGGCACGATTGACGGAGAAGGGTACTTGAGAATCGTCGACAGGACAAAAGACCTGGTAAAGAGCGGTGGTGAATGGATCTCGTCGGTGGATCTTGAAAACATGATAATGGCACATCCGAAAGTTCTGGAAGCCGCTATTATAGGTGTTCCTGATCCTAAATGGCAGGAAGTGCCTTTCGGATGCATAGTCGTTCAGCAGGGTGAGACGCTGACAGCCGCTGATTTGCAGGAATATCTCCGGGACAAGGTTAAGGCCTCATACTGGATACCGAAGCAGTTTGCGTTCATCAATGCATTGCCGAAGACAAGCGTTATGAAGTTCGATAAAAAAGGACTGAGGCAGATGCATGCAAACGGCCAGCTGAAATGACCGGTTATTGAAGGGAGGTTCCAATGAGACCATGGATCAGGCGCACATTGGCCGTCACAGGGATTATCCTTGCGGCGGGAGTTACTGCAGCAGGCTGGTATCTTACACAGGCGATTCCCATCGGGACCGGCTATGTGGCAAAGTATCTCTGTTCGGGGGTTTTCATATCGGGACGGGATCCGGATGCGATTATCAGGGAAGATGTTGCGCCGGTCAATCCTCTCACTGCCGTTGTCTCAGTACAGGTCGATCGCCTTAATAAACGGGTTGCGGCGAATTCCTTCGGGCTGTTTAAGGCAGCCGCAGTGTACCGCGAAGGCTGCGGCTGCACTCTTGCAGTCGGGGTGAGTGAAGATGATCTCAGGAAGCAGAATATAGCGGCAGCGGTTCAGCAAAAGACGCTTCCGGACGATCTTCCGTGGCCTGAAGGAAACGGGGAAATCGCCCGTCCTCTTCCTGCGGGAGTTGATGAGGGAAAGCTTTCAAAAGCCCTTGATAATGCCTTTGCTGAAAGCGGTTCCAAGAAGCTTAAATACACGAGAGCCGTTCTGGTTGTTTATGACGGACGAATCATTGCCGAGCGTTATGCCCCCGGGTTTAACCGCAACATGCCCCTGCTCGGATGGTCTATGAGCAAGAGCATCACCAACGCCCTTGTCGGTATCATGGTTAAAAACGGCAAACTGCGCCTGAATGAACCTGCGCCTGTTCCGGAATGGCAAAAAGAAGGTGACCCGCGGGGGAAAATTACCCTTGACCAGCTTCTCAGGATGAGCAGCGGACTTGAATTCGGGGAAGTATATAAACCGCTTTACGATGCTCCCAAAATGCTGTACGGGAGCTATGATTTTGCCGCATATGCCGCTGCAAAACCTCTTGCGGCTGCGCCTGACAACAAATGGAGCTATTCCAGCGGCACAGCCAATATCATAAGCAGGATTGTGCGCACGGAAGCGGATAAAACTTATCGCAATTGCTATACATTCATGAGGGATGAACTTTTCGACAGGATAGGCATGCAGAGCGCTGTGCCTGAGCCGGACCCTTCGGGGACTTATGTCGGCTCTTCTTATACGTTTGCAACCCCGCGTGACTGGGCGCGTTTCGGCCTGCTCTATCTTCATGACGGGGTGTGGAACGGAGAGAGGATCCTGCCTGAGGGATGGGTCGCTTATACCACGACCCCGACATCAGGAGCTCCGATAGGTGAATACGGCGCCCTTTTCTGGTTGAACGCAGGACCAGTTTCAGATCCCGGGAAGCGGAGGTGGCCGTCTTCTCCTGAAGATGCTTACTCCGCCGACGGTTTCCAGGAGCAGAAAGTAATCGTTATTCCGTCGAGGAAGCTGGTGCTTGTCAGATTCGGCGCCACGACGGTGCGAAAGGCCTGGAACACGGATAAGTTTATTGCCGACGTTCTGGCTGCAGTGCCATGAGAAATTAAAATTGACGGCTTCGTAAAAAGTCATTCTGCTGAGTTGCACTTCATCTTTTGTCATTGCAGCGTACCAGTAAGTACGCTTCATTCCTCAAGATTCGTGCGCCTTGCATAATGAGCTTTTTTCTTTGCCGTCTGAATTTCGACTTGTTATAAGCCCATTAAAAGAGGATCATCTCCAAATTAGTTGGTGATCCTGGACCCCTTTCTCCCATACCGCTTTTGAAGGAAGAAACGAAGATATATAAAACACCACGGGATATTATGAAAAGATCATCATGGCTTGCCTTGTTGCTGTTAAGTATCTTTTTCTTTTCGCTTTCACCTTCCATATCAGCCGATTGCCTTCCATGTTTTTCCTATAAAGATGGATGGTATGGCGGCGATGCCGCATATTCCATAAGATTGGATGAAAAGCGAACCCTGTGGCTTTTTGGAGATACGTTTGTTTCGGGTGAACAGGGCAGACAAGACCGGATTGACATGGACGTTGTGCTTGGAACAACGATTGCAATATCAACCTGTTCGGTAAATGGTGAATTTGAAATTCAATATTATTTAAAAAAGGCAAACGGAGAATTTATATCGTCATTTGGTGAAAACGAATGGTTGTGGCCGCAAGATCCCTTTATGGTAAACAGCACTTTATATGTTCCCCTGTTAGTGGTTGAAGCAAAGCCGGAAATGGAGGGGCCATTCAAGTTTAAGATCACGGGACATAAAATAGCCAGGATAACAAATTTTGAAGCGGCAGACCCGGACAAATGGATCGTGGATTACATTGACTTAACACCCGGAATTCCGCAAGGTATTATTGCTTTTGCAACAACCTCGGTGGTTTATCAAAATTATGTTTATTATTATCCGCTCTACAATTCAACAAAGGATATTCCGATGCTTTTTGGGAATATTCTTGCCCGCATTCCTATAAATGAACTGAATGATCCGGCAAACGCTATTGAGTATTTTACAAAAGACGGAATATGGGAAAAAGGACTGAATTCCGCTAAAGTTAAGATCGTTATCGATGCCGGCGTTTCAGAACTGAGTGTGAGATACCATGCAGACGATAAAAAATGGATCGCCGTTTACTTGTCCACCAGAAACAACGGAAATCAGTTGTTATATCAGGTTGCAGATGGGCCTGAAGGTCCATGGACCGAACCAAAGGTGTTAATCAGAACTATTCCTGAAGTTGACCCGGAAAGTACCTTATATGACAAAAACAATTTTTGTTACGCGGGGAAAGAGCATGTAGAATTTGCGCATGAGAGAAATCTTGTTGTAACTTATGTATGTAATTCATTTGAAGATTTTCAAAAGAATACGAATTTCATCCGGAAAAATCTTTTTCTTTACCGTCCAATTGTAAGAATTTTAAGTCACTAATCTGTCCAACGAACCTTTATCCTGATTCGGGGTTCGTTTTGGTTCTTCCGTACATCTCGGCAAGTCGTTATTCAATCTGGTTTCGAATGCGGATGAGGCGATGCCGAAAGGCGGCGTTCTGATTATTCTCCGATGGAAGCATTTGTATGTCTTTTCATGTTTTTTTCAGTGATCCGGTCTTCTGGATGATTCAGATAAATGTTTTTAGCGAAAACAGACTTGAATATGATGTCAGATCCTGCCTTTTGACGCGGTAGAATGCCTTGTGCCGAATGATATTATGATATAACGTTCATCATGATTGGAAACGCGGGGGACACAGTTTTTTCGAGAGGATTGTTATATAGGGCAAATAGGTGTCGGGTCCTTTATGGCTATCTCTCGAACGGGAGAAAAATAAACCGGGATGAACTAATCGAATTCTTTCTATCGTGCCTCGTATTCCTTTCCGATCAGCCTTCAGGAAAACAGCGCATGCTTCTTCCTGAAAGCGGTAATTGACAGATTTTGAAAAGTATGCAAGATTACAATTAATAATAACGCGCCTACTGTGGTTGCAACAGGAAAACACGCTGCGAGAATATGTTTTGGACAACAGGAAAAGGGGAGACGTAATGGGAGACAAGGGCGGTAAGAAAGATAAGGAAAAGGGGCAGAAACAGAACACCGAAAAACAGAAACAACAATCAAAAAATAAGCTTGATAAGCAGCCAAAAAGAAAGCCTTGATAGAAATCACGGTACGGAGATCCGCACAACAGTTTTCTCCGTGTGAGGTGCAAAGGCTACGGTAATGAGCATCAAAATGAAAGTATCATATAAAGCCGCTCTTTTATCCACATTCGTCTTTCCTGGTGTTGGCCAGCTCTATTTAAAAAAGTATTGGAGGGGGCTGGTCATCATTTTTTTGTCTTGCACCGGATTAGGCTACATGATCTGGTCGGCCACGGTATCTGCAATCAATCGCCTTGACGACGTTATGGCTAAGATGCAGGGTAATACAACGAACCTGCGAGAACTTTCAGACATTGTCGGATCAAAAACATTAACCACAGACTCCTATCATAACGCTGTTTTCTACTTTATTGTTTGTTTTTGGATATTTGCTATCATAGATGCCTATAGAATAGGAAGGCAGAGAGAATTTCAGGACGAAGAGACTTCCTAATTGTAATTCCTTTCCCATCCAGTTAAAGGATAATGGAGTGAAATTCTGTTCCGTGCTTCCTGAAAGCAACAAACCAACAACCTCGACGAAAATGCAAGACTTCAATCAGTAATAAACACAACTCACGCCCGACGATAAATAGCGACACAACACCTCACATTTTGTGGCCAGTATTTAATTGACATATAAGCCCGTTATTCATATACTTCCCACGCAATATCTGATCAAAAAAATACTAAGACAATTTAAAGAACGGAGGCGTAAACATGGCAGAAGAAAAAGGATTGAATAAACCGGTAAAATTGAAAGCGGACTTGGCGGCATTACTATGTGCTAGCTCACTTCCTCGTACTGAGATAACCAAAAAGTTGTGGGATTACATCAAGGCAAACAAATTACAAACCAAAACAATCAATGGTAAACCAGAAAATGCTGGCAAGAATATTGTGGCTGATGCTAAATTAATTAAAATATTTAACAACACCAAAACTGTCAGTAAGACTGGGAAATTAACTGATTTTACAAAGTTAAAAGAAGGTCAGACTATCGATATGATGCAAATGGCATCTGTTGTTAGTGCCAATATCGAATAGACTAAACATATATAATTGTTTTTTCAAAATAGGCAGGTGTAACAACCCGACTATTTGATTGCCCCTTTCAGGTGATCATTTCTCACGGCAGTACTGGTTCTGGCGATCCAATCTTCAGCGGGTGATTTACCGTTATCTCGATTGCAGACAGCGAATCCTGCGGTCCGCGATCTTGAAAAATCAGCGACTGGTTTTTTGTTGCGTATATCCTCCACAAATTGCCAACATTATAAATTTTGGATCATCTCCAAATTAGTTGGTGATCCTATGAGGATTCGAGGGTTCAAGGATTCAAGTGAAATGCTGAAAAATTATAAAGAATTAAAAGTCTGACAAAAGTCCTATCAACTATGTCTTGAGATTTATAGGGCAACGAAAATATTTCCCAAAAATGAGGGCTTTGGCTTAACCTCCCAAATGAGAAGAGCGGCCCTGTCTATCCCGAGCAACATTGCAGAAGGGTATGGGAGAAAAACAACCCCGGATTATTTAAGATCATTATATATCGCTTACGGATCGACGTGTGAATTAGAGACGCAAATATTATTATCCGGGGATCTGGGCTATCTCAATGAAGAAAGCTTGTCAGAACTTCAGAGAGATATCGGGGAGGTTGAGAGGATGCTGAAAGCTCTGATAAAATCATTAGAAAACAAACACTTGAACCCTTGAATCCTCGAATCCTGGACCCCTTTCTCCCAACTAATTG
>JAGVOC010000254.1 GCA_020052975.1 Desulfobacterales bacterium | reverse complement strand
CACGAAATTCCTGACAGATCAGATTGATCTTAAGATGGACAATGATCTACAAATGGCGGCATAATTGATTACATAGGGAGAAATCAGTACTCATGAGTATATATATTCAACGCAGATAAATAGGACTTAGCCGAATAATTAAATGGAGGCGACAGGTAATAACCTCTGCCGGTTTTTCAAGGGTGGTTGCCCTGCGCCTCATTACGGCGTTCCCCACTCGCTCCGCTCGTGGGGAACGCGGCGCTGAGCGGTGAGTGCAGGGTGCCAGCGCTCAGCGAGTGGAGAACCAGGCACTCGAAACGGACTCCCCTTCGGGGGCCGCTCAGCGCCGCGTTAACATCAAAAAAATCATTGATTATAGGTATATTTAAGGTATAATAAATATACTATGGAATTTGAATTCGATTCCGCTAAAAGCAATAGCAACAAGAAAAAACACGGAATCGACTTTTACGAAGCTCAGGCATCATTATGGAATGATTCAGACTTTATTGAGATTCCATTAAAGACTATTGATGAGTCAAGGTTTTTGGTAATAGGCAGGATTTTGGAAAAGCACTGGTCGGCAATTATTACCTATCGCAGCGAAAATATCCGAATTATTTCGGTGCGGCGATCCAGAAAAGAGGAGGTTGAAATATATGAAAGCTAAAGAAATTGACAAAAAATTTGATGAAGGTGAAGACATCTCCGAATACCTTGATATAACAAAAGCAAGGAGACCCGGGCAGGAACAAAAACGGGTAAATGTTGATTTTCCATTATGGATGATTCAGTCATTGGATAAAGAAGCAAAACGTTTGGGGGTGCCTCGACAATCCATAATCAAAGTCTGGGTAGCAGAGCGTCTTGAAAAGGCATCTTGAATATATCTGATGTTAACACTCCACAGGATGCCGCGAAACAACCACTGCACCTGTGAGTTCTGTCGTTAACCCGAGAATAATAGAGAATAATAGAAGATAATAAATGGCAAAACAACCGCTCAGCTTAAAAGTTCGTCTGCCTCGGTATGAGTCACCCCGAAATGAATGGAGAAAGAAACTTCATGCCAGCATTATAACTGCATTAACAACCAACGGCATTGAATACACTACAGATCAAAAACTGGAACTTCATATTACGATTTACCTTGAAGATCCGCACATAGAATTTCATGATGTTGACAATAGGCTAAAAGATATTATGGATTCCCTTCAGGGATGCATGGGAGGGAGCAAAAAAGAACAAAAATTTGAACGACTCATACCAAATGACAGACAGATATACAAAGTCACAATTGAAAAAAAGAGGCCGCCAATACAGAGCCACGGCTTAGGACACCTTGAAATCAGAAAATATAGAGAAGTATAGCCACCGAAATAATATTTTGTTAAACTAACAGCGCGCGAAGAAAAGGAGTTATAAGGATGAGTAAAATAGATCAAATTGAAAAAGAAGTTCAGGGATTAAAGCCTGATGAACTTCAGGCTTTTCGAAAATGGTTTTGGGATTTTGACGCAGAGGTATGGGACCGCCAGCTTGAGAAAGATGCTCTGACGGGAAAACTTGACTCACTGGCCGAGGCAGCCCTCAAATCGTTTAAGTCCGGGCACTGCTCCGAAATTTGAAGCATTTTGCCTCGCCAGATTTTTGGACACTCTGCAGATCACTTCCGCAGTCTATCCAAGACCTTGCAGATAGAAGTTATGCATTGTTGAAAAATGACCCTCGTCATCCCTCGTTACACCTGAAGAAAGTTGGCCGTTATTGGTCTGTCCGTGTCGGTCTTCATTATCGCGCTGTTGCCGTTGAAGTTCCTGACGGGTTGCTTTGGTTTTGGATAGGCAGCCATGAAGAATACAATAAACTGATGGGTTAACAAAATTTATCATTGACGATTTATGACCCTCTGCATTCCGAGGAAGAAGACAGGCTGATTTTAATTGGGAATTCCTGCAAGAATCGTCTGTTGGTAATTGTTCATATGGGAAGAAGAGATAAAATCAGAATAATAACCGCAAGAAAAGCTACGAAAAAGGAAAGGGAGCAGTATGAAGAGAATGCGAAAAGATCCTGATATGCTTGAAGAATATGATTTCAGCAAAGGCATTCAGGGGAAGTATGCAAAAAGGTATGCAGAAGGAACAAATGTAGTAGTCATTGAACCCGATGTTGCAAAATATTTCCCGGATCATGATTCCGTAAATCAGGCCTTAAGATCATTAACTGAAATCATAAAGAAGCAAAAAAAGATCGCATAAAAACGGCATCGACCTGACACGGTTTAAACCGCCTTTGGTTTTGCATAGGGCTTGCCCGTGCAGGTTAGCTGGGCGTTCTACCCATTTCTTTGGGAAATCAACATCCTCTGCGAAATGCCTGCGGTGAGAAGTAGTACCCATATAGAGGGTGGAGGTCGCCATGCACCGAGATCATCAAGCATGCTCCTTTTCTGAGAAAACAAACATAACTCTCAGTAGCAATAAAAAGGTCTGTATCTGTGATGAGTGATCTGCCCAATCAATTTTTAAACCAGAAGATTAGATAAGGAACGAAATCATTTGTATAATAAACTGTCATGGAACAGAAAGATTACTATAAGGTGCTTGGGGTCAGTGAGGATGCCGCTTATGAGGAAATAAAAAAGACCTATCGGAAGTTAGCCTTTCAATATCACCCGGACAAAAACCCCGGCGAGGAAGAGAGGATGAAAGAAATCAATGAGGCATATGCCGTCCTCTCTAACGAACGGAAGCGCAGGGAATATGATTCCTACAGACAGAATTACGGGTTCTTTGCAAGGGACAAATTCAGACAAACCTATACTGACCAGGATATCTTCAGAGATTCT
>JAGVOC010000410.1 GCA_020052975.1 Desulfobacterales bacterium | reverse complement strand
CATCCCTGATTTCGAATTTTTTCATAGCCACCTCCGTAGATTGATTGTGGCTATATTTTACCATATTATGCGGCATTATTTATGTCGTTATGTATAAATCAATAAAAACAAGTGGATAGAGTATTCCTTTGAACCACTTTGTCGTGGCCTTACAGAGACTGGATACTTTTCGCATCTAAGAGATGAAGGTTCGTCCGTATAGAACCCACTCAGAATTCGGACAGGAATCTACATGAATTTTGATTTCACGCAAACCACAACTCCTTGTGAGAAATAGGATGTTACCCCGAAAGGACTGGGCTATCATACCGTCAAAGACAGGCATCATGTAATCCGATATAATTATATCTGGACTAAACTCATCGAGTGCCTTCAGGAAAGCTTCTTCAGTTTCTACCCATTGAAAGACGCACGGCTTCAATGCTTCTTGGATTACTCTTTCGTTCAATTCTGCATACGTGGTCACATCTTCTACAATCAGGACACAATATGGAGTTTCCAAATTGCCTCTTCTATAACCCGGACTATTCTCAGAAATTCACTTTCGGGGATTGATTCACCAGCAGCCAATATAATCCCACATTGCTCATTGCCTGGCGAAACTCATCAAACTGAACCGGTTTCACTATGTAGCTGTTGGCACCAAGATCATACGCAGTCTGAATATCAGGGTCTTCACGGGAGGAAGTTACGATAACTACCGGCAGTTTTTTTGTCTTTTCACTGGTTTTGAGTTCTTTCAGGACTTCAAGTCCATTGACCTTCGGAAGCTTCAGGTCAAGAAATACGACCTTCATCGCACTGCACGGTTTTCGTTCTGCAAATTGTCCCCGGCAGAAAATAAAATCGAGCGCTTCCTCTCCGTCTTCGACAACATAAATCTTGTTGGCAAGGTTTTGTTCTTTCAGCGCCATGATCGTCAGTTCAGCGTCATTCGGGTTGTCTTCCACAATCAGGATTTCAACTGCATTAAATTGATTCATTCTGGTGTCATCCCTTTCGTTTTGGCAGAGAAAAACAGAACTCTGCCCCTTGATTCACTTCTCCTTCAGCCCATATTTCTCCTCCATGCCTGCGTACTATCCTCTGGACAATTGCAAGCCCCACGCCGGTTCCGGGGAACTCCTTCTCGCTGTGCAGGCGCTGGAATACCCCGAAGAGTTTATCCTTGTATTTCATATTAAACCCGACGCCATTATCTTTGACGCAGTAAACTACTTGGTCTTCTTCTTCCCTGCTTGTGAAAGAAATAACAGCCCGCTTACGGTATGAGGTAAATTTTATTGCATTGGAAATAAGATTTATCCATACCTGTTTTAACAATACGGTATCTCCATTGGCTTTGGGTAAATCACCGAGCTGAAAATCTATCCGTTTCCGCATCTCGGGGTCAGCAAGCTCATTGTATATCTCATTTGCCATGGCTTTCATATCGATCGAGAAGAAATGCATCTCTGCTCTGCTAAGACGCGATAACGCGAGAATTTCATCGATGAGCTGTCCCATTTTTTGTGTGTTCCCGATGATTATAGCGCAGATCCTCTTGCCTTCATCATCCAACTTTGTACCGTGTTGTCTCAAAAGGATATCTGAAAACCCGGAGATCGCCCTGAGCGGTGCACGCAGGTCGTGCGAGACAGAGTAACTGAAGGCTTCAAGCTCTTTGTTTGCGGCTTCTAACTGTGCTGTGCGTTCTGTGACACGCTGTTCTAGCTCGGCATTTAGTTTACTAATCTTCTCCTCTGTCTTTTTGCGCACAATGGCTCCTGCCAGTGTATCGGCAACAGAGCACAGAAATTCCTCTTCTTTTCGATTTCTGATGTGTCCTTCTTTCAAATAGAGATTCATAATTCCCAATACCCTGCCGCCGACCAAGATTGGTACAATACAATGACCGTGAGACTGTATCCCTTCGTAGCAGATCGCATGACGTTCATCAAAATGTTTGGCATACTGTATCTCTTGACTCTGCGCTGCTCTTCCGCAAAGGCATTTTCCGAAAGGAACTCGCATACATAATCTTTTCAGCGGTTCAGGCATATTGCTTTGGGCTTTCATCACCAGGACCTCAGCTTCATCTTCCACAAGAAATATGCTACCGATTGATTCAAAGGCAATCCAGGGAACTGCAAGTATCATATTCAATGATTTCTGCAGGAATTCCTCCAAAGGGATATTTTTCAGTGATTCGTTCAGAATCATGTTGATCGTGCTCTGGATAAAGTAGTTCTCATAAAGCTCTACTTCTGCGGCACGAAGTGTTTCTTCAGCCCGCTTGCGCTCCTCGAGTACGTTTGCGAGTTTAATATTGCTATAACTCAGATTGCCAATCATCCCCGCAAAAGCAGCGTAGAAAGACATCGCTGCATTAACCATTTTCCGGCTCCACCGTGGTACCCGGTCGAGCGCTGCTATATATTCCTGCTCATTGAATCCATACCGGCGGGCTTGTTGACGGAAGGCTTTATAGTCCGGCGTTTCGTCATCGAACAGAAACTGTCCCAAAAAGATATTGCCTACCTGCCTGTCACCCAGCATGATAGGTGTAGCTATATCCCACATGTTGTTCTTACACCGATATAGGTTAAAAGTGCCGACCGGCACGTCACGGCTGAGTTCAAGGTCACTTTCGATGCACAACCGGCGAGACTCCGGGTTAACCCGATGGAATTTGGTGCAGATATCCTGCCAGCCGGTTCCCACCAGCACCTTACCGTGAAGATCAATGATGCCGATGCCAATGTGGGTTAACTGATAGAATTCATCCATCAGTTTCTGAACCTTCTCGCTGTCGATAATGTCGGAAAGTTCTAACGCACCAATATCTGCCTCGGGAGAAAGGACGGCGTCGAGCTTGCGCCGCACTTGCTTTTCACTTTCTCTCAGCGCCTCCTCTGTCCGCTTGCGCTCGGTGATGTCCTGCATGACTCCCACGACTTTGAACGGCTTGCCGTGTTCGTCACGCTGTAACTTCGCGACGGAGGCAATGACTTTGGATACCGTGGAATTCCGGGGATGAATTTCAAATTCCAGATTGTAAGGCTTGCCCGATTCGATCAAATCTACCAAAGCCTGATGTACCCGCTCCCTTTCCTGAATGCAATTTTCGACTTCTTCAGTAGAAAATCTGTCTTGCTCAGGATCAAATCCATAAATGCGCTTAGCCTCATCGGACCCCCAGAACTCGCCCGTTTGAATGTTATATTCCCAGTTGCCGACATGGCCGATCTCCTGGCCCATGCGGTAGCGCTCCTCACTGATACGCAGCGCATCCTCGACTTCGGCTCTCTTGACGATGTCTTTCAACAACCGTTCCACCTCATGCGAAACGTACTCAGAACTCAAAAACTCATGAGGTGGAACATAATATATGTTCTTGCATACAGTAGATCCGCATATCACGAGTGGATGAGTGCGGATTACATCGAGGATAACCTCCGGACTAAAACGGTTGCGGTTGTACTGGCAAATGGCGACTATGTCATTCTCCGGGAAGAAGTAGTTCAGCTTTGCCTCATATTCCATCAGTCTTTCGACGCCAATTTCCGCGCCCAACGCCCAGGTCATCTCGCCCGTTGCCCTGAGGACTTTATATCCTTCGGCCTTTGCCGCTTCAACGTTTTCCTTAAGAAAATTGATCATCCGGTCGGGATCAAAGTATCCTTCTCTTAGATAAGCATCTTTCTTTGTTATCACTGAAAGGGAGCCGGCGTTGACATTTGAGTCGATATCGATTCCGTTCGCGCGCATTGCATCCATCACCTCCGAAGCCGTGTTATCATCAGCAATATAAATACATTTTTCTCCATTTTCGAGGCCCCTTCTGATGAAAGGAATGGCAGCCTCGAACTGTTCTTCCCGTGTTTCGTAAATCAGGCAGAGATGGTCGTGGCTGTGAAGTCTCTTTATCGCTTCTCTTAACTGGAACTTCTGCGAATTCATCATATTGCTATCTAAGCCTTTCTTATTGAGAGCTTAGCAAAAAGGGCACTGTCAGGTAGTTGGTCTAAACCGTCTCCTTACAAGTATCCTTTTTCAGGGTTATAAATGGTTACCCTATTCCTCCCGGCATTCTTTGACGCATACAGCGCTTGGTCAGCACCAGAGATAAACTCCGATAGTATTTGTTTGTGTGTTTTAGAATTCGTCTTCCCAAGCTCATCGCTGACGCCAACACTCACGGTTACCGTTATCTGGTGGCTTTCTGCTTGTATGGTTGTGTTTTCTATTTGCTTTCTCAGTTTTTCGGCAACAGTGGTAGCTGCAGACGCATGGGTTTCGGGAAGCAGGACGACGAACTCCTCACCCCCGTATCGTGCGGGTATGTCAGTAACCCTGACTATTTCTTTTGTGATATCCGCAATCCTCTTAAGCACTATATCTCCGGTGGGATGTCCGAATGTATCATTGATGCGCTTGAAGAAGTCAATATCGAACATGATAACCGACAGAGGTCGTGAGTACCGGAGAATTCTGCCGATCTCAACCTCTGCGAGTTTATAGAAATGCCTTCTGTTATATAGGCCTGTGAGTGAATCAGTCATCGACAGAAGCCGTAATGCCTCTTCGCTCTCCAGGAGGGCTGCCTCAGTTTGTTTGCGGACAGAGATTTCCTTGAGCAGATCCTCGTTCGCCATACTTAGTTCCGTTTTCTTGCTCACAAGCTCCCTTAAGGTCTGGTCGAGCTGCATTACCATTGCGTTGAACGACTCGGAAAACTCCCCCATGAATTCTATCCGCTGCGTAAAATCCCCTGAAGCAACCATCTTTGTCTGCCACGTCATGTGTTTCAGGTTCGCCTGAAGCGTTTTGAGAGCACCGCCGATATACCCTTTAAAAGCAACCTGCTTCGACATATCCCCATTTGAGGCGGCATACAAAAAATCTCTTAGCGAAATAAGGTTGGCATAAAGGGTCTGAAGGGAATCAACAGATGCAAAACCGGCAGGTAACTGAGGAGGTTTGGCAAGCATCATCATGTCCAGCAAAAATTTAGAAAGCTCATCAATTATGTCATGTTCTTTTTCAGACAGCATTTTTTTCATCTGGATATGCGGACAAGGATATCTGGATTATTTAATCACTTCAGCAGTGAACCGGCATGTCCTGTCGCCGGTGCACCAGCAGTCAACCTCTTTAACCTTGAAAGGCCTGCCGCCAAAGCTTTCAAGAATTCCGGCAATGAACCCTTCATCATAGGTACATATCTCGTAACCCAGTTCCGGCAAGCCTGAACAGTCAAGATCTTCAGAAACAGTCAGAATGAAGGAACCCTTCTCCATATCTGCTTCCTCAATACGCAGTATGCCGATTCCCATTTCACGGAGTGTCTTCTGAAGGTTTTTTGCAAACTCATTGAAGTCTCTATCATTCGCAAAAACCTTTTTGTAAAATTCGATGCCTGCCAGCTTGCCTGCTTCATAAAATATCTGATCTGTTTTTTCGGTTCCCAGATGCTGTTCAATAACATCTCTGAATGTAAACTGCATGAGACGATACACTTCTATGTGGGTGTTTGGACCAAGATTAGGGCGCCCTTTCGCAATATCTCCCAGAAGATCCCATGAAAACTTATACTTTCTGTTTTTCATAGTAGACCTCCAATCATAAATATTGCTGAAATTATATCGGTATTGCATTCATATAAAATTATACGCATTTTTCTCAATATTTCTAACCCTAACAAGCCTGTAAAAAAGCATTGCTTGGATATTATCTGAATTATAAGTATATGAGAGTATTCAGGATATGAAATATTACATTTTATTGCTCTCTACATCTTTCCAATTCTTCTTTCAATCTCTCTATTTCTTCCTTCATCTTCTCTATTGTTTCTTTCAGTTCCTTCATCCTAAGTTCCCTGCTCACTGCCATCTCATAAAAATCCTCAAGCTCTTTTATCCTCCTTTTTATTTCTTTTTCCGCTTTCATACGCTCAGTGATATCGGAGATAACGTGAACAGATCCAATGATGTTGCCTTTACTGTCCAGCAAAGGATTTGCATAAACCTCTATCCATCGATCACCTAATTGTGCAATAGAGGATTCTCTCTGAAGAGTCTTTTGTATACGGGCGACCGGACACCAGTCAACAGGAGCCGGTGTGCTATGTACAACTTCCCAGCACTTACGGCCGACCAGTTCCTCTGGTGCTTTCCCTAAAATATTATATGAGGCTTTATTGCATCGCAGAATTGTGAAAGATGAGTCAAGTAGAAATATACATTCATTCATGGCATCAAAGGTTGTCTGCCATTGCTGTGCAGAATCACGCAATGCTTCTTCAGTTTTCTTGCGCTCAGTGATGTCACTGAATACTCCCATCATGTATTTTTTTCCATACAACATTATAGAGGAAGACCTGATATCCGCATAGAAAATATTCCCGTCCTTTCTTTTTACGGGAATATCCATAGCCAGCATAATCTCACCCCTCGTCTGCTTTTCAAACTGCTCTAAGACATAGGGGAGTTGTTCCTCGGGATGGATGTCTCTGACGCTGAGATTCCCGATCTCTTCAGGTTCATAACCGAGCATTTGATAAATCGTTTTATTGCCCATATAGAATTTTTTATCATCCGAATCGGCCAGAAGTATTCCTTCGCCAGCGATATCAAAAATGGATCTGAATCTTTGTTCCGATTCTCGCAGTATTTCCTCTGCACGTTTCCGCTCGGCGATATCCCATGAAAGGTCACCCAATTGTGATACTATCTCTATGTCGCTTTCGTTATAGTCAGTTGATTTGTTACCCACACCGATGATCGCCTTTATCAGGTTACCTCTGAAAATCGGGACAACGACCTCCCGGACGACTGGTGCATGACCCTCAGGCATCCCCTTGCGATGAGGTAAAGACGCATAATCGTTATGAATAACGGGACGACGTTCATATATACAATCCACCCATACACCTGCTTGGGCAATATCGTAATGTCTGCCTTTTCCAGATGCTATGCACATGTTCTTCAGCGTATTCGTCGACCAATTCTGCAATGAGAGCGTTTTTTGATCGGATTCGAGAAAATGATAAAAACCGATGGCGCTTCCAGTCAATGCCTCTATTTCATCCAATGTCGCGGTAAGGAATTCATCCATCGAGTGTGAATTGGCAAATTCCAAGAGACGAAGGCGCGCCTGCATGATATTGTCGATCCGCTTGCGTTCAGCACGGGTACGTAGGGTGATGATGCCGAACGCCAAATCGCCCGCCAGCTCTTCCATGAGCCGGATTTCGTCTGAGGTGATGGCGTGGGGTTCCGAGGAATAAATCAGAAGGACTCCGAATACTCTGGCATCTTCATCTTTGAGAGGCAGGGCGATACCAGAACGATAACCACGCTGCAAGGCGCTCTCGCGCCACGGGACCATTCGTGGATCAGTCGTGAAATCCTGAACACAGATTATTTCACCACTTCGGATAGCTATTCCAGCCGGTTCACGTCCGCGTTCCGTGTCATCGGCCCAAGAAAGCTTGGCGTTTGCTATATACGCGCTGTCGAACCCAGCCCAGGCCACAGGACGCACGGTTTTGGCATCATCATGCTCGGCATATCCCACCCAAGCCAGGCGGTAACCGGCTTCCTCGCAAATGATACGGCAAATGTCGTTGAGCAGTGTCTGCTCGTCCACGGCCCGCAATAGGGTCTGATTACAGCGGCTGATGGCTTGCAACTCGCGATTCAAATGACGCAATGTCTCCTCAATTCGCTTACGCTCTGTGATATCTACCAGTATGGCAATATTGCCGATGATCCGGCCCTCTTCATCATGCACGGGAGAGGCATAAATGCTGTAATCAATGGGAGTACCATCACGCTTCTGTCGACGTACTTCCACGCCATCAAGGGTCATACCACGGCGTATCCTTTCCCGAAATTGCCTGAATTCTTCCCGGCTCTCTACAGGTACGCTGGGGAGTGGGCGGCCCATAACTTCCTGGGAGCTCCATCCAAGCATTTTTTCAGCCGCCGGATTCCAAATTGTTTGCACATTTCCGTCTATGTCTATGCCAATAATGGCCACTGGTGCGGCCTCAATAATAGCACGAAGCAGTTCGTTCGACTGCTGTAATTCATTCTCGGTCTGCTTGCGCTCTGTGATATCAATAAGAATTCCCCTCAGACCTGCAGTTTTATTTTCACGGATGATAAGACTTGCGTATGCAAGAACCGGATATGTGCTGCCGTCTTTACGAATTGCATTGTATTCAATGCCACTGATATATTCACCGTTTAATATCCTCTGGATGTCTTTCACCACCCTTTCCCTGTCCTCCTGGATAAACATCTGGAAAGCATTCAAACCCTTATCAAATTCATCCTGCGTATAGCCAAAAGCATCATACGCATAGCGATTAACAAACAGCAGATTTCCTTTTTCATCAATTTCAAAAACAACTTGTGGCAGCAGTTCAGCCAGTTCCCTGAATCTTTTTTCGCTCTCTTTCAGCTTCTCCAGTTGCTCTTGAAGCTGGGGATAGTAGCTCTTTTTAATTGAACGTTCGCCTAAGCCAATAATCTTTTCACGTAAAGAATTTTTGTTTTTCTTTTTCTTAGTGTCAGAGTGCTTTTTCATATATTTTTTCAATATCTTTTACGGTTGGTTCTTTTGGGTTTGTTGCTACACAGGGATCTTTTATTGCATTCTTTGAAAGTAAAGGGATGTCTTGCGGAGTTACTCCTAATTGACCAAGAGTTTTTACAATGCCTGCTTTAATCCTGAACTCAGCTAATTTCTTAATAATAACATTCTTTTTGTTTTTCGGTTTCAACTCTTTAAAACTTATTCCTATGGTCTCAGCTATTTTTAAATATTTCTCATAATCGGCCTCGAAATTGAAATCTACCACATGCTCTAGTAAAATGGCATTACATTCTCCGTGAGGTAAATCCAATAACCCGCCTAAACTATGTGCCATGCCATGAACCAACCCCAGGCTTGCATTTGAAAAAGCCAGTCCTGCCATCAGGCTCGCCATCATCATGTTGTTGCGATATTTCATATCGTTAGGATTTTTACAGGCTCCAATTAAGTTGTTCCATACCAGTCTGATAGCCTCAAGGGCGAAAAGGTCGGTAATACGTGAACTGGCATTAGAAACAAATGCCTCCCAGGCATGAACCCAGGCATCCAGGCCGGTTGCTGCAATAAGTTCTGAGTTCATAGTTGTTGTAGTAATCGGATCTATCAAAGAAACATCCGGTACCATGGTTTTACTGATTATGGCAATCTTCACTTTCCTGGCAGTATCGGTAATAATGGCAAACTGCGATACATCTGCAGAGGTCCCGGCAGTCGTTGGAATGCAAATCAAAGGAGGGCCGGGAACAGACACCTCATCAACTCCCTCAAACTCCAAAATGTGCTTCTTGTTGGTGCTGACAATGCCCATACCTTTTGCACAATCAATCACGCTTCCACCACCGATTGCTACGATAACATCACACTCTTCGTTATTGTATAATTCAGCTCCGGCCATAACCTCCCTGTCCTTAGGGTTGGGTGTGATATCTTTGAATAAGACATATGGTATGCCCATTTTCTTAAAATCGTTTTCTATCTTTTTAGACCATCCTGCCTTTATTATTCCAGGATCGGCAACAAGCAGTATCTTTCTTGCCCCAAAGTTAAGCACATAACTTACTGCTTTTTTAATAGCACCTTTACCAAAAATAAACTCAGGAGCTATAAATTTTCTCATTTCCAATGTATCTGCTTTATCCATTCTTAACCACCTTTTTTAGCATTTTACAGATTCATGTATACGTTACTCGTGTGTTTTATTTTCATCTTTCATATGGGTTCCTTTGTCGGTGATGGTCATTTTCTGTCAGGGATTGTAAAGTAAAATGTTGATCCTTTTCCTGTTTCCGACCCCAGCCATATTCTTCCGCCATGCCGTTCAACAATTTTTTTGCAGCTTGACAGGCCTATGCCTGTTCCAGGATAGTCACTGCTGGCATGCAGTCGCTGGAACATTGCAAATATTCGCTCCGATTCCTTTGGGTCTATTCCGATACCGTTATCCCGAATTGAGAAAAGCCATGCATTTTCCTCTCGTTCAGCAGAGATACGAACTCTCGGCGCCTTTTTACTACGAAATTTGATGGCATTGTCAATTAAGTTCTGAAAAAGACTGATCATTTGTTGCGGATCGGACATGATTGTCGGCAGTGTGTTATATGTTACTACAGCATTACTCTCCTCAATTGCTGTCTTCAGATTACTCATTGCCTCCTTCAATATCATTGAACAATCAGTCAGCTTGATATTTTTCACTTTTGTTTCAATCTGGGAATATTCCAGCAAGTCCTTAATAAGCATTTGCAGTCTCTGAACACCTTCAACGATATACGAGATAAATTCGTCGGCTTTTGCATCGAGTTTGCCTTTGTAACGTCTGGTCAGCAGCTTTGCAAAGCTCTCAATTGATTGCAGAGGTTTCTTCAGATCATGTGACGCCATATAAGCAAAATCTTTTAATTCTTTGTTGGATCGGGCCAACTCTTCTGATAATCGCCGTAATTCTTCTTCAACTCTTTTGATTTCAGTGATATCAATAATCATAGCCTGTTTGGATATTGTTCCGTCCGTGTGGTATATAGGGGTATTTACTATGTAATACCAATTTTTGTCTTTAGGACTCTGTATTTCCCAGCGTACGGTTTCACCTTTAAATACACGCTCATTGACACACCACGGACAGACAGAATCGAGACCATGCAATGCCTTATAACATAATTCTCCTGTTGCGTCATGGCCTGTACGCTCAATGAATTTCTTGTTCATAAACCTGATATGGTAATCCTGTGAACAAATATAAATGAGTCCATCAAAAGCTTCAACAATAGCACGATATCGCTCTTCACTCTCCTTCAGTGCTTTTTCTACAATTCCATACCTGGTTTCTTTTTCTTCCAGGTCTGCAATGTGTTGACGAGAGTCAATTAATTCATTTAAAAGCTGCTTTTTCGCCATAATTTCTTCTTTCATATTGTGTATTTTCCTCATGAAGTAGATATTTTTCTATTGCTTTATTTGTTAAAAAAAAGGAGGGCAAAAAATAAAACTGCATTGTGTTCAGGTAATATCTTCAAGGGGGGAGACATAAGTTTACCTTTACACAAGACTTGCCCTCCCCGAAAAACAGTTAAAAACGTTATATTTTATTATTACATAGTGAATAAATGAATAGAATAACTAATTAATACCAGTTATTTATCAGTAAATAACTGGTATTAATTTAAAGACAATAAGTATGACTTGAGGTTGGTTTTTCTATTATTCAGCCCGAGCTTTTTCCTGATATTTTCTCTGTGGAATGCAATAGTTCTTGGTGAAGAATTTAATAATTTACTGATTTCCTTACTCGTTTTGTCTTGCTTCAGAAGATTTGCTATCTGAATCTCTGTAGATGTTAAATTCAAAAACTTTGAAGACAATCTGTGTGCAAAAGGTGAAATGACCTGGTTTATATTTGATTCCAGGATACTTACATATGTCTTCTGCTTTTCATCCAAACCTGTCATTTTCAATTTTTCCAAATAGGGGGCAACCAGTTCTTTTATATTTAACAGCACCTTCTCTTCTAATTCTGTTTTGTCTTTGTCCATTCTCTTCAGCAGAACTTTTAATGCAATATTTGCTTCTTCAAGATTATGGGCCTTAATCTCCAATTCTTTCTCTTTTTCTCTAAGAACCTCTTCTGCCCGTTTACGTCCGGTGATGTCACGGAAATACCAGACACGGCCGTAATACTTTCCATCTGCTCCAAACATTGGAGCAGAATAACGCTCAAAAGTGACGCTGTCAATCAGGTCTATTTCATCACAGCTTTTTTCGCTGCGATGAGCGTAAAGATATTCTACCCTCGCAAGAAACTCTGCCGGGTAAACCAATCTGTCCAATACTGATTGCAAAGCGCGCTCGTCAGACTTTGATTCTGCGACATCTGCAGGGATGCCCCACATATCAATGAATCGTTGATTGAAGGAGATCATCTTCCCTTCCTCATCCACGACAAGTATGCCGTCGAGTGACGTTTCTTGCTGTGTCTTCATGATAATGTTCGCAAACCGTAAATCCTCTTCTGCCTGTTTGCGCCGGGTTACATCCCTGAAAACACCCAGTAAATATTCTTTGCCTGACAATGTTAAGAAGGTTGCATTTATATCTACATAAAAGATGCCGCCTTCTTTTCTTTTTACAGGTATATTTGTAGGCATCGAAATCTCTTTTCTTGCTATCTTCTCAAATTGCTCCAAAACGTGCGGCAGCTGTTCCTGGGGATGAATATCCCTAACTCCGAGCCTCATAAGCTCTTCCTGCGTATAACCCAGCATCTCGCATATCATGTTGTTGCCGAGTTTAAACTTCTTTGTTTCAATATCTGCGACCAATACCCCGTCTGCTATGTTTTCGAACAATGCCCTGAATTTATTCTCACTCTCTTCTGCCTTTTTCTTTGCATCTTCTAAATATTTTAGTTTCTCCTGAAACAAGGGATGATAGCTTTTTCTTGTAGAACATTCGCCGAGTCCGATACTCTTTTCACATAAAGAAGTTTTGTTTTTCTTAGGATTGGATTGCTTTTTCATATATCGCTTCTCTATCTTTTGTATTTGCTCCTACACATGTTTGTTTTCTTCGAATAGGATATCAAATAAAAGGCCGAATATGCATAAATATTCAGCCATCGGTAGCTTGGCCTATTTTCATTCTCAATAACACCTGTTAGTTTTGATAACCTAAAATTGACCAGCAAAGTGGGGTAGTGATAACCGAAAATTGACCATCTTGAGCATAGCTCCTCGTGCTAAATTGGATTGAAGTTGTTTTGGCAATCCGAAATTAGGGAGAGGAGGGAAAGGAGTGCTCAAGATGGATCAGTATGAAGTGATCAGGACGTGTCATCGCGTATACGTATTAAAGTAAGAAAGAGAAAGGAGGTGATGAGAGATCTGCTGCCATAACAAGGATAAGCATGAACACGAGCATGAGCACAAGGAAATGACTCATACGCACGATGGTCACGAGCATAAACATTTAACGGAAAAGCATGCCCATGAGCATACGCACGATGACGAGCATCACAAACACGAGCACAAGTGCTGTCATTAGAGGGAAGCCATAGTTTTTAAGAAACAAGCCACGAAGGCTATAACCGGGTCAGAAGACTTGGGAGGTATTCGTGGCTTCCCTTTTTTTAATCAATATTTATGAATATTTCCACGAATTACTTTTTCAATTCAGGTCATTGTTTTATTTGCATTTATGAACTTCAGAGCATATTCAATGAATTCTTGCACAATTATTACGAATATTGACTTTTATTATTCTCGTACTTAAAATAATATATGTTTATTAAAAGATACCTGCTCGATGATTTGGTGAAACATCTGCCCAGTAAAGAGATGTCTCTCATTACTGGCCCGCGTCAGGCAGGAAAGACTACCCTTATGCTCCAATTACAGGATTATCTGACCGGGAAAGGTGAAAAAACACTTTTTCTCAGCCTAGATTTCGAGAGAGACCTGCCTCATTTTGTATCCCAGACAGCGCTCCTGGACAGAGTCCGGTTGGAGTTCGGAAAAAACAGGGGGTACGTTTTTATTGATGAGATACAGAGAAAGGAAAATGCAGGCCTTTTCCTCAAAGGTATTTATGATATGCAGACGCCCTGTAAATTTATCATTTCCGGTTCAGGAAGTGTTGAACTGAAAGAAAAGGTGCATGAATCCCTCTCCGGCAGAAAGAGGAGGTTTGAACTTAATACTGTTACGCTGAGGGAATTCATAAACTTTAAAACAGACTACAGCTACGAAGACAGAATAAACAATTTTTTTCAGATCCGCAAGTCTGAAAGCATGAGCCTTCTCATGGAATATCTCAATTTCGGGGGATACCCGAGGGTCATCCTGGAGGACATCCGTGAGGAGAAACTGAAGATCATAGACGAGATTTACAGGAGCTATATCGAGAAAGACATCGCTTATCTTCTAAAGGTTGAACGGATCGATGCATTCGGGAACCTTATAAAACTGCTGGCAGGCCAGATAGGGAATATGCTTAATATTAACGAGCTTTCTTCCACACTGGGCATATCTGTGCAGACCGTGAAAAACTATGTGGCATACGCTGAGAAGACGTTTGTGATAAAGAGGCTTACCCCTTATTTCAGAAACCTTCGGAAGGAAATCAGCAAATCTCCTGTGATGTATTTTTATGATACAGGTATGAGAAACTTCGCTGTCCGCCAGTTTGGAGGCCATTCGATGCTTTCCGAAATGGGCTTTGTTTTCCAAAATCTTATATATCATTTACTTTCAGAAAAGACACAACATGACAGCAGTACGATACATTTCTGGCGGACAAAAGACAGAGCAGAGGTAGATTTTGCAATACACAGGGGAGATGAGGTTTTGCCGGTAGAGGTGAAATGCAGGGAACTGAAGGGTAAAGAGATTGGCCGCTCGCTGAGAGGGTTTATCAGCAGATATAATCCGGCAGAGGCATGGGTTGTAAATGTAGCGTTTCATGATGAAGAGAAAATAGGCAATACAAGGGTAAAGTTCATTCCTTTTTTTGAGCTTTTGTAATAATTCCCAATATGCATTAAACTCTCACCTTCGTCTTGACATATTGAGGAATACTCCAGTATCTTAGAGACATCCTGAGCACGAAGTTCAGGACGCAGCAATAGATTTAACAAAAAGAGAATACGAAGCCACGAAGGCAACAGATGCCGTGCAGGCATTGCGTTCGTGGCTTTTTTATTTTCTTGGCTATTTCATTGCAGGTTTCCACAATGGCAAAAAGGAGGATAGATTTCCTCTGGAACTTGCTAACCCTCCGGAGGATAAAGGGGTGCGGGAGCCATCCCCGCACCCTGCTTTTATGACATTTATGGAAACGGAGCGGACTTTGGTATCTGCTAAAAAAAGAGCGGTTCTAAAAGGGGGTGAGAGCAGTCGGAATCAAGCTTTGAGCATTGAGATTTGAAGCTCAGAAATAATCAGGGGCAGGGATGACCTTGGGGGGACACCCTGCCCTGTAGGGTAACGCTGCGAAACACAACGCCCCTTTTCATTTTAGCAGAGAAGGGGGGATTTAAAAAGGAGGAGTGAATATGGTTTTTAAAATTTTTTTGGTCCTGTTCCTATTAGCAGGCATTTCACCGATATGCGCTGAAGAGGCGAAAGATGCAAAAATGGAAGAGATCGTTGTTACCGCAACAAAAACACCGCACACCTTGGAAGATGTACCTGTCGAGACTGTCCTGATAAGCAAGGATGCTATCGAGGATTCAAATGCAAAAAATGTATCTGAAGTTCTGAAGGATGTCCCCGGGTTTTATATAAGAGGGGAGAATGTACCCGGGTCTTCGTCCTATCTCTCGAGGTTAAGGGGATTTGATTTTGATAAAGGATACGGGCTTGTTCTTATTGATGGTGAAAGGGTGCTGGGAGGCGGCATGGGCGAGTATGGAATAAGCATTAACCAGATACCGCCTGAAATGATCGAGAGGATTGAAATTGTAAAAGGACCAGGCTCTGTCCTGTATGGGAGCGATGCGGTGGCAGGTGTTGTAAATATAATTACAAAACCGATACCCGAAAAACCGTTGTTCACATTAAGCGGAGGATATGGTTCGGAGGAAACATCTTTAGCAAGTATCAGTTACGGTCAAAAAATTAAGGACTTCGGAGTGTTAATCAGCGCCCAGCATGAGAAATCTGAAAGGGGTCGTTACAGTGCGTCGGAAGACGAGTTCGAAGCACGGCATATATTAACGAAACTGTCATATGATATCTCAGAAAAAATCAATGCTTCAGTTGGGATAAATTATGACAAATCGGAGTGGCAGTATCAGATCGATGAGAAACTCAGGTTTAGCCCGTCTCTGGAATTGACTTTACCGGACACATCAGTCCTTAAGGTTAAAGGATACTGGAACAGACTCGATATGGACAGTTTCTCTCCCGGATATACCCGGCGCTTTGGGGATATCACGTATACACAGGCGGAACTGCAATATTCCAGACCTTTCGGTAATACGCACCTTGCAACGGCAGGGGCTGAATATCTGCTTCGGGATATTGATGCAAGTTTTGCAGACGAAAATGATACTGTCTGGAGTTTTTATCTTCAGGATGAGATGACCCCCAAACCTTTTAGTATTGTTATAGGCGGCAGGATAGATAATTTTTCACTGTATGGTACCGAGTTCAACCCTAAAGCAAGCATTCTGTGGGAGATTACCGACAAAACGAGACTGAGGGCATCAGCAGGCAGGGCATTCAAATCACCGACAATCAGACAGCTTTATGTGTTTTTCAAACACGGGAATTGGTGGAACAGACCGAATCCGGATTTGGATCCGGAAGTTTCATGGGGCTATTCTGCCGGAATTGAACAGGTTATTTCAGATAAGATATCCGCCAATCTGAGCCTGTTCAGAAATGATGTTAAAGATATTATTGTTGCAGTAGACACTCCGGATCAAATAAATAATGTGCCTGTCCGTACATGGAAGAATGTAAGGGAAGCATATACGCAAGGGCTTGAGTTCAGCATCAAATCTGCGGTTATTGAAAATCTTTTCATGAATCTGGGGTATTCATATCTTGACACCGAGAATAAAGAACTTAACAAGGAACTGCCTTACAGCCCGCAGAATACAGTTAATATCGGACTGGATTATGAAATCAAGCGCTGGCTTGCCTCTCTGCACTGGAGGACAAACTATTATTCTGAATCTTTCAGCAATGAGACAAATACAACTGAAATAAAAGGCTACTCAGTCTCAAGTCTGAAAATAATCAAGGAAATTACAAAAAACATAACTGCTTCATTCGACATAGACAATATTTTTAATTCTGATTATGGTGAACCGGACAAGGATTGGCTTGGAAGGGTTTATTTCGGCAAACTCGTGATAACAATATAGGAGAAAAACAGGCATGAAAAAAAATATGTTCAAACTTACTATGGTCGTTATCAGTTTTCTTTTTACACAGTCAGTATTTGCCCATCACCTCTGGATAGAAAAAGAAGGCGGTTTATATAAAGTATTGTGGGGTCATCCGCCTGAGACAAGCCCCTACGAACCTGAAAAATTGAAGGAGGCAAGGGCATTTGACAGCGATGGCAAGGAGGCGCCATTGACAAGGAAGAATGAAAAGGGTGCCGTTTACCTGGCTTCAAAGTCGGATGTTTCGATGATATCAGTTTCATTTGAGGGTGGGTATCTTGTTACCACTCCTGATGGAAAAAAGAGAGTTACTAAAAGAGAGGCTGAAAAAACAGGGTTGCAGATAATTGACTCAGTTTATTCCACGCAATATGCAAAGGGTTTATTTGTCTGCAGTGAAAACACAACAAAGGCTTCAGGCCTGAAATTCGAGATTGTGCCGCTCAAGAACCCTTGCAAGATGAAACCAAATGAGGGGGTTCCTCTCAGAATATATTTTGAGGGGAAACCTCTTGAAGGAGCTACTGTAGAAACAGGAAATCACGCGGAAGCCGGCAGAACTGACAAAGACGGTAATTTCAGTATAAAAGTCTCTGCAAAAGGTATGCAGATTATCCTGGCAAAATATAGGATTCCGGCAAAAGATAACCCTGATGCCGATTATTTGTCCTATACTACAGTTCTGACTTTTGAGGTAAAGTGATGTCAAGATGTCTTTTGATAACACTGCTTCTGCTCCTGATATACTCAGGGGCAGAAGCCCATTCTGTCCATTATCAGGTCGAAAATAAAGGCATAAGTGTACGTGTATTCTATGCTGAGGATGATCCCGCAAGCTATTCCTCATATGAGATATTCGGTCCGGGGGACAAAATTCTACATCAGAAAGGCAGAACCGATAAAAATGGTTTTGTCTCTTTCCTCCCCGACAGGCAGGGCCAATGGTTGATTAAAGTTTCCGGGGAATCCGAACACGGTATGCATGGAGCACAGATAGAGGTTGAAGTGGATGAAAACCTCTTTATGGAATCGTTCAAGAAACCCCTGGTGGCAAAGTATACACAGGTCTTTATCGGTATCAGCTTTCTTCTGGCGTTTTTCGGATTATGGGCGCTGGTGAAATCGAGGAAAAAAGAGATATGAAGTATAAGGGGCTAAAAAATCAGGTTTGTTAGTGGTATACTATACATAAAGGAGGGAGGTGATGAGAGATGTGCTGCCATAACAAGGACAAGCATGAACACGAGCATGAGCACAAGGAGATGACTCATTCTCACGATGGCCATAAACACAAACATTTAGTAGCAAAGCATAAACATGAGCATACTCACGATGACGACCACCACAAACACCCGCACAAGTGCTGTCATTAAAGGGAAGCCATAGTTTTTAAGAAATAAGCCACGAAGGCTGAAGCTGGGTCAGAAGACTTGGCAGGTATTCGTGGCTTCCCTTTTTTTGGCAAGTATACTTGCCTTACCTGACGACTCCATCAAGAGACAGGTACCCAACATTTTTTCACGATATCACTTCTCCATTCCATAGCATTTTCAGAAAATCATGCCACGGCAAAATACGAATGCCCTCATGCATCCGTGGAGCGCGTTCGTTGCAAACAACCAACGCTTTTGCCGGACGATACTCCTGGATAAACGACTTAAGTGGCCGCAGGTCTGTGGTATCGATTCGGTTCTTTCCTTTTACCTCGATAGCAACTTCACCCTGACCTAAAATGAAATCCACTTCCAATCCTGACTTTGTTCGCCAGAAATTCACGTCGTAATCCAGTTCCCTGTATGCACGATGGGCAAGTATTTCCATGAGAATAAAATGTTCGATGGCCTTCCCAAACTGTTCACCTTTCTCTTGTGGAATCTGGCGGCGGGTAATGGCTCCGGCAACGCCGACATCAAAAAGATAAAATTTGCCGGCCTTGATTATCACATGACGGTCCTGCCTTTTCTTGTATGGCTCGATCATTGTGCCGAGCAATGTGTCGATAAGTATCTGATAATATTCTTTGACAGTCTTCGCATCGATACCGGAGTCCCTGGCGATGTTCGCATAGTTCGTCAGTTCCCCGTGGGAATATCCCATGGCATCGAAGAACCGTGAAAAGGCCGGGATATTCCGGGTCAACCCTTCGTCAAACACTTCTAACTTGAGATAGTCCCGGACATATGCCTGGAGTGATTTCCGGTATTCCTCCTGCATATAGTGACTGGGTATCATTCCCCGGTTAAGCGCTCTGAGTAACTCAAAATCAGCAACCTCTGCCGACACAAGGGGGTGCATCTCATAACGCCAGGCGCGTCCTCCAAGCAGATTCGCCTTCCCCCGTTTCAGTTTCCTTGCGCTGGAACCGCACAGTATGAACCGCAGGTCCTTGTTCTCGATAAGCCAGTGGACTTCGTCGAGCAGCTGGGGCACCTTCTGCACCTCGTCTATAATAACCGGATCCTTCAAGCGCTTCGGGTCCGCCGCAAGAAGCTGTTCTCGCAGAAGGAAGGGACGCCTGACGAATTCGAAGAAAAGGTCGGTCTGAAGCAAATCATAATAAAGGCTCTGCGGAAAGGCAGTCCTGAGGAACGTAGTTTTACCTGTCTTCCTCGGTCCCCACAGGAAGGCGGACTGACCTTTCGGCAACCTGAGCTTCAGCATCCTGTCTATAGTCTGTTCCATGGATATAATTCCCTTTTAGTTAAACTATTAAGGAGTATCATACATTTAAGTAAATTTGTCAATAATTGATCTGGATTGAATTCCACATATGTGTTGACATATTACAAAATTTTCCGGTATCGTAAAAATATCCGGAACAAGAAGTTCAGGATCTGTTAGCAAAGCAAATATAAGAACTTAAAGCCACGAAGGCTGCAGATGCCGAGAAGGCATTGCTTTCGTGGCTTTTTCTTTTACCATATATTTACCAGAAATTAGACAGCAAAGGGATACGAACTTGCAAATGAAGACCCGGAGTCTGGAATACAACAACGAGCAGCGTTACGGGCTTATAACGTCGCTTGCCATCCATTCACTTATCTTTATGGTGTTTTTCGGACTTTCGTTCATCAAAAGCGGCAGGGAGATAAAAACATACTATCTCCAGTTTGCCCAAATGGGAGAAGAGACGGTTCAGGCGCCTCGTCCAGCCGGAGAGATGAAAAAGCCCAAAGCAGCCGGGCCGGTCACGAACGAGGCAAGAGAAGAAGTTCCTGAGATACAGGAACCCCCTGTTGAAGAGCCTGAGGCGGTTATCAGGGACGAGGTTACTGAAAGTCCTGACGCCGTGAAAGTGGCAAGCGCACCCGAACCTGCGCAACAGCCCCGGGGAGCACAGCAACAGGTATCGGAAAGCGCTGCCGGCAATGTTGAATATATTGCCTCCTCCGCCGGCAGCGGGGTATTGGAAACCGAGTTCGGTTCGAGCGGCGCCCCAACTTTTTTGAGAAGGCAAATGCCTGTGTATCCCATGATGGCAAAAAAACTCGGCAAGCAGGGCAAGGTTATTTTGCGTCTGCACATAAACGAAAAAGGCAGACTCCTCAATGTCGAAGTAATTGAATCAGCAGGATATGGCTTTACGGAATCAGCCCTCGAAGCGGTGAAAATGTCGACCTTTTCCCCTGCGCAGGAAAAAGGGGTAAGCGTAGCTTCGAAGGCTCTGCTCACCATCCGTTATGTTCTGAAAAGGGGATAGAACAGCAAAGGAGATAGAGATATGGAATGGCTTAAGGCGACAGTCGATTACGGGGTCATAGGACTCCTCGTGGTCATGAGTATCATAGCGGTATCAATTGCGCTCGAGAGAATACTCGTATACCGCAACATCAGACTCGGGGACTTTGATGACAGAAGGACACTTGAGATAACCCTCACCCATAAACTCCACATTATCGCGACCGTGGGAAGCAACGCGCCATACATAGGTCTGCTTGGCACTGTGCTCGGAATTATGCTGACGTTTTACACGATCGGACAGGAAGGGCTAATCGACACGAGCAGGATCATGACAGGGCTTGCCCTTGCGCTGAAGGCTACCGCGATAGGGCTTGTCGTCGCCATACCTTCTATCACCTTTTATAACTTTCTTCTGAGAAGGGTGAAAGTACTTTTGGCAGAATGGGAGAGTATGAATGGAAGAAAAAGAATTTGATTATATGAATGTCATTCCGCTGGTTGATGTGATGCTCGTGCTGCTGACGATCGTCCTTACTACATCGACATTCATCGCCTCGGGAATGATCAATGTATCATTGCCGAAGGCCTCTGCAGAGCAGAAAGAGATTCTGAAAAACCAGACCATATCCATACACAGGGACGGAACGATCTATTTCAACGCCGCTCCCATGGCCCTCGAGCAGATGAAGCAGCACGTAATGCATTTGGAAAGGGAAACGTCAATCGTAATCCGTGCAGACAGGGACATCAGGCTTCAGGTATTTGTGGATGTCCTCGATATTATCAATAACCTCGGATTCAGGAAAGTCGCAATTCAGACGGAAAAAGGAGGTGGTGAGAAAAACAATTATTACTCCGGCAAGTAAATATTTTAATGTCATTCCCGCAAGTGCAGCGCGTCGGGAATCTTTCCGAATAGAGGCACATAGAGACAAGAACCGAAGAAAGATTCCGGACAAGCCGGAATGACAGCACGGTAAATCTTTCATCTGTTTAATTGCCGAAGTAATAATAATGCAGAATGAAAAATACTCAACAGGCAATGAAAAGTTTTACGGGCAGGGTGACCACTGGTAAAGATATCCTGCTTTGAGAAGAAGGCTGCACATACGGAATGCCAACCCTTCCACGAAGCATACAAACCTTTTCCTGATATCCTCTTGACATCTCTGCCGGAATCTATTTAAATAGAAACGGTTTCTATTTATTGGCAGGCAATGAAAAAAGAATTTTCTCAAACCCTCAGGCAGCTGAATCTGAAAGTAACCCCGAAGCGGATTGCCATACTCGAGATCCTCAAGAACGAGTCAGTCTACCTGAGCCCCGAGGAAGTATGGAGGAAGCTCAGGGAGCAGTTCTCGCGGGTAGGCCTTCCGACAGTCTACCGCAATCTGGAGGAGCTTGCCCAGGGCGATGTCATCTCAAAGGTTACCCACCCAAACCGTCAATTGTATTATTACTTCTGTCTGAATCCTTCCCATCATCACCATTTTATCTGCCTCTCCTGCAGGACTGTTGAGGAT
>JAGVOC010000130.1 GCA_020052975.1 Desulfobacterales bacterium | reverse complement strand
GCCGCAGGCAACATCCTGTCCATCCTGTTGATCCTGTCTAAAAACTTTACAAGAACAACTACAAAACTTATTTGACAGGATTTACAGGATTAACATGATGTTTTTCGGGCCGCTCCGGATGAGCGGCCTGAAGCATGCATCCGCTTCGCGGAGCCTGGTAAGTGCAATATATCACTTTCGTGGAGCAGGATTGAATAATAACAAATGAATAGTTCGATGTTCGCACGTCACCACTCGCCGCAGGCGATGACTCATTGCCTGTCCCGCCTCAGGCGGGCAGGCAACAATCCTGTCTATCCTGTTGATCCTGTCTAAAACATTACCAGAACAACAAAAAAACTTATTTGACAGGATTTACAGGATTAACATGATGTTTTTCGGTCCGCTCCGGATGAGCGGTCCGAAGCATGCATCCGCTTCGCGGAGCCTGGTAAGCACACCATTTACTCGTCACTATTCACTTGTCGCTTCCCCTTACCCTTGCCCCTTGAACCTTGCCCCTAAACCCTATCTCCTTTAATCCTGTCTAAAAACCTTGGTGAACCGGCTAAGTCAAAAACGTGACACAGTCGAGGAATCCCCTGAACATGTTTTCAATGGATGCTTCATTGAGGATGACTTCTCTTGCATTGCGTGAGAACTGGTCCCGTAGTTCGTCATCACGCAACAGTAACATGATTTTGTCCTTCAGTTCATCTATGTCGTTTTCCGGGACAATGAAACCATTCCGCCCATTGGTCAGGTAATGGATCTCCGGGGGCTGCAGGCCCTCTTCGGTCACCACCGGCAGGCCCCAATAGAAAGCCTGGTTTAAGCCAAGCCCAACGTCTCCGGGGATACAAAACAGGTCCGATGCCTTGAAGAGCTTGCTGATCCGGATATTATGCGGATCATGGATCTCCCCCAGGTAAAGGATATTGTCCCGCTTGATCAAGTCCGGAATTTTGTAGGCCATAGCATCGCCAACGATAACACAACCTAACCCGGGCTCGTCGAGGGCATTGAATACCTGTATCAGATGCTCCACTTTTTTGACGGAGCGCATGCGACCGACAAAAAGCACGACTTTTTCAAAAGGGATGCCGAATTCCCGCTTAATTTCTTCCTTTGTTTCAGAGATATCCGGAAAAGACTCAAAGTTTACAGTATTACCGGCAATGAAAACCTTGTCCCGATTCTTTGGCCGGATATCCTTTATTTCGTTTTTCGAATAGAGGATGAGGGCATTACTCAATGAATGGATGTAGTAGAAGAAATTATTTCGCAGACCGGGATTCTTAACCTCCAGATTGATGCCCTTGTTCCAGTAAACGACAGGGATTCCTTTGAGTCTCAGCCAGTGCATTAATGGCCAGATAATAACATCCTTGAGACGCAGAAACATTATGACGACATCGGGGCGGATGCGCTCGATCTCGCGTTTGTAGTGGAAAAAATTGAAGGGCATTTCTTTGAAATCGAATTCCAAAGGGAAGGGGTTCTGCTTTTCAAGCTCATTTGACCGCACCACAAACTCCCATCCGTGCTCCCTGAAACGGCGCGCAAAGTAGTTATAATTTGAAACCCGATAGTGAAAAACCTTGTTTGATACCAGCAACACTTTCTTCATGAACTCGTTTTCCCTTCCGCACTATTTTTCGAGACACTTTGCATAACATCCCCTTTTGCCCGATTACTATAAAGATTTGGTTTCCAGGTCTCTGGTTTGTTGTTTCTGGTTTTTCTCTTTTAACCAGAAACTCCGCCTGAGGCGGACAGGCATTTAACTATAAACCAAAAACCCAAGTCTTTATTATCGTCTTCCTTGTACTTGGCCAAAATTGGACATTCTTCAAAGGTCTCTTTTCATATATAGGGGTACAATAACTTTGCAGATATTTTCCCACTTGTACTTTTGCGCTTTAGCAGCAATTGTCTCGCGCCGGAACAGGTTCTGTGTCTCGAAAAAACGCCGGAGCCCATCGGCCACACCCTGTGCATCGTTAGTCTTTGTTATGATTCCCATGTCATCTTCAACAAATTCCGGGAGTGAGCCGACGGCCGTTACCACCAGCGGCATGCCGAAATTTAAGCAAAGAAAGACTAAACCGCTCTGATAAATGTTCCTGTAAGGAAGAACAAGAACGTCCCCGCTCTTGAAATAATACTCGACCTCCTCATTGGGAATGAACGCTTCATGCAGATGGATATCTGCCCTGCGGCGGGCAGTGCTTATAGCGGAAGTGATCTGCCGGCGATAGGAGGGATCAGGGAACCAGCCCGCAATGAGGAGTTTCGCCGATGTCAAATCGAGCCGGTCAAAGGCCTCTATAAGAATGTCCAATCCTTTGTATGTATCGGCTTTTCCAAAAAACAGAACGATATTATCCTGAGTATCAAAGCCCAGACGTTTTTTTGCATCCTCGCGTGTAATCTCCGTAACCGGCATCTCCTCATTCAACCCGATAGAAATTACAATTACCTTTCTCTCCGGAACGAAATATTGTTCCACAAGCTGCTGCCTGGCCAAGTGAGTATGGACCAGGAGAATATCAGGCACCATGTATATAAAACGGTAAATCCATCTAAAAAATCTGCTGTTTTCCCTGCTGTGAGGGAGAATGTTGTGAACCGTATATAAATACCGCAACGATATCAGCTTGAAAAACAAGTTTAGGACAATCCCATCGAAAAGAATTGAAGAATTTCCGAAGAGGCCGGTAAAGTGCACAATCTTTCTTCGATTTTTCAGCAAGTATATCAGCAAGCGAGCATAATATCTCAAAATGTTGATTGCTTTAGCCAAAAAAGGCCTGCCATGATCCTGCGAACCACGCAAATTGATATTTTTAATCCCGATCTCCGTAAACCTGAGCTGATCTGTATCTGAGGAGATAACACTCGGGTCAATACCATTCGCTGCAAGGCCTTTCACAAAACCCAGGGTGTAATTCGGCTCAAAGCCATGAGGAACAATAATGGCCATCATAATAAGCGATCTTTTGTATTCTTTGTATTCAATGGTAGAAATTTATATGAAAATCCACCCCATCCCCCCTTTGGGAAAGGGGGGATGGGGGGATTTTAATGCTTTGTTGTGTCTGCTCCAGACATGGGGGTTAGTCACTTTAATACACCGGGAGGTGCTGCAATGGATTCATCCACGCCAACGATATTTCCATTCGTGTGAGGTACGGTCAAAGCAGCAAGCATAAAAAGAAACCACATGTTGTGGTCTCCCCTCAGGAACGTAGATTCAGTAATGTTTACGAAAAGAACGATCAGAAAGAAGGTCATCCGAAACCGCCCATACTCAAAGTCGGTCGTAAATGTTCGAATAATTCTTGGGATTGTAAAAAAGATTAAGGCCATAAGTAGGCAGATACCTACCCAACCTAATTGCAGATATGTATCCACATATCCGTTATGCGCCTGACCCAACGTCCAGGACAAATTTTCTGTCCATGGAATATTGGCCAGTCTTCCAATCCAGAAAGCACCATAGCCGACGCCAAGAACCGGACTTTTTGAAGCAACTGAAAAGACATCGCCCCATATTTCTGTCCGCCCTGATAAGGTCATTTCGCGCCCCATCAACTTAATTATGGAACCCATAAAAGAGTTTATTGAGAAGGGACTCAGCGTGTGATAAATCACTGTCAACAGTATACTAAAGATGATAACACAGCTTAACACAAACAATGGTTTGATCCTCTCAATGTGAACCTTTGTAAAACTAATTGAAATGAAAATAAAAAAACCTATGGCAAATACAGAAATGGAAGTCATGCTCAGTGCATCATCTGACCCCTTCAAGAGATACAAACTCATTAAGATATACAAATAATCAACCCATTTCCCTCCTTTGCTGTCCCGTCTGCGTATCCTTTCCCAAATAAAGCAGAGAGCTCCGGTTACAGCTATTTGGCCCAGCGTATTCTTCGACGTGGCAACACCTATCCAAGACGCTTCTCCAGTCCAATCCCCCCAAAGGATGCCAATATTCCGGAAGTACTTGATGGTAACTATCGAGAGTGGAATTGTAATGTAGGCACATCTTCTTAGTATGGCTTCGATCGCCTCCACGGGCTTCAGCTCCGTGAGGACAACCAGCACCATGACTATTGAACCGAAGATCTTGATAATTCTTTTTAACGATACTATCGGATAATCAGACCAGAAGATGCTTAGGGCCATTAGGGCAAACAGCATTAAGAGCCATGTGTTTTCTCTTTTTATAGAATTCCAATTACATTGTCGGCGGGCAAGGACATATATCCCGATAATCATTAAAATGCCATAAAACCATTGGTCAATGACGCTCCCTTCCGTCGGATCTGAAGAGCCAGATAAGTGAAACCCCCAAATCCAAAGCCAGACGCCGACAGACCGAGACGCAGCCACTATATACCAAAGCAAAGGCCAAACCAGCGCCCAAGAAACCTGTATATTGCGTTTGCGTTCAAAGTAAAAAACGAAAATGATGAACAGAAAGCATAATAGTAGAGCTAATTGAGGGGGCATGCTTTATTCTTTGAAATTCTCATTTTTTTTAAATATCATAAAAATAATGGAACACACCAATAATAAGACAATTAAAATAATGACAACGCCTAAGGTTTTAACACCTCCATAACCATAAAATAAGCTTGTTACTATTTGTCCGAAAGGATTAGATAACCTAATATCTCGGAAATCTGAAAGAGCCCTGACAATACTTGACTGTACACTCGGATTGGTAACATTCACTTCTGGTGTATCTTGAGCCATATAAATTATTTTAATATTACTTTCAATAAACGGTCCAATCCAGAGATCTATTTCAAGGGATTTATCATTTCGCCTGTATTGTGTTTCCACGCCATCAATAAGTACCTTTAGAATAGGAACTACGAAGTTTTCTTGTTTGTGAATTTTATATTTTACAGGGTATGGATTTAAATTTTTAACAGTAAGTTCATTCGTGAATGCTTTTATTTCTATAATCTGACGATCAACCATTCTTTGCAGGTAAAATCCTCTGGCAATATTCCCTAAGCTTGTCCATTTTACATTTGGTTGAGTTTTGTTTACAATCTCAGCTATTTTATTAAATGTATCCGATCCATTTTTAAAGAAGTCATGGTGCGTGGCGAAAAATACCGGAAGGTCTAAAAAAAGTCTCATTGATATGAATAATTTTGTCTGAAAATCAACAACGTTATGATCTTTTAGATGATCAATCATTTTTCGCATAACCACTTGAAAATTTTCATATTCAAGGGTGATTCCTCTTATATTGTCAACATCTGATACAAAAGAATTATAGCCTTTTGGCATTGTTGCATTTATTGTCATTAGAAAATTTTGTTCTTTTAATACATTCAAAGTATCTGCGACAAATTGTCCACGAGGGAATATCATCACACGGTCATATTTTAGACCTGTCAATTTATTAAAAGTGTCCATCCTTTTTAATGCTTGTTGAATATTCTTCCTGTCGGTAAAAATATCCCTTGAATTACAAAACTCACTAAAATCATGGTTATTTCCATGTATTGCAATAGAAAGATAATCTTCGAACTTCTGGAACACAGAAACAACTTCATCTTCACTGCGTTTGTAGTTCCATGGTATAAACCCAATGCTTACATGAAATCGATTCTCAATAGCCTCTCGGCAAAGATCTGAAAAATTTAAATATCCATAGGGTTCTCGCAACCATGGATCATCAATGGTTAAATTTGCATAGTCATGATTACTGTGCCAGACTCGATCTGAAAAAGCATATTTTAGAAATATTACTGCCGGTGCTAATTTAATAAAGCTATCGATTTGATTATTTTTATCGGTCATTGCGGCTGAAAAAAATATGCTTTTGTCATCCAAATCGACTTTTATAAATGACTGAGATAATAGTTTATTGTTTTGATCAATAATATCAATAATTGGTATGGCTCTGCCACGATTAATCAAATCAAATCCACTCACAGTTTGTACATCTTTTAGCAAGGGATATTTTATACCACCAAGCTCCAGAGTGATTTCATCGTTCTTTTTAATTTCTAATGAACGACCGGGAAAAGAACCGTCATATTGTTTACATCCGGTAATAATTCCATTCGACCATTTATTTAAATAGGTATTTTCAACAGCAGGCGAAAGGTTTAAAATTAAAACTTTTACTTTTCTGTCAAGCCTCATAAGGAATGAAATAAATTCTTCATTAAGAATTCTAAGAGATCTTCCAGTGATAATTAGAACATCAATATTGTCAGCAATTAAATTTTCTTTTAAGGTCTCAACATCAGTTTGTTTTTCAAGAAGGCGATGCTTTACTCTAACACCAAACAATTCGCAGGCCGTTTCCACATCAGCTTTGTCCTCAATTAAATCTTCGCCTTTTATATCAATAAATAATGCTACTGGTTCATTGCTTAAGGCAATATCTGCAAAAAACAACTGAACCACCAATATAACTAATAATATTAATGAGTTATTTAATTTAAAAATATCATTTCTATACATAATATAATTCACCCAAACTATGTGTCCATTTAGGGAGTCTGGAGGAGATATTTGAACAACTCCCAGAAAATTGTTTTTCAGAAACTTTATTTTTCATATCATACCGATATTGTTTATAAAATAATAGTGTCTTTATCCGGAATCTGTTAACTTTTTGAAGCTCCCCGTAGCAAGCTACGGGGATTGCGTTCGCTATTGCGGTTCAAATCTCCCAAAAAATAAACGGGTATGATGTCCCCAGAACTATAATAAACTCTTAATAAAAGCTCCTCCTCGTGTTCAGATAAATCTCGGCATAGTGTTAAGTCAAAAACTAACATGGAAATACAGGTTAGCAGAGGTACATCAAATTTGAGGCATAGAATCATATGCAGAATAGATTTCTATATTAAAATGTTTCAGAATTCTATCGATCTTATCTAGTTCACTACCTGATAACTGGTCTTTCCATTTTGAAATTTGCTTATAAGGGTCTGGAATAAAATCCTTTTTAAAGTCAGTTCTGCTTGGCGCTGTAATTTTTTGCAGCTCAGATTTGGAAAATCTGTAACCCAATTCATTCCCAATTCTGCCAAATTCATTCTCTGGATTTGTTAACAGATTCTCATAAAATACGGTTAACCAGTCCTTATTATTTTTTTCATTTTTTATAGTCCTCACATTGTGTATGCACCAAATAGCAACCTGCTGTTCCAATTTTGTTTTTAATGATTTTAAAAAATCAATGTTTTGTTTGTAAAATTCATTAAATACTTGTTTTGGAACTTCAAACTCGACAAACGGATCTTTATGGTAAAATTCTTTTATTTGAGAAATAGCCGTTGGCACCGGATGCCTTAAAAGATATATAGGCCGATTTTTGAATTCAAAATTATTCACGATCCAAGGCAATAAAGCATTTGCGCGTACGAATTTAACAATAAATCGTTTGGTAAAAAGATAGTCTGATGGGCTTGATACCTGTGTTGACCATTCATTAATCCTAACGCCTGAAAAAATATCTGCAAATACATTATGTGCTTCATTCCAAACTTCATATTCAGGAATGTATGGCATCCATCCAAAATTAAGACTGGATGGAACTAAGCCTCTTTTTACATGCAGCGGTTCCCATATAATGGATGTATTTGGAATAAGATTAAGCATATTCATAAGGAAGGTACTACCGCCCCTAGGATCGCTTAAAATGATAATATTGTTACTATAATCAACTTTTTTAAAATGAAGAATCAATTTGATTAGAGCTATTCTAACAGGCTCTTTAATTGATGATAATAATTTTACCATTTTGTCCTTTCTGACATGATACCTCGCAGCTTATTGTGTAACCATGGGAGGCCTTTGCATAACACCCCATTTTGCCGATTTATTTAAAGATTTGGTTTTTGGTCTCTTGTTTGTAGTTTCTGGTTTTTTCTTTTAACCAGGAACCATAAACCTAAACCTTAATTATCGCCTTCCTTGTACTTAGTCAAAATTGGATGTTCTTCAAAGGTCTCCACGAAAAACGGGTCTCCAAGAATTAAGTTTGGGCAAGAATATCCCGTTTCATGCTATCGACGTTTATGAAAAGGAGAGTGTACCAGGAGAGCGGAAAGGCATGCCTTGATTTGCCATCTGGCCTCAGGTCTGTTCCCCCTCAAACAATGTTTTAGAAGTGCTGATGCTTGTTGAAAATCACGCTGCTTGAAAAAGTGGGAACCCAAGTCATAGTATATGGCGGATAGCTCCTTATCAAGAATGGCTTTCTGATCATGACTCAGTGTTTCAGGATTTTCTCTAATAGATTCCAACACCCTTGCTCGGTGACTTAGCCGGTTTGCAAAGTCATTGATTAAATTGGAAGTGTGTCTGCGTCGCAGCAGGAGAACAGCATCTACAAATCCAAACCGGCAACAACGGGAGGCACGAAGCCAGTAATCATAATCCTCTGCACAGGTATAGTTCTCGTTAAACCAGCCTACCCGCTCAATGCAAACTCTCTTGAAAACAACCGTCGGGGTTGGCACTACATTTTCTTGGAGCAGGCAATCAAACATCTTTTCGACATGGCCGGCATTTTCCCTAAGATATTTATAAACCTTCTCATTCTTGATTTCAGGATTTAGGTTTTCCTCCTTCTCGGTAAAGTTTGCCATGTTGCCAAACGAGAAATCAATTTCCGGATTCCGGCCCAGGAAACCCATCTGGCGTACCATTTTGTCCTTCACCCAAAGATCGTCTGAATCAAGAAAAGCTATGTAATCACAGCGGGCTTCCCTCATCCCGCGGTTTCTGGCGGCAGACGGGCCGCTGTTGCTCTGATGGAGCACGTGCACTCGTTCTCCGTAACGAGCTAACACTGCACCCGTTTCATCCGTTGAGCCATCGTCCACAACAATGATCTCTTCCACCGGATGTGTTTGAGCCATGACACTGTCAATCGCCTCGCCAATAAATTGCGCTCGATTGAAAGTCGGGATGATTACGCTGGTTGTTGGCATGATCATTTAATGAGAATTCGGCTGAAAATATTGGCTTTCGATCTCCCTGGCACGGGCATGCTGGTGAACCTGCAACGGCTGTATGGCATTTAACAGTGCACGGGATGCCCGGTCGCGGTTGGCATTCCATTCCCGTAAAATCTCCCACAGTTCCCCTGCTTGAAATGTATCAGTCCGAAATGTGAAGTCTTCCTGCCCGATAGACCGCATGAAATCGCTGCACTTGGTTCGGTATGCGAGCATCACGGAGGGGGTTAGTGCGCAGGTCGCCAGCACCGTGGCGTGGAGTTTCATGCCTGCAAAAACGCTCAAGGAACGCGCCTTACGAATATAGGCTTCATGATCCTCAAAAATATGGTGGATCTTGCCGGAGGTGCAGCTCAACTCGGCTGCACGGCGAGTGATTTCCATATCCTTGGGCCAGACCACGAACCATTCGACCTCCCATCCGGCCATTTTGGCCAATTTCGCCAGTTTTGCCGTTTCCATACAAACACGTTCTTCACTACCCCACAATCTGCCATCCGATACACCGATGTTGATTCCAAGCGTGTTGGGTCGTGGAGCCGACTCGATTTTTTCCATGGCGAAAGCAATAACAGGATCCCCAACAACCTCAACATTTTCGATCCCGCTATTTCTCATCACCTCAGCAGAAAGAGGTCCTCGTACCCCGATATATCTGCATTGCTCAAGAAGTGGTTTCCAATCAGCCACCGTGGTTTCCCCTGGCCAGAAGCCAGGATCCTCAACACCTGAGCCGAAAACAACCAGATTCCCATGACCGGCATGGTAACTTGAGGCGATTTCCAGCAGTCGCCGCTTTTGCCCTATAAGGGTCCCCCCCCCCAACACTCCCCCTATCAAGCTGGGCATTAACCGGCAAATCAGGGAACTTGCCCTGCCTCCGTCAAAATGCAGAAACTTGTGATTGGAAAACAACCGTTCATACCCGAGCAGCAACGCCTCATCTCCGAGATTCTGCTTCCCCAGCCAGCCTCCAACATAAGCCAAGGCCGGCCGACGATCCAGCAGGAGCGACCTAACAAAGGAGACGCCTTTGCCTGCTGCTTTGATGTATTTGAGGGTTGAGTTCAAATGAAAGCCCATTGAATAATAAAGGGTTTCAAGCTAACGGAAATCACGGAATGAAACGATTCAATCCGGGAATTTTATGTGCGATTAGTGTGATGCGGTGATTGGGCCCCAGTCTATTGACCAGTTGAGCAAGGCAGAAGATTGAAACCACGACTGTCGTCAGTGAACCCATAATCGCTGCTTCCCATTCTCCAAGGTAGCACGATGCCAGAAGTGCCAGGAGCGTCAGTATAACAAAGCCAAAAAGCAAGGTGGCCGTTTTGTTTGTCCAGCGGAATGAGGACAACCGTTTCGAAATGACCACCAGCATCAGCGTGTGTAAGATATTGTATATGCTATACGCATAAGCAACACCTATAATAGAAAAAAATTTCAGCAGCAGGTAAATAAGAATTAAATGAACCACGTTGATGAAGGCTTCACTGAGGAAATAGAGCAACCCCATCCCCTTTGCCAGACGCAAATACCCCATTGGCGCCCATATCACCCTGAAAAGACAACCAAAAATGAACCAGTGTAACAACGGTGTCGCATCCATGAAAGCTTCACTATAAAATAGCCGGACCAGCCAGGGCGCCAATGTCATGGTTGCCAGCAATCCCGGCATGGCTATCAACAGGACGATTTCAGTCTGTTGATTGATCAGCCTGTTCAAGGCTTCATTATCATCAGCTACTGCAGATAGGCGGGGGTAAAAATCCATTCGCATGGCATCCAGGATAAACCCTATAAACTTGCCTGAAAGAGTAAAGGCACAGAGATAGACCCCTACGGTGCCCAATCCCATATCCCGGGCAATGAGTGCTCGTGTGGCATATGCAACCAGGGTTGAAAGCAGCAACGTACTGGTCAAACCAAGCCCCAATCGAATGAAAATGCCGCTTTCCCCAATGCTCTTCTTCCATGTCTCAACAAACTCGGGGATCTCGATGCGCTTGGCAAACCAGCGTCCTGACAGTAGGGTAATGACGGCAGCAGCTATCAGGGAAGGCACAATACCATGCTCTCCCAGCAGGGCCACCAATGCAATTATTGCAACAGCATCGAGCCCTGCCACTACGACGGTCAAAAGGGCCAGTGTGCTGATGTGCTGCATCCCCTGAAGAAATGACCTATCTGCGTAATACAAGCTTTGCAGCAGGATGACGGGTGATAGAAGAAGCAATCCAAATGCGTAATCAGCAGTCTTAAAGGTCAGGCGACTGATTGGAAGGCAAAGCGCGGCCAATGTCACAGAACCCAGAATTCCCAGCACCCACGAGAGACGACGCAGGGTAAGGACCGTTTTTCCTATCCTTGAAGTATCTTTTGTACTCCGGGCTTGTGCCACCTGTCGCACTCCACTGGCCCAGACTCCCAAAGTGGTCGTGTAGATGACTGCCTGTATAATGGTTTCATAAGTGCCAAAAAGTCCGACTCCCAATGGCCCCAATAGAATTGCCAGCACTTTCACGCGCCCTACGCCAAACAGCATGGTCACGACCCGAGCGCCCCCCAGCATTGCTGAAGATTTGAGAATGCTTCCATATGAACTGGACTGATCAGAGTTCATAGAGCTCCGCATCTCACAACTTTCCGGCCTTTTTCCGAAAACTGCCAATATTCTCTGGCTACACAGCTCAAATCAAGATTAACGTCAATGACATCGTTTCTCATCCGAACAACTGATCGGACTATCGCAAATTCATGAATCGTTATATTTTGACTGAGGTTCTCTCTTTCCACAATTGTCGTTTTGGATAATTTCATGTATTCCTCAGTGGTTGCTTCACCGAAAAATAATTTAGGATCGCCTGTTTGCTTTGTTAATTGCTGCCAGGTAGAATTGCTCATGCCGCAGAGCCATCGCCTGCAAACTGAAGTGCTCAATAACGAAGGCCTTGCCGGCTTTTCCCATCTGCTCTCGTTTTTTATCATCATTTAATAATTCTTGCAGACGTAAAATAAGGTTTTTAATATCACCTTTTTTTACAAGATATCCGGTTTCCCCATTTAGAATGGCTCCAGGGGTACCTCCTATAATGTAGGAGATGGGCGGCACTTCCATTGCCTGGGCTTCGATAAGCACCCTGCCTAATCCTTCATTGTGGTAAGTTGGAAATACCATTATTGAAGATTTTTTATACCAATATTTCAATTGATCGGGGGTAAGTTCACCGAGGAAAAGTATATCTTGTTCCACGTTCAACTGAACAGCCAACTCCTTCAGTTCCTGAATATATTTTTGTGAATCGGATCTACCCGCCAATGCAATTCTGACTTTTATTCCTAATTTGCGGAGGGCGGCACACGCTTTAATTAGATCATGCTGCCCTTTTACAGGTGTTACTCTTGCCGGTAACAGCAATATCGGACTCTCATTATCTTTTGAAGATGTATCCGGCATATCATCATCATAAAAGCTGATATCTATGCCGTCTGAAATATTTACGTAACTTTTTCGAAGTCTTAATGGAACACCTGCATTTGAAACTCCGCCAATTCCCGCAGCCTTCATCGTCTGCTCTCTGACAGAGAAACTATTCAAACAATCATTTGAAAAATGATTGATAAATACATATGGGATCCCGCGTTGGTTTGCAGCTTCAATAATACCAGCACTGTCCCTGCCCGAAGCATAGTGCATCACCAGCAGATCTATCTTGTGCTCAGCCATTACCGCAGCGGCAACTGCAGGAGCCTCGATTGCTTCATTCTCTCTTTCAGATAATTTTCTTTTCCGAATGATGCTGCGAAAGAAAAGCTTGTAAAGAAACGGGTTATAGACAACCAAATCGCGAAATCGATTTTTAAGCCAATTCTCCCGACTTTCTGTTTCTTGTTTAGAACTCAAACTGCCTGTTGTTTCTCGTTGCTTGGTGTATACGGGAATTTTTATTAATATGCCTTTCCCAACCACTTTGTGGATTGGCTCTACTTCTTCTCTTTTGTTTGTCAGATACATCCTTATGATTGTCCAGGCATTCTTTTTCAATAACGTTTGATCCAAGTCATGGATATAAGTTTCCATTCCTCCACCGGAGGTAAATGCGTGTGCAAATCTTAGTATGGTGTAATTTGATGAGGTCATTTCTATGAGTAAAAAGGCAGGTTTTCAGGCAGCAACAGTCTACTGCATGCTTTCTTTACTTTTATAGCGTCTTACTGTTTTTTTTATATTGCTGCCGAAATATTTATCGTCAAAATATTTAATTGATTCCTTGAATCTGTATCTGAATTTTTTCTTATCAAAACGCTCTATGGCATTGCTAATGGCTGAAGACAGGTCGGACCTCCCTATACGATCCAGTTCCGGAAGCAAATCCATATAGCTCTCTCTCTCCAACTCAAATTTAATATTGTGCTTCATAAATAAATCAGGCGAAAGGTCATTATTAGGAAAAGCTCTTGTCTGTGCAAGTTTTCCTACGGCTAATAGCTCTGTTTGCGTTAACAGACATTTCCAACATATTCCACAATTAAGAAGTTTTTCATCATTTCTTAAACACGATCTGATTCGTTGGAGTCCGAAATCCCAATTGCCGACTGTACGAACTCGCTCTAGCCGAGAAAAAGCAGCCGAACCGTGAAAAATCCTCAAATCATATGTGCTGTAATTAACGTCAAGAAGAGCATGGGTGCCGAAAGGTTTTAAATGAGCTACATCATATGCGGAATTAATAGTTACAATATCTAGCCTTTGTCCCAAGGCATGAGCAACTGAAGCCAACATGCACGAATGATATTCTAAAACATAGAAATCGAGTGGATGTTGGCTTACATGCCTGACATTTGTATAAAGAGGAATAATCGTCAGGTTAGACTCATTGGCAATCTCCTGAAGATTTTTAAGTCCCCTTTCATATATGTGCATCTCTTTATCTGAATTTACACCAATATCGGCAGAACCGTAAATGAAAATGGAGTCTTTAATGGAAGCAGGATGTGTAAGTGGATACAGTAATCTGTTTTTCCGGAGAGTAGCAAGGGAATCTATCCCCCCGGAGAGAAAAGAACCAGCCCTGAATGTCCTTTTTTTTGAACTTTTTTGTTCAATTTTAACCTCAAATTCAGGTAATATGCGTTTGTCGCCATACCATCCGATAAGACAGGTTATTGCCACTGTCAGACCTTCTATCAGCAGCGGGCAGACCTCTTCATCCATGCGAATTCTTTTTTCTCCACTTCTCATCGCCGGTAAAGCACATGCCGTGATAAATGCATTCGGATTAAGTGTGAGTGCCTTTTCAAACTCCGGGCTCGTTTGGTAATAAACAGTCGTACCCGGCATATCACAGTCTTCATATAATACATCTGCCAGAATGGTTGGACGGCCATTTGGGATTTCTTTCCTAAGATTTTTAATAATCATGGTTCAACTCCTATTAAAATATGCTGTTGAAGCAAATTGTTAATAGTCTCATAATAGAACACACTTTTTTAAAAGCTTTCGGAGAATTGGCATTAGAACTGGAAATAGATAAAGGGACTAAAACCACCGAGAGCTATCTCCAAGATAGACCAAAACAAAAGAATCCCAATCAAAATGTCAACAAACAAACTTCCGAGCGGGGTTCTACTTACCTCTTTAAAAAAATTGTTCACCACTGGAGTCGATCCGATAGCTGCAACAATAAACCAAGGATACTTGTGTAGTATATTCAATGCGTTTAAGGTCATTGGATGGCCCCACCCGTGGGTACCAAACATTGATCCGAACCATCCCCCAATCAGGGATAAGTCCTCTATCCTAAAGATTACCCACCCGAATATGAAACAGAGGATTACAAAGGCATGTTGCAGAAAACGTGGGGCCTTATCAAGCCAGATTCTCAAGAAAAGTTTTTCACTTGCCAATATTGCTCCGTAATAAAGCCCCCATAGAACAAAATTCCAACTAGCTCCATGCCACAATCCTGTTATTCCCCAGACAACTGTTAGATTCACCACCCATCGCCCTATGCTTACTCTATTACCTCCCAGTGGGATATAGACATAATCCCGAAAGAAGGTGGAAAGTGAAATGTGCCAACGCCGCCAGAACTCGGTCACGGAACGAGACACATAAGGGTAGTTGAAGTTCTCAAGAAAGTGAAAACCGAACATCCGTCCGATGCCTATTGCCATATCTGAATATGCAGAGAAATCGAAGTAGATTTGGAAAGTGTAGGCAGTGAATCCTACCCAAGCCGGAATAGCCCCCACATAAGGACCTGTTGACAAGATTGTATCTGCTATAGAACCCATCGTGTTAGCAATGAGAACCTTCTTACCTAAGCCAATTGCAAATTGCCGCAAACCTTGAATAAATTCATCCAGATTCTCGTTCCTGGACGCTATCTCTGTTTCGATTTGTTTATACCTGACAATTGGCCCAGCAATGAGTTTAGCAAACAAGGCAAGGTATGCCCCGAAAAACAAAATGTTCTTCTGAGCTTTAACCTGGCCTCTATATACATCCACTATGTATGAGATCGCCTGAAAAGTATAGAAAGATATCCCGATTGGCAAAGAGATGTCGGGTGTTGGGAGATTCACACTAAAAAAACGATCGAGACTTCCGATCAGGAATGCAGCGTACTTGAACACCCCAAGACCTACTATGTTTATTACCACTCCAATTGTCAGAATCGAGCGACGCCAATTGGTCTGTTGACATAGCAAGAGGGCAATACCCCAATTAATTATAATTGAAATAATGATCAGCACTACATATCGAGGTTCTCCCCACGAATAGAAAAAAAGGGATACTAAGAGGAGGATGGTGTTCCTCATCACCCGACCCCGAAAGAGGAAATACACAATAAGAGTTGCAGGCAGAAATAGAAACAGGAAGGCAAGATTCGAAAAAACCATAATTAGTCAGCTCTTTCTCGTGCGTATTGGACAGCTTCTGGATCTGTTATAATAGTAACCTGACTGCCTATAAAAAGAACATCTGTAATACCATATTGGGAGATGAATACATCCAATTCAAACCTGTGGCCAATATCTTTTGCGAAATGGCGTAAATCCACGAAATAGGTACGATAAAAATGAGCTGCAATAAGAGATTCAATGCTGTTTTTAAAGGAATCCCCTATGACCAGGAGATTCCTTTCCTTTGAAACTTGGTCCACTTCATACTCAATTAGACCGTGAACTTCTCCGAAATATTCTCCATAGTGGTTAACAAAACGACCGTTTGGTATCTTCCCAGTCTCATATTCTAAACGTTTGTTTCTTATCTGACTACTCTCCGAACCATGAATGATGACATTATACTTAGGTATCGAGAATAAACAGTCGATGAGTTTGTCTGTAACCTCTTCATAACCTCCACTAAGTCTAGAATTTGAGCCCCGAAAAATTACATTAGGGACGACGAACCAATTGTTGCACTTAATTACTTGACTGATATCAACTCCTCGAGAGTAGATGAGGTGATGTAACTGACAATAAACCTCATAAGCTCCAGGCATTGTAAGATGATGATCTGTATTATAGTAGAAGCCCAGCGCTTCGACCGGTGATCGGCTTTTGCCAGCCCAGCTGTACGCAACACTATTTGACAGGAGACCCTCAAACTGGTCGATGACTTTGTTGCCCTCTAGTAGCCGAGTTGGAGTGGCAGGCCAAGCGCCAATTTCTGAGAATACCTGAGATTTTGAAGGGATTGCAAAAACATAAAACCTCACTTCAGGCCATTTAATTGCGACCTTGTTATAATAATTGGCCACAGTTTGCATTTGTTTGAATATTTCTGGGTTATATACACCTGGTGTTTTTAAAAGCTGTTCCTTTCCCCGTATTCTAACATAATCTTTTTCTCCCACTGGCAAGACAGGCGACCAACTCTTTGGCAAAACATTTAAAGATAGTTCATAATATCGACTTTTCCAATATGTGAGAAATGGGATAAGGTGTTCAAGAAATGGCATGCAATCTCCGGTTGCCTTCTCCATTCTCCTCTGAAATATCCCTGACAAAAAACGGTGGGGCGTTGGTTTCGGGAATGCGGGTGTGCGACCTAGAATTAGGCTGAGATCAGTATTAGTGTCAGATAATATTTGAGTCTGAATACCCAAAACCCTGCAATAACCCGCCCACGCTGTGAACGTAAGAACTACGGACAATGAAATCAAAAACAAGTCTCGTATTCTAAAATTCTTCATTTTCGGATTACCGTTTGGGGTTTTGGATATGGAATATCCGTGCTGATCGTGAGACGAAAAGCTGTTTTGAGTCATAATCGGAAAGAGAAAGGTTGGGTTCCTCATTCAAGAGTTCGGGTTTTGATATTTTACAATTATCCGCTTACAATGAAATAAGGATTAAGCAAATTCTCTTTGTTATATTCGAGAGGATTATCATCTGTTTTTACTACCTTTCCGCCAGAAGCACAGACAATAGCATGTCCAGCACCAGTATACCATTCCATGGTAGGCCCAAGACGCGGATAGATATCTGCTTTCCCTTCAGCCACAACACAAAATTTCAAAGAACTGCCCACGGAAATTGCTTCGGCAACCTTGATCGTTTTGAGGTATTCACCCAATTCCGGTGACGGATGTGAACGGCTCATTACCACAGCCAACCCTTTTTCAGGATCAGGCCGACGTACGCAAATCGATTCCGGTTCATTCATACCCTCTTGTACAAAGGCGCCCTCACCTATAGTGCCCCAATAGAATTGCCAGCACCTTCACGCGCCCTACGCCCAACAGCATGGTCACGACCCGCGCGCCCCCCAGCATAGCTGAAGACTTGAGAATGCTTCCGTATGAACCGGATTGGTCAGTATTCATCGAGCTCCGCAACTCACGACTCTCCAGCTTTTTTCGAAAACCGCCTCAATGCTCTGGTTACACAGCTCAAATCGGGATTAACGTCGATAACATCATTACCCATCCGAACATCAGATCGGACGACGGCAAATTCATGAATAGTTACATTTTGACCGAGGTTGTCTGTTTCTACGATTGCCGTTTTGGATATTTTCATGCGTTCCTCAAGGGTTTAACCCATGTGCCGGTACAGCAGTTGGCCTTCCACCTTGAGGGCGGGGATGGGCTTTCTGGTGAATACTTCTTTTTACTGATGTGCGATTCTCTGGGATTCTCCGATAAATTCGTTCCGTTGAAGGTCGTATGTATAGCAACGGATGTTGTGTTCACAGGTTCCCCTGTTTAGGCAGTGGCCTCTCCATTTTTGATGGTATCATGAGCAAAACCGACAATATTTTGAATCTGTATGATCTCCTCATTAGATAATTGACTTTTCCATTTGTCCAATGAGTCTGTTCTTACATCTGGTATCGGAATAGGCTTATGCAGCCCAAGAAATCGTTGCAATTCATGAACTATTTTCTCAGTATTATGCGCGAAAGATTCGTAGGAGATCACTAAAAGATCACCTCCAAGGATATTCCTAAGCTCATTCATTCTATCGTGGTGAGCAACCCATCGTATCGCACATTGTTGTGCGACTGGAATATCGCCATAAACATCTGATAGCTCTCGCGTAATTCCGAGAAAACGATTTGGTATCGGAAACTCTCGCCAACGCTTATGCCATGCTGATACTCCCTTGTGTTTCATCATGCTGGCAACAGTTGCATATGGATTGCGTTCGATACCAACAAAGAGCGATCGTGGAAAAGCTTTTTTTAGCTTTTCAGCAATCCAGATATTGGGGTGACTCTTATCCAAATATATTCGAGGTGAAGATTTAAAAAGCTGCCACCTATATGCTGCGACCAATCGTCCGAATAATTTTCCTTCAAGCGTTGGGTTTAGCGCCATTCTTGTCGAGAGATTAAACATAGGCTGTACTTCTACGGTAGCACGAACTTCTGGATGATTTCCGAGAGAATAGCCGAGCCAATGAGTGCCTGATCGTCCTGTGCCTATTACAAAAACTGGGCGTGTTGTTGAAATACCAAGAATATATTTTAGTTTTTCTATCATTTTAGCGATCCCTCTTGAGGATGGATAAATCTCTGGATTTTGCCCCGATGAAATCAGAGTTGCTCCTTCTCAGCAGGAATTTCATTGGGCAGGCCGATCTCGTCCTTGCAAACCCCCCAAAACATAACCGCAGCCTCATAATTCACCCAGTTAAATAAATTGTGTCTTCTGTCATATGGCCAATTATCCACTTACAATGAAATGAGGGTTAAGCAAATTCTCTTTATTATATACGAGAGGATTGCCATCTAATTTTACCACCTTTCCGCCGGAAGCACAGACAATAGCATGTCCAGCACCGGTATCCCATTCCATGGTAGGCCCAAGACGCGGATAGACATCCGCTTTTCCTTCAGCCACAGCACAAAATTTCAAAGAACTGCCCGCGGAAATTGCTTCGGCAATCTTGATCGTTTTTAGGTATTCATCCAATTCCGGTGACGGATGTGAACGGCTCATAACCACAGTCAACCCTTTTTCAGGATCAGGCCGACGTACGGAAATCGAGTTCGGTTCATTCATACCCTCCTGTACAAAGGCGCCCTCGCCTATAGTGCCCCAATATATTTTGTCCTGCACCGGAATATAGATCACGCCCATTACAGTTATATTGTTGATAATCAGCGCAATATTGACTGTAAATTCACCGTTGCGCTTGATGAACTCCTTTGTTCCGTCCAGAGGATCAACAAGCCAGAAGCACCGCCACTCCCTGCGGATCGCATAGGAGATATTTTTCCCTTCTTCCGAAAGAACTGGAATCTCCGGATAGTGCTTTTGCAGCTCTCTGACAATCGTTTTATGGGAGGCTTTATCAGCAGCAGTCAGGGGAGATTTGTCTTTCTTGAATTCAACCATGTGTTCACCACGGTATATATCCATGATGGCAGCTCCGGCCTGTTTTGTGATGTTGCAAACAACCTCTGCATCTATATTCATTAAAATATAATCTTTTTGACATTAATGAGATAATCCAAGACTATATTCACAGCCTTTTCTTCCGAGCACAAATTGGTATCAATTACCAAATCAGAGTTTTCAGGTTCTTCATAAGGAGAGCTAATGCCTGTATAGTTTTTGATTAACCCTGCACGAGCTTTCGCATATAAACCTTTTACATCTCTTTTTTCACATACTTCTATCGGACACCGACAATAAATCTCAATAAAATTCTCAGGAGATACCAGCTCGCGCAACCAATTACGATCAGCCCTGTATGGTGAGATAAAGGCAGATAAGGTAATCACTCCTGTTTCTAAAAACAGTTTAACCATCTCTCCAATACGCCTGATATTTTCTTTTCTATCTTGTGGAGCAAAACCGAGGTCGCCGCACAATCCGTGCCTAACATTATCACCATCAAACACAAAAGTGCGACAACCCAAGCTGAATAATCTTTTTTCGACTTCATGAGCAATTGTTGATTTTCCTGAGCCTGAAAGCCCCGTGAACCAAGTTACTACACTTTTATGGCCATTCAACTTTTCCCGATCTATCCGGGTAACCAATGAGTTATAACAAACTGTATTTTCACTGCTTATTTTTGATGTTATCATTGTTTACTCCTATTATAATTGTAGCGATTGTCAGAAATCTGTCCCGATCGAGAGTTTTGCACAACTCCCGAAAAAATTGACTTCGTTATGAGGTGCTTTTTGACCAATTTCAAGATAATTTGACCAAAGTTCTATTAGTGGATTGTTTCTCTTGCTGCAATAGAAAGCACAGGCTTCTGAAGATTTGTGATTGGGCCCATCTATGCATTGAAACATTATCCCAGCCGATAAGAAGCTTTCGCGCCCGGAATGATCCATCTGGTTTCTTCCAGCGAGTCAATAAATCCTGCAATACCTTGTTTGCTATCGCGTCCAATTCGTTGAAACGGTTTTTTAATAAAATACACAGATTGAGGCATTCTGCATAATCGTATAGCTCATGTTTATAAATCGTCAGGCGTGGTGCTTTTGAAAAAGGTTTTGGCAAGCTCTGCTCGTTAAATAGGTTTTTTATGTAATATTCGACACCCTTTTCAATTGCTTTCCGGCAACCGATATGACCT
>JAGVOC010000338.1 GCA_020052975.1 Desulfobacterales bacterium | reverse complement strand
TTGTGCGGCATACATTGCGTATGCCTCCGCGCAATCCCTTGATTTCCTTGAGCTTGCCCAAAATTGCCGATTTCCGAATTGGAAACTCAACTGTGTCCAAACTTTGTTTCCGGATGGACACTATTTAGAGTTTGCCGTTTATGGAAGAGACAAAAAAAAACCCGGATGACTTTGTGCATATTGGAAATATCTTAGGCGATGCTTTAAATAAGTTCCGCGCTGACTCTGATTTGGAACTAACAAGCGTTTTTACCATTTGGAATAATGTCGTCGGAGAAGCTATTGCAAATAATAGCAAACCGGCAGGGTTCAAGGGGAAGATACTTCTCGTTTATGTTAGCAGCCCTGTTTGGATACAGGAACTTCAATATTATAAAAAAGATATGATAATAAAAATAAATGATGCGCTTGGAAAAGAGCTTGTTTGCGATATAAAATTTAGGATCGGAGCTGTGTGAATATGGATTTGCTAACTACTGACACTTTCTTCAATGGTAATATAAGTGTTAAGCAGAATAGAAATGGATACCGTTTTTCAATAGATGCAGTCCTTCTTGCAGGCCATGTTAAAACAAACTCTGGAGATAGAATTCTTGATATCGGAACAGGATCAGGCATCATTTCACTGATACTTGCATACCGGAATCCTCAAATTAATATATACGGAGTTGAGGTGCAGAAAAATCTTGCTGATATTGCTACCTTGAATGTTCGGGATAATAATATTGAAGACAGGGTTAAAGTTTTATGCGCCGATATAAAAAATCTTAATGCAGATATGATTTCCGGACCTCTTGATATTGTTGTGAGTAACCCACCATACAGAAAAGCCGAATCGGGGAGGGTGAATTCCGATAATCAGCGGGCTATAGCGAGACACGAAATTGATATAACTCTTAAAGATATTATTCAAGCTGCAAGCCGTTTATTGCATGTTTCAGGAAGGTTTTTAATTATTTATCCTTCAGAGCGTATAGCTGATATGGTTACACAAATGCGTTTATCAGGGATTGAGCCAAAGTTTTTCCGGTTTATATATTCAAAAAGCAATTCAGAATCAAAACTTGTAATAGTGGAGGGAGTGAAAGGAGGTCGCACCGGCGCAAAAATCGTTTCCCCCCTTGTTATATATAATAATGATGACGGCACATATACTGATGAAGTTAACAGAATGTTTATACCCTAGCCGGTTGGTGTTGTTGCTCAAGACAATTTATTTATAACCTGACCGGTTATTACCTTGGGATAAAAATACGTAGATTTTCTCGGCATTATCAGGCCTTCGCCGGCAATCCTTTGTACCTGCTCAATCTTTGTGGGATTAAGAATAAAAGCTATATCGCACTTTCCTGAAGATGTTTGTTCTATAGCGTCATTATCGGAGCTCGTGTAAGTGATTAGTTTTTCATTATCAAAACCAGCCTGATCGAATCCTATAATCTCAGGAAGTATCAGCTTTGTTAGGACAGTTACATCAAGGCGCATCAGGGATTCAGGAAGTTCGTTTCCATATTTTGTTTCCAAAGCCTGTTGTTTAAGTGATAATATATAAAAGATGTTTCTGTTTTTAATTAAAACACCAATTTTGTTTGTTAAGGACTCGGATCTTAATGCAGAGACAAACATTCTTATTTTCTTATCAGGCACTTTTGGGTCAAATGGTATTTGTGTTATATCAAAGTACTTTGAAGCGTTATGCTCAAAGCCGGAAAGATTTGATTCCATGACTCCGGTCAGCAGACGATGAGCCGGAAGTATTATCAATCCGGGATCTTCCATGCTGCATATGTACATCATTATGAAGTTAGCAGGATGCGTTGCTGAAAACTCAGGATTGTTTTTTGATACCCATTCCCTGTAATTGAGGGCTGTTTCATATCGGTGGTGTCCGTCTGCTATATAAAGAATTTTATCTTTAAAAGCATTTGAAATATTTTCCTGAATACCCGGATCGGTTATCTTCCAAAGCAGATGTCTGTGCCCTTTGTCGTCGGTGAAATCTAAATGGGCGGTTCCGGACAAGGCTGATTTTTCAAGAACAGTCAGTGTATCGATTTTGCCGGAAAAAAGTGAAAAAACCGGGCTAAAATTGGCGTGGCAAGCTTTCATAAGCTGAAGCCGCTCCGATTTTACCTTTGAAAAAGTCTTTTCATGGGGGAGAATTATTCCTTTTTCAAATGGCTCAAGCCTTATACAAGCTATAATGCCAAAACGTCTGATTACCCCCGTACCAATTGAAAATTCAACAGAAGAAAGGTAAAAAGCTGGGTCACTATCCTGCACGAGCACAGCATCAGTGAGCCATTCATTAAAAAAAGCGGCTGCTCTTGTATAACGGCTGTTCTTTTCATCATCTAATTCTGTTTCATTGCCTAGAATAAGACGAATTATATTTTGAGGATGCCTGTTATGAAAATTAATTTGTTCCTCTTTAGAGATAACATCATATGGCGGTGTTGCAACATCTGCCAAACTGCCAATTTTTTTCGTGTTATAAAGAATCCCCTTGAAAGGGATGACGTCTGCCATATTAATTTTTTCCTTCCCTGATGACCTCATAAAAAGTCCATCCACTTGTTCATGGGGACAGATTCTGATTATACATGACGAATCAGGTATATTTTACGGAATCATCTTCTAAATAGATTGATAAAAAAATGATGGGAACTGATACTAGAAAGAATATGGCAGTTCAAGTTAAAAAATAAAGTTCTTTTCCAATTTGAATTCATGCCCCCTGTTACCTGCTTCCCGACCCCCTTAAAAATACGTTGAATATGGGGCAAAAAGAATGTAAAGAACACCATTGACAGCTAACATCCAAACGTTATATTGAAACCACCGTTTTGGATTTGGTGAGTTTTGGAGAGGTGGCCGAGCGGCTGAAGGCCCCGCTCTCGAAAAGCGGTATCCTGTCAAAAACGGGATCGTGGGTTCAAATCCCACCCTCTCCGCCAAAGAATAAAATCGGTTGGCTGTTTTGGGATACAACGGGTAATTTTAAAATAGCTTTGTTAATGGAGAGATGTCCGAGCGGCTGAAGGAGCACGACTGGAAATCGTGTGTGCTGCCAAAAGCGGCACCGAGGGTTCAAATCCCTCTCTCTCCGCCATTTAATATAAAGGTTTAATTACCTTTCTTCATAGAGTGTAATGAAATCTTTTAATAGCGCCCATTTTTGCCCGATTTATTTAAGTCTTTGGTTTCTGGTTTCTCTCTTTTACCAGAAGCCATGGGCTATGAACCATGAACCTGAGGCGTTGTTATGCCTTTCTTGAACCGAACAAAACTGGGGTCTCGCAATACTTCTCGTTATGCGGTTTTATGTGGCTTATTCAGGGTGTTAACTTAAAATATAGCCCTGATTATATATCACAGGAAATTTAATTATGTCCTATCTTGTATTAGCTCGCAAGTATCGCCCTCAGACTTTTGATGATGTTATAGGTCAGGATCATGTTACACGCACATTAACAAATTCCATTTTAGCCGGGCGGGTTGCTCATGGCGTTCTTTTTTCCGGCCCGCGGGGTACAGGGAAAACGACTGTTGCCAGAATCCTGGCTAAAGCCATGAATTGCATAAACGGCCCAGCTCCTGCTCCTTGCAATATCTGCCGATCCTGTACCGAGATTACCCTTGGGAATTCTGTTGATGTGCTTGAAATCGACGGAGCATCAAACAATGGCGTAGAGAATGTACGGGACCTCAGGGATAATGTTAAATATAAGCCTGCATACAGCTCTTACAAAATTTATATAATTGATGAAGTTCACATGCTCAGCACCCCGGCGTTTAATGCTCTTTTAAAAACTCTTGAAGAACCTCCGCCGCATGTAATGTTTATCTTTGCAACCACCGAGCCTCACAAGATACCTGTTACTATATTATCAAGATGCCAGCGCCATGATTTTAAAAGAATCAGTCTTGATTTGATCGTAAGCCATATGGCTTTGGTTTGTGAAAAAGAAGGTGTAAGTATTGTCTCAGAAAGCCTCTTCTTAATTGCGCGGGCTGCGGGTGGGAGCATGAGAGATGCCCTGAGCCTTCTTGATCTTGTTATTAGCTGTTCCGAAGGGCCGGTGACGAATGAGAACATCCTGGATATTCTTGGAATTATAGATAGAAGAGCAATTTTTATGATTTCTGAAGCTATTTTGAGTTCGGATTTTCCTGTTCTGCTTGATTTGCTGGATGATCTTTATAATAATGGTCATAATATAAAAGAGCTTTATTATGACATAGTGGAGCATTTCAGGAATCTCCTTGTAGTCAAAATGGTGAAGAAGGTCAATAAGCTTGTAAGTTTACCTCCCCATGAGATAGTCATGATGTCTGAACAGGTAAAGAATGTTTCTGCAACCACATTAAACCAGATTTTTGATGTGCTATATAAGGAAGAATCCTCTGTCAGGCTTTCGCCAAATCCGAAACTTTGCCTTGAGATGGTTTTTTTAAAAATGTTTCAAATAAAACCAGCTTTGCCTATAGATGTTCTTATTGAAAAAATCGATAATCTAAGGCACATGATTCCGGGAAAACAGAAAAAGGATGTTTTTAACGCAGCAACGGTTTGTGTGGATTATTCGAAGGATGAATTAATTGAGAGAACGCCTCAAAAGGTTCTTGAGCCTGAAAATAAAGAAGGATATGGAGCTGACACAACAGATTCGATGACACAGAAAGCTCTTGAACAGGGCGATAATTTTGAAAGAACTTGGGGAAAGCTTTATACAATAATATCCGAAAAACATCCTTCACTTGCTGCGAGTATGGCGAAATGTTCGATAAGAAAAATAACTGAAAACAGGCTTGAGATTGAAGTTGGCGGAAACAGTTTTAATTTGAATATGGTTAAACGGAAGAAAAACCTCGATATTTTGGACAAAGTTTGCAGAGATTTTTTTGGAATGAGCATGGAAATTGCTTTGGAAGGGGAAAAAACCTCTGAATTAAAGACCGCCCAAGAGAAAACCGGGACTAATATTTTGATATCTGATGCGCTTAATCACCCCCTTGTAACTGATGCAGTAGACGTATTTAAAGGGAAAGTGCTGGATGCAAAGATTTTATAGGAGGAATTTTGATGAAGGGAATCGGGAATATGATGAAGCAGGCCCAGAAGCTCCAGGCCGGCATGGTCAAAATGCAGGAAGAGCTGGCTTTAAGAACTGTTGAAGCAGCTTCCGGAGGAGGCATGATTAAAGTTCAGGCAAACGGTAAACAACAGATCGTTTCCATACGGATAGAAAAAGAGGTTGTTGATCCGAACGACGTGGAAATGCTTCAGGACCTTATTATTGCTGCCGTTAACGATGCTCTGTCTAAATCCCAGGAAATGGTTTCCCAGGAGATGAGCAAATTAACCGGAGGCATCAGTATCCCGGGACTTATGTGATTTTTTTGATGCGGAATTCCCCGTCCGACCATATTTTATGAACTCGTAAAAAATCGATATTCAGACGGCAAAGTATAAAGTTCATTATTCAAGGCGCGCGAATCTTGAGAAATGCAGCGTACATATTAGTACGCTGCAATGATTCACCATGTTGAATCGGCCTTGCCGTCTCGCGTAGCGAGAATTCAACATGGCGAGGATGAAGCATCCGTCGCGGCGGACAGAATGACTTTTTACAAAGCCGTCATATTTGAGGCGTTTTATGCACTACCCGCTGTCTATTCTGAATCTGATAAAAAATCTCGCAAAGCTTCCCGGTGTTGGAGAAAAAACCGCCGAACGCCTTGCAATGCATATCCTGCGTTCCCCGCTTAAAGAAGCCGAACAGCTTGCAGCCAGCATACTGGATATAAGGCAAAAGGTGAGGATATGCAGTCTCTGTTTTGCATTGAGTGAAACAGAGACCTGTCATATCTGCAGCGATCCATCCAGAAACACTTCCCTGGTGTGCGTGGTTGAACAGCCGGCAGACATGGTTGCAATAGAAAAATCAGGATCTTTTAAAGGGCTCTATCACATACTTTCGGGGGTTTTATCCCCCA
>JAGVOC010000113.1 GCA_020052975.1 Desulfobacterales bacterium | reverse complement strand
TAAATGAAGGAGATATAAGAATACTTAGAAACAAATTCTAATTCATCTCGGCATAATTTGGAACTCGGCATAATGCCTCTTATGTTGAGCTCGGCATAAGAGACATACATTCGCGACTCAGTATTTAATGAGGGGAGCTGGTATTAATGTAGTTCAGACTGCCTTAGGTCATTCGGACCCGGTTACTACCCTGAAATATTATACCGCCGCGGTAGAAGGGGCTAAAGTCAGAGAAATGATAAATGACCGACATTTTGATTTCATTCCGAACTCGATGCTTGATCGCTAAATTATATGTAAAGGTAAGAACGCGAGCTATCAGGCATTGCCGGATTTTGTTACGTACTTCCTGAAATCCGGACTTTTTAAAAACTTGAAAATAGTGTAAGTTATTACAGGGAATCAAGTGCCTATCGATAAACACGAACTTTATCTGACAAATATCGGATTTCCGTTGTTAGTACTATTAACGGTCTAATTAATAGTTAGGAACAAGATCGATAATTAAACAGCATGAACGATACAGAGCTCGATAAGGAATGCAAGATAGCAACACATGGGTGGTGGGTCACTTCACGCCCGTATCGTGTAATGGCGGAATTAATAATATTTTCATTGATATCATTGATACTTGTTATGTATGTTCTGTCCAGAACTACTGACAGCCAGTCTTATCGATTTTTTGGCGTCAATCCTATTTATATAATTGGGTCATTTTCTGGCGCTCTTGGTGGTTTGGCAAGGAGTTTAATTATTTTTTGGAAAAGAAAATCCTATAATATGCTAAGAAGCGATTATTGGAAACACGCCACACCTTTTTATATTGGCGTTCTTTTCGGTTTCCTATCAACTCTTGTCCTTCAAAGCAGTTTAAAAGTTATCGGCGTATCTAATAATATTTCTGATTCGGGAGGATTATCGTTTGTTTCAATGATATGCTTGTTATCAGGGCTTTTCGCAGACAGAGCAGAACGCAAATTCTTGTCTATATTTGATAATACATTAGACTCAGAAAGAAAAGAGCCCTAACAAAAAATTAACCCGACTGGTGATAAGTCTGCTTTTATTTTCAATAGGCAGTTTACCAGCGGATTATGTATCTCGTTCATTTTCTTTCATAGCCATTAATTTTCTTCGTCATCCATTTTCCACTGTTAGTATGTGAGCACCGCATGCCGACCCTTTCAGCCATGTTCCGTCAGGTCAAGTGTGGTAACTGCAAATTACATCACAAATCCAAGTATTGATCATGTGCCCTTTTGGCCAGTTCTTTATCCACTCCAAGATAGTATCTGCATGTTGTGTCCAGCCGCTCGTGTCCCAGAATTTCTTTGACGTGAACAATCGGACAGCCGTTGAATACCAGGTTGGTAGCTACAGTATGGCGCAGGATGTGCGGAGTCAATTTCTTTGCAATTTTTGCTTTTTCCCGGTGCCGTTTAAAGAATCGCCAAATATCCCACGTAGTTAATCTCTGAGGTTCTCCTGTTGTTACAAAAACGGCTTCACAGGAATCGTGGCGTCTCTCCAGATATTTTCTTATCCATCCCAGAGCTTTGTCAGTAAAAAATACCCTTCTCTCCTTGTTCCCCTTGCCGATGATCTTAGCTTCTTTCTTGTCCCACTGTATATCCTTACGATTCAGGGAAAGAACTTCACTGATGCGCATACCCGTGCCCAGAATCGTTGCGACAATGGCTCGAAAACGCAGATCGGTCATAGTAGCAGTGCCGATTGTATTTATAAAAGACTCGATTTCTTCCTTGGTCAGAAAAATCACCTCCCGCTTCACTCTTTTGGGCGGCCTGATTTGTTTCGGATCTAAAGCGGAAAGTTTCAAAAAATTACGGCAATAGTTCAAAAAGCTTTTTGTGGCAAAAACAACACTGGCAATCCGGGATTGTCCCACTCCCCTTCCTATCATCAGTTTCTTCAGCCTTACAAAATCTTGAACAGTGAGCTCATTAATTTCTTTGTCCCCGATATCCCGAACGAACCAACCTAAAGATTCCTGATACTTGGAAATTGTCTTGGGAGAGAAGTTTAGTTCATACTGAGAATATTCCAAAAAGCCATCGATAAGTGTACTTATTTTATTATCCCCAGCCCCGGATTTGTTGATGAAAGCATGTGCATTTTCAACACCATTTTGAGTGCTCATAAAACAAAAAAACTTGCCATAAAAAACTGCAAGTTCCCTTGTTTCACAATCTTTTGCGATTAGTCCGAGAGTCTATGCACGCCTTGTACAAGAGCGTGACTACCGATTATTTGGCTCAGCTAAGCCGTTGGCGTTTCTGCCGAAGAGGCAGGTTCGACCGCCAGACAATAACCAATGTTGCCCATTACATCCTGTGAGGGACATAACTTTTACTAGGCCACATTTCTCGATTACTGTCAATTTCTCCCTAGAAAGGAGGTGTTTGACGGCGTATTTTTCACGGACTTTTCGCAAAAATCGGATGAAGGACAGTTCTTTATGAAAAGTGAAATTAAATTGTTAACGTAGTTTCACATTAGCACAAAAAAGTAAAGAACGCAAAAAGCAATGCAACTTAGAATGTATCGATCTCTTGCTCACCTTTTGGAGGGACTTTATCCATGAAAGAATCAACAGTCTCTTTGTTGGCTTCGTATAGGGCGCGATTCTTTTCTTTTAATTCTTCTAATCTGACCTTCAGGGCATCCAAGTCTATAAAATCCTTCAGATTCTTAAAATTAAATTTCTTTCTTTTGATTATTCCATAATCATCACACGATTGACTCATTGTTTCCGTTATAAATTTGTCTAAAAATAATATCAATTTCTCATCATCACTCAGAACCTTTTCTATAAACTTATTAAGAGTTTCGCCTTCGTCCCATTCTCGCCATCTATATATAATGTACAAAAAGTTTTTCTGATCAAAGATTTTATCCTGATAACTTAGTATTTTTTCAAGGCATATTTTTTGTAGCTCTTGAATTTTTTCCCTAGGTACTAGAAACTCCTCAGGACTCCTTTTTTCTTTATCACGAGAGGATTCGAGAGATATCTCTTGGATAGGGCCATATAATCCTTTTGATATCGGAATAGTTTCCTTTAAAATATCATAATTATTGTTTTTATCCTTTTCTCTTTTTAGGATTTGATAAATGATGCGCATTATATCCATGTCCGCGCCAAAATCATACATCCCGACTTTCTCATGTGGCACTTCATCTGAGATGTTAAATAATGCTTGAACTATATTCTTTGCATTGGACTGCGGAATAAATGCAGGGTCACTAGTGTAGTCCTGGATTTTTTCTAGTACCTTTCTGATTTTTTTGTTTTCCATATATTTGCGAAGAACATCCTCAAGATCTTTAAGATTCGCGGATTTGCTCAAAATAGTCTGAATTTCAAATTGACTTAATTCCTCTTCATCGCCGCCGGGGATCAATGTAAAGTAGCTATCATAATAATCGGTTGCGCACACCCTTAAGTTTTTATTCCATGTGGATTGCCACTCAGCTCCGTATGATGAATAGCCATACTGAAAAACGCTGCCGAGCTGAGGAAAGAGTCTACTTATCAGTTCACGAAGGTGCGCCCTCAGATCACCTGACAACTCATCTAAGGCTTTTTCTATTTCATCCTTTCTCTTGCTTTCCTCTTTATTTCCTCCCAAACCTCGATCAGTAGACGTGAATAAAGAATTCCGTACTTTCATAAAAGAATAAAACTCGGGTGTAAAAACTCTGATCGCTTCTATGGCGATAAAGTCTATCGGATTTACTTCCATTACGTTTTCACGAAACATTTGGGAGATATTAAATTCCAAGCTGCCTATATATCTTTTTACGTCTCTAATATTTCCAAAAAAAGATTTAAATCCGGAATGGTAAATGTTAGTCCAATAAGGATCATCTTGGCCAAAGTATTTATGAGCGGACTCGGGCAATACTTTCAAAACTCGATCCAATTCCTTGAATAAAAATGCAGCTATCTTATTAGATCTGGCGAATGGAATATCAAAATTGACTTGTATGATCTTATCCAAATAATCCTTGCCCGATACGCCCGCCTGCTCTTCAAGATTCTTTTCAATTATTTTCCTTTCAAAAGCCAAGAGATAAATTGTATTTGGAAAATCAGCATTAACTCTAATCAATCTGAATATTTGTCTTATTTCTGTTTGATTTAAACGATCTATATCATCAATAGTGATAATTAATTTTTTCTCTCTTTTACTTAATTCATTTTTAATTTCTTTTTTGATTTCTAAAACAGATTTACGATTCGATTCAGTTTTTTTCTCAAAAACTTCTGCTAATTTTAAAAGAGAATCCTTGAATATTCCTGCCAATATCAGTAAAAGGCCAGCAAAGAATAAGACATGGTTCCAAATATTTGTTACTTTGAGCCATTCAAGTACTTTGCCTGTAGAAATCCCGAGTAGGCCGAGCCCCAGTACTATCTTGGTAAACAGATCATGAAATAATTTGCTATCCGGAGTCAGGTTAAGCACGCTTGCATAAAACCTAAGCTTTTTAGCGATTGCCTCGTCTTTTAAGCTATCTTTTTTGATCTCAAGCTCTTTGGCAATTTCATTGAAGAAATGTTCGGTAAGCTTTTCTTGTTCTGAAAAAAACCAAGGATTAAATTCAATGATTGTAGGCTTATTTTGCTCGCTGCTATTTAGGATAAATTCGCTTGCGAGGTTTATTACCGAGGATTTTCCCGATCCCCATTCCCCATAAATTGCAACGACAAGACTCTCCTTTTCCTTCCATTGCAAAAGAGCTTTCCCAAGATGCTTTGAGAAATTAGCTCTTCCCAAAAAGTCATCTTTTTCTGTTTCAATTGGTCTATCGTAAATAAACATAGCTAGAATATTATTATGATCAAAAAGCTAAGCCGTAATAAATTTCTGCGATTGGTTGAGTTTCTTCATACATTCTATTGTGAACCGCTTGTCTTTAGCATCAAAATATTATCAATGATGCTATTAAGACTGTTGCTATTTTTCCCTTGCGCCTGTGCTTTTTGAATGATAGTAGAAATAACGGAAGGATTCTTTTTTGCATACTTTTTCTTAGGGATGCAAAAGCTAGTCTGGCATTCTTCAAGTAGGCCATTATAAATATCTTCGCCAATTTCATTGCAAAGGATAAAGTCTAGACTCTTTTCAAAACAGGCAGAATCAGTTCCGATATAGACTGGCCAGTCTACTACAGTCTGATTGACTATTCTCAATAGACGGTGGTTATCTTCCGGCTTTGCATTATTGCCTCCCTTGTCGCCATCCCAAACAAGATAAACTGGTATCCCCAATTGTTTGAAAATAAGCGCTGGGCGATCCATGCTTTGCTTTCCCCCGCATGGGATAACGGAGATGCCTATGCTTTCTAAATCTTGCCCCTTGGCTTTCGCATAGCCGAGGATAGCAGCCCGATCATCCTCTCCTTCTACCAGGACAGCTACGTCAGCAAAAAAACCTTCATTCATCCAAGGCGTCATGATCGTTTGTAAGCGAGGCTTTAAGGTTTCGCGCGTGTAGACTGTTTGCGGCTTATTGTCCGCCTCCCAAACTAGGTTAGCCAGTGTGCCCAAATCCGTGCTGATAATTCGCGTTATTTTGGGACTGCCGTTATTAACAACTTTCTTTAACAGCCTTAATTGGTCAATTCTATCGATGCCGACAAATAAGGGGGAATGGGTCGCGTATATTATCTGTGTCTTCTCTGCTACGCCGGGGGTATTGCCGGTAGCGAGTTGCAAGAATATGTTCGCAAGATGACGCTGTCTATTGGGATGCTGATAAAGTTCGGGTTCTTCAATAGCCAGCACTAAGTTGGGCAACAGGGTGCTACCTCCAGACTCTCCTGCAACACCACCTTGTTGAGGAAGCGCTGTCTGCGCTAAAGCTAAATGTTGGAGCATTGTCAAAATAAAAGCTCTCTGCAAGCCATGCCCAGTCCTCGATACGGTGGACGAGTATCCATCTTCAATTAATTTCACATCGGCTTGTGGGAGGGGGATGCTTAGTTCTGCTAGCGGCAGCCAATTCAATTCAACTTTTGCGTCCGGCACAAAATCTTTTAAAGTTATGCTCATGCGATCCGCCAAGGTTTTCAATTCAGTCAATTTTTCAGGATCGAGTATTTCCTGGTATTTCTTTTGGGTTTCTTCCTTCAGTTTTATAAGTGCCTCTTTGTTTGCAATCACGCTTCTGACCACAAGATCCATCAAGGACGCCAAAACTCCGCCTTTGTTATCAGCGCTGTCCAAGGAAGCATCCCTTACTGCCGGTATGAATAAGAAACGTGTAAACTTTCCGAGATAGCCTTGTGCAACTTCCTTAAACCCAAAGAATTGGCCATCATCCCTTTGGTGAAGACATTTGCCTGGATTTTCTGCTTCCCATTGCTTCAAAGCTCCTGAAACATTGCCTATTGCAGTCCATACTGGCAATGTTGAGTAATCAGGTTGTTGGCGGAGTCTTTCATAGGCATCTTTCGCCGTCTTGCCTCGATCTTTTATGAGGAGACCTTCACGGACTGATTGAAACTCTGGGTTCTGTCGGGATGCTCCATGATATTTCCAGGATACCTTACCAGAGTCCCAGGAAAAGACTCGTTCAACGGTGAGCTTGTTGTCTTGCATATAGGATGAAAAAAGGTCGGCTGCTTCACGCGAAAGATTTTTAAAAGTAACTGCAATGGATATTTCTTTTAACGTATCTCCATTGTAAAAATCCTCGGCCTCCAATTTTGGAGACGGGTTATAAAATAAATCGAGTCCTTTCAAGAAGGACGACTTACCGACTCCATTGACTCCAACGAGAGCAGTCAGTTGCTCGCAATAGAGCACTTCATCATAGATTGACCTGAAACCCTTGACATGGATTGAATCGACAATCATCGTTTTACCCCTCCCCTAGGAGTGGCTTAGCGTCTAATTATGGTATAAAATTATAACTTTCGGTAAGTTATGTCAATGAAATTTAATAATGAGCGCGGACAGAAAAGCCAAGAGTCCTCCAATATTTTCACGGTGTCAAAAAAAGGATGCGGAATGAAAATATAGCATCGAGAATGAACGTCATAACGAAGAACGCCCTTTTAAGCAACGGTGACACAAATATTCGTGAGGAGTATCACCATTTTCTAATCTGTTAATTTATACATAACGACATAAATAATGCCGCATAATATGGTAAAATATAGCCACAATCAATCTACGGAGGTGGCTATGAAAAAATTCGAAATCAGGGATG